>JAITAG010000023.1 GCA_031284265.1 Puniceicoccales bacterium | reverse complement strand
CATCAATGAAGCATTTAAAAATTACCCAAAAAACGTTAGGTCATGTCCTTTGCCTTTAGAGAATTTAGGACAGAAAACCACAAAACTACCCCAAAAGTATATTCTCTCCGTAAAAGTGAAGAAAATTAAAATACCCCGAAAATCGCTTATTTAAAGCAAACTTCAGGGATAATGCAGCGGCGCAGATTACAAGGAATTTACACCATAGGGATAACCCGTGGCGGGGGAAGAGAGACTCGAACCCTCGACCTTCGGTTTAGAAGACCGCTGCTCTATCCACTGAGCTACTCCCCCTTACCGCTTTGTAAATCTGCAAAGCTAAAACCAAAAAGCAATGTTTATAATGGAATCATTTTAGAATCATATCTAGCCTTTTCCATTTATGCGACTTCGCAACAACTCGTACAACTAAATACGCCGATTCCTGCCCCCATAATGGTGACGAGCTTTAGACCTAAAGCCACTTCCATCGATATTTTAATGGCGCGTTTTATGTGGTTATAGGACTCCTCATTAAAGCTGCTTTTACGGTTTTTTAGCCATTGGAGCGTCACATTTTCGATCCTTATGAACCCATCTAGCAAGGCATCGAAATTGATACTTTCGAAATAGTTACCCGTCGCAAAATTATCAGCACTTTCAGCTTGTTGCAGATGGGGCATGATGCCGGCGATTTTTTCCTGCATATTTTCGATGTGAGCCACGATATCATTAATACGGCTCTGTAATTCTTCCGAAACTTCCGGATCTATGTCCGCAAGGGTTAACATATTTAAAGTAGCTTTACAAACTTCGAGGGAGTTCAGAAAGGCATTAAGCTTTGCAATGGACCGGTTGATTCTCAAATTTGGAGAATGTTCGACTGGCGCACCGAATTCTAAAAGACTATCCGAAAAAGACTCTGGAAAAGTGTCACTCGCAAAGGAATGACTACCAAAACAACCTAAAATAAATAATAGTGAATATTTTTTCATATCGGGAATAATTGTAAAAATTACTACCCATTGTGCAAGCACAAAAATAAAAAAACATCAAAAATAAATTTTATTTGTGGATATTTTTTTAATTTTCAGTTTAAATACCACATAAAAAGGAGCCGTATAAGAACACGGGCTGCCCGGCTAGGATTCGAACCTAGACAAACGGAGTCAGAATCCGTTGTGCTACCGTTACACCACCAGGCAAAAATGATCTCTTGAAACTATTTTTTATGATTTTATAGGAAATCAATATTATTTTTCATTCTTTGGGCCTAATGTGGATCATTATGCCCAAATTCCTTCTTTTATTTTTCGTTTCACGAAGTTTTAATCCTTACGTCGACACACCATAAAGTATCCATCAGCTTTCAATGCTTCTCGCGCAATTTCTACGGCTACAAAATTCACCTTGGAATCGTCAAATTGTGTAAACGAGCCATCGCTGTTTCTGACATAT
The DNA here is from genome assembly GCA_031284265.1 of Puniceicoccales bacterium. Taxonomy (GTDB): domain Bacteria; phylum Verrucomicrobiota; class Verrucomicrobiia; order Opitutales; family LL51; genus LL51. The sequence goes on along the minus strand of JAITAG010000023.1, from coordinate 14,319 downwards.
GCCATGTAATGACCAGAGTCGAGAGTTCCCAAATGAACGATAAAGGCGATAACCATGTATTCTGTCAATTCAGGGTTCAACATTATCTCAGGCGGCAATGTAAACTCCGATAGTATGTCCATTGGACGCTTATTTTTTACTACAATGGCCTTTTGATGCTCATTTTCTACTACATCAAATCGCTTAATGGTCACAAAAAGAATTTCAGGACGACCAATAATCCGACTATAATTAATTGCATCGACCATTTTTCCACTTCTCCCTATCCACTGATTATCTCTAACCATTTCATTTTTTCTTCCAAAGTCCTGAAGCGCCTGCATAAATTCTCCGGGAATTTCTCTCCCCTTAGGCTCTGGTTTTATGTACAAATTTAATGTCAAATATGACTCATCTATGGTGCTAGGATTCGCAGGATCTGACTTCTCTTGCATAAAGGTCCGAACTCCAAACCGGAAACCTTCAACTGCTTTGGCTTCGATAGCGCTATATCTATAGCCACCTTCTAATACATCAACGCATGCAAAAAGAAACTCCAAAGCATCCATGTGGCGGTCGGCCAAGACAAACTTGTTACCATCTTTTCGGGCATTTATTGTAGATAATATACCATTCCATGATCTCCTTAATTGATCCCTCTCTATCCCAGTAGAGGAATTGATGCCTCTCAATATTTCTTGAAATCCCAATATAAAAGGATGTCTACTGGAGCTATTCATTATAGTTTCCCTAAACTCTGGAATCGCATTTAATGTCTGTATTGCACTATTGGCGTAGCATGTAGAACCAAAATTTATCAGGCCTTTCGTTTGTGTTGGACCCTGCGGCGATGGGTACGGTTCCGAAGTGAAACTTTTCCGTACGATTTCACGCTTCCCGCTATCTTCACTGACAGCCATTTTAGGTTGGTCCCTATTCGCAATAGGCGTTGCGAAATTACTTTTAATCGGTATCCATTTCCCTAATTTTTCTTTACTTCCATTGGCCAAAAGCACCATTCGGTTCCCATTCGGAATGGGTGCTGGCGTAGATCGTCCTAATTTCTTCAACACTATCGGCAACCGTCTCAAATCCACAGGGAATTGCCTAAACCTTATCATTTCCTTCCAATTATTTGGAATGCTTAAAGTAGCTTTTGCATTGAAAGGTACCCATGTTAAAACAGTGATACAACAAACCTTAATTATCTTATCCATATCCTTATGCTTTCCTAAAAATTTATCATTGTCAAGTTTTTTATTTAGGACCTTTATAAAATAAATCCTCTAAGTTTCTCGATTAAAAACAACGCTTATCCGGCTAGGGATAATCGCCTGATAGTGCCCTCCCGAACCGTTTCCTGAGTAATAAATTATAATGGTTCCTTGGCCATCATCCACTTGATATCTCTCCTGTACGCAAATATTTTTTCCGTCCTTGGTCCCTTTCCATTCTACAATAATATTATAGCCGACTTCCTGGGCTAAAAATATCGTCAATGGAGAATCCAATTGTAGCTGCCCTTTTTCAATTTTCCCATAGAGATCTTCATAGTCTTTTGCATAACCATCGCGAAGCAGTTGGTCAATTTCACTGACCATTTCCATTTCCATATCCGTCTTATTTTCCCTTTTAAGGGTATGGGCAATGCGATCGGATAGCCGTCCAAGGAGCTCAAATATTTCTTTTTTCTCCACTCGGATCGATGCTTCATCGCCGACTTCCTCAGCTTTCTTGGCAGTAAATGTCGCCCAATAGCCACACAAACCGTCCCCCGGAACATCGCACAATCTATATCCAGCGGGAATGGGCAATCGCTCTCGCTCATCCTCATCGGGAATAAAGGCAATATCCTCTTCTCCATAGATCGATGCCATTTCAGGAAATACCGAAAACGCATCATAATTATCATCCTCTTCCACGGTTGATGCCGATTCCGAAACTTCTCCTTCTTCAGCAATCGTTTTTGAATCTCGTACTGTAACAGAAGGCTTCGAATGGATAATTTTTACGAATGAAGGTCGACGAATGGTAATATCCCTTTTTCCATGGGTCAGTGCTCTTTCAGAAAGTATCGGAAGCGCATCATGGCTATCGTCTTTCTCAACGGTTGATGCCGATTCCGAAACTTCTACTTCTTCAGCAATCGTTTTTGAATCTCGTGTTGCAACGGAAAGCTTCGAACGGATAATTTTTACGAACGAAGATCGACGAGCGGCAATATCCTCTTTTCCATGGATCGGTGCTCTTTCAGAAAGTACCGGAAGCGCATCTTTTTCCTTTAACTGCTTTTCCTTTAAAATCTTTCTTACCACCGCCTTCCAAAATGGTACGTAGTACCGCGAACCTTTTTGGTTTTGTCCACTTGATGCCATACCATCAATCTGAATGAATGCCCAATAGCACATTCCGATCCATAACTTTTTCTCTAACCTCATAGATGAAATATAAGAAAATAATCACAAACAGCAAGCGATTTTTTAATTTTTGTTTTAATGGACCACTTCGCCTAATATATGGTCGTCGCAATTTCGAATTAACTTTACCCTTTCCAATCGATTAGTTAAATCTTCATTAAAGCCTTTTACGATAACCCGAATATAATTTTCCGTATACCCAGGGAATCCGATTCGACTTTTATTTTCAAACAGCACTTCTTGCTCCGTTCCGACAAATTTTTCGTAAAATTGTCGACGTTTTTCGCGGGTTAAGATACGTAAAATTTTACTACGTCTTTCGATTTCCTTTGGATCGATGAATCGGTCTTCCATGGAAGCGGCGGGTGTTCCCTCGCGCTGGGAATAGGAAAAAACATGGGCATATTGTAGGAAGGAATTTTGAATGAGATCGACGGAACATGTAAAATCCTCTTCCATTTCCCCTGGAAATCCAACGATTAAATCCGTCCCCAGGCCAATGCCGGGGATGTATTTGGCCAGCCACTCGAGATAATTTTTGGCTTCACCGATAGTATAATGGCGGCGCATCAATTGCAAAATACGATCGCTGCCCGATTGGATGGGCAGATGCAAATATTTAACCAGCTTATTCCCATCATTCGCCATTTGAGACAATGCTTCATCGGGGATGGTTTTGAGTTCAATGCTACTCAAACGGATGCGTTGAATTTCGGGTATTTCGTTCAGTGCCGAGATAACATCGACTAAATTTTTCCCATCATTTTCGTAGGCACCGACATTGACACCGGTTAGAATAATTTCTCTTACGCCTTGCCTAGCATGGATCGTAGCATCTTCGATTAGATTTTTAAAATTACGGCTACATGCAGGCCCACGCAATCGCGGAATAATGCAGTAGGAACAGGAAAAATTACACCCTTCCTGAATTTTCAAATTGTATCGTCCGTTGTAAGGTTGATGCAAGGCACAGGGAATTTCAAAATTCGTATTTCCAAGGGAATTGCGTATGATTTTCGAAAATTTTTCTCCTAAATTCAGGGCATGGATGTGATCAACCAGGCGATGTTTTTCCGAGTTTCCTAGCACGAGAATACGGTCATGGAAGTTCAAACATTCCCGTGAATTTTTTTCGGCGAGGCAGCCGGTAAGGATCAGAGTGACGCCGGGGTTGGTGCGAATAATTTGTCGGATGGTCTGCCTACACTTTGATTCGGCCTGATTCGTAACGGCACAGGAATTCACAACCGCGACATCCACCGATGGGTCCATGCCATGGGCAACAGTATGGCCGGTGGCCTCGAGGGTTTCGACGAGTGAACGCGATTCGGCTGCATTTAGCCGGCAGCCGTGCGTATGGACATAAATTCTCACTCCGTTCCATTTTCTAGCGAAAAATTAACGAAGCAAGCCGAAATTGGACACGATCTCTAAAATTTTTGTGTAAAATTTTATTTAAAATCTATTTTTTAACTTGACTTCTTGACTCTGCGATTTTTCCGTTAGATTAAGGTATTGTTATGAGTAGAAAAATTAGATTGTTATTGTGTATGTGTTGTGTAGGGAATATGTGTCAGGCAGATCCTATAGAGGAGTTCAGAAAATTACAAAGTAAAATTAAGAGTGAAATAAATTCGCGTCAAAAAGGATTACTCCTTGTCGAGATGGGAAATAAGGCTCAGGAGTGGCTTAATGATGTGAGAGACCCGGTTAGGTCTGCTTTAGATGCTATATTGGAAGATATTTCGAATCAGAGTAGCCGAGAAACCATAATTCTCAACACCATTTTCATATTAACTTATCCCGATGATTGTTTAGGAATTACGAAACGCGTAGAAGAAATAGAAGACATTCAAGGGGCACGTAGACATGTAGGAAACCTACTGAATAAGATAAAAGAACATTTGCAGTTGGATGATAGTCCTAATTCTCCTATTGTCAAATTATGTAAACGATATAACTAACCAGACAAAGCAAAATGAAAAAAGTTTTATTATTTGTATGGAGTGTTTGTATTTTTCTGGGGGCTGTTGCCTCCGGAAGCAACTTAGAGATCAATATTTTTAGTGTCGGTGTAGGCAATTTTGTTTTATTGAGAAAGGATGATAACGTTTTAGTTATAGACTGTGGTAAGGCTGGTGCTTTCAGGACGTCACAAGCTAAGACAAGACTTGAAAACATTTTAGAGAGATGTATCAGTTGTACAGTTGTTGTAACCCATGATCATAAGGATCATTATTCAGCGGCGCATGTTTTAGATCAATGTTTTCAAACAGTGTGCAAGGGAGGTATAAGTTTTTTTTACGGCTGGTCTCCATCGGCGGAAGAGAGGAAAAAGGAAGTGAAGCATGGAGGTGTAAGATATGTCCCATTATGTGATAATCCAGGGGCTTTAGATAGATGCTTAGGAAGGGACGTTTCTATTCATTATATCGTTCCTGAAGCGAACGTCGTAGGGGCAGCTCCTCATGTAAATAACTTGGTCATCGGGATTAGATATGGGAATACAAGTTTTATTTTTCCAGGAGACGCGACCCAGGATTGGTATAGTGAAAATTGCGAAAAATTGAAAACGCTAATCAACCAATTAGGGGGAGTTGATTTTTTACTCATACCACACCATGGCAGTATGAGCGATACGGGTTTTTTTATGAAAGGTGCCATTGAGAATTTTACTCCTCCCACGTTTACCCATCCTAATAATACGAAAAGGTTGATGTGCGTTATTTCCAGCGTTCCTGAGCGAAAGTATCGTATGCCACGGCAAGGGGTGCAATATTTATTTTCCCCTTTTTGTTGTACATTGAAAGTTAAACCGCATTGTTTATCTTTGGCTCAAGTCAATCCCAATAATACTAGGGAATGGAACCCTGTCATCGAAAAAAATATGATAGCTCCGGTTTTTTCCACAGTAGATACTTTTTATGGTTATAAGATTGTTTCCAATGAGACCAATTTATGGATGTATGAAGAACTTGGAATTCCTCGTCATCCAGGAGAAGGTATTGCCGAATTGAAGGTTTTTGATTCTGCCGGGCTTATTGTTCGACGGTAATTTTTACCTCACAAGTATTTAAGTGTTTTTTAATCACATCCGCGTCACTAAAAGGTATTTTTTCATCGCCAATTTGTTCATAATTTTGATGACCTTTACCGGCAACGAGGACGATGTCGTCTTTTTGGGCTTCTTCCAGCGCAAGTTCTATCGCCCTTGCTCGATCGGATTCGAATATAACGCAACTTCCGGAAATTACACCGGGCCTCATGTCCCCAAAAATCGCCCCCACGGTCTCATGGCGCGGATTATCGGAAGTCGCAACCACTAAATCCGCCAATCGACAGGCAATATGCATCATCCCTGGACGCTTTGTCCGATCCCGATCTCCACCGCAACCAAAGACGGTAATGATTTTTCTTTTTTTGATTTTTTGTAAACTTTCTAAAACTTTTCGCAACCCGTCTTCCGTGTGTGCATAATCGATTAGAATCGTTATGCCACGATTATTTTCCACACCCCGTAAACGCCCCGGAACACCGGTAAAAGTTTTTATTTTTTCAATCAAATGTTCCAAGGCAATACCCCGACTTCCATGGATCGCCGCCAGTACCGCCAATACATTTTCAACGTTAAATGCCCCTATGAGAGGAATTTCACAGGAATAATTCCTCCCATCGTGTTCCAATGTGAACGCCGTTTTGTTTGCGAAAAATTGTAAATTTATGGCATTGTAATCGGCACGAACATTTTCCATCCCATAGGTCACGCCACCCCATTCGCCATACAAATACTGACCATAAGTATCGTTTAAATTGAGAATACTGTGTTTGGGCATATTACCATTTTCGCCGGAAAACAGTTTGCGTTTGGCTAAAAAATAATGCTCACAATCTCCGTGGTAGTCGAGATGGTCGCCCGTCAAGTTTGAAAAAATAGCGGTGTCGATATCCAATCCGTAGGCCCTTCCCTGGTCCAATGCGTGGGAACTCAATTCAATCGCCAAGGCCGCACCTTCCGGTAATGCCGCAATCATAGGATACAAATCCTCCAAATTCGGCGTCGTTTGCACCGATGGAATAATTTTTTCAATTAGGTCATAGCTAACCGTTCCAATTACCGCCGTCGGAATATCGAGCAAATGGCGCAACAAATAGGTTATTGTCGTCTTCCCATTGGTTCCCGTCACGGCAAAGGTGAGATGTGAATTTTCCGATAAATTGAGTGATTTTTTCAACGCAAAGACGAATGCTCGACGGACATTCTCCGTCGCCCATACGGGAATATCCTCCATATTATTGGCAAATATTTCGCCCAAATTTTCCATTGACTCCTCTCCAACAACAATCCCATTGCAGCCACGGTCCAAGGCCTCCCGGCAATAAATATTTTCCCGATGGCTTTTTCCGGGAAGTGCAAAAAAAATATCACCCGCTTGGACCCTCCGGCTGTCACAGGTTATATTCCCAGCGCTTGCTTGTTTCAAAATTTCATCCCCAAAATCGTCACGGATCACAACCATAAAAAATCTACACCCCATGAATGTAGATTTTCCCAAAATAATAAATTCTAAAATCGAGATACCTTAAAGTGCGTTCAACACCATAAAAACATATATAAAAAACACTTGACTAGAAAAAAATCATGTCCAAACGACCCTTATTAGGGCATTAGCCCATAACCTTATATTCCATCAAAATTTTCACCGGTAACAAAATTTGTCGCGCCTCTCCACAGCTCTCGATATTCCAAGTCGTCTTTAGGGGAATCAGCGACTGATTTTTTTGTGCATTGTCCTTTTTGGCGGGAATAAATCTTTGATCCTTTGTTTCGTCCACCTTAGCTGGTATCATACCATTGAAAATTTCATTTTTGTTAGAATTAAAATCGACAAACATATTATTAGCAACTTCTATAAGAACTGGCAAAGCTTTCAAGCAATCATTACTCACAAAAAGTTGAAGTTTCACGGTCCCATTTTTCTGTGCCGTTACTTCAAAATTGAACCCTGCGCTATTACGGATCTGAGTCAACGATGAATCTGGGAAATATTTTTTCAAGGCAGAGATACGATTAATAAAGCATTGTATCAAAGGAACAATCCCAAATTCTCCCTTAGCGATCATTCCAGGAAGGCATAAATCTTCTGGCGTTGTTAGGGAAGTTTTATTCTCTACGGACGCTTTTTCCATGGACGCTTTTTCTAAAACATCGATTAAAACATCGATTTTGAGCTTTAAGAAATCCAATGAATTAGACGTCAACAATAAATTCTCTATCATCGCAGCATAGTCTACGCTTTCTATCTCCGCTTTCGGCCATAACTCCTCTTTATTTTCCATGCAGTATATGGGATATCCTTTATGTTCACATATTAAACTTGCACTCACTGGCTTTTTCTTTTGCGTCTCCTCTACCTTTGGCTTTTGCCCCACACCACCCGGCGCAAATGATCCTGCTTGATCCACAGCGCTCGGAATCGCCTTTGATGGGGAATCCAATTTATCCACCAAATCGGATAATGAATTTAGATGATCCACATATTCGCTGACCGTTTTACATGAATTTTCTCCAACGCCAAACTCAACTAATTGATTACCGAATGAAAATAGTCCGACAAATTGCGTTTCTCCTAGGCATTTTTTCACGGTATCTAGACCGTTAAAATTGTTATTTCCATAAAGCTTTTGGGCCGAACCCTTCAAGAACTCTAGTATCTCCTCAATATTTTGACATACACAATACGATCGGGTGTCTTCTATCGATAAGGCCCTATACAACTCCCAAAACCTCGTTTTTTCTGATTGCTCAGAGAATTTGAAAGTCGAGTCCAAAGAAAGCGTACCTGAAAATTCTATACCATCCTCCGCACACCGCGCTGCTATTGTTAAGCCGTTGACACCACATTTTTTTAGATTTCCCGAAAAAACTTCATCCACGTTAATACTATATTCGACTTTCAATGGATCTTCTTTTTTTGAAGTCGAAATCGTCGCCTGTTTTATATAATCTTCACTCTTTTGAATTGCAGATAAACAGTCTTTATTGGATGATATTATGAAGTAACTGTTTTGTTCGCTAAATGGCATTTTCTCCTTTTGTAAAAACTCTGAAAAAGCCTTTTTAGCATCATTTGTCGGTTTCAGGACAAAGACTAATCCGTTTTCAAAATAGAATATGGAAAGCTTTGACAGGACATCCAGGGCTGAAAAATTTCTTCCGACCAGGAGAAACATCGATAGCAAGATTAAATTAGCAACATCACCATCGCAATTAAATACGCTCAAAATGTTCTTACATTGAAATATTTTTTGAATATTTGTAACTTCAAGTATTGCCAATGGCTTCCTATTCTGCACTTGGGATACGCTGCGATTCGCTGTTGCAGGGGGGAAAACATCCGCTACAGCCATCGTTTTTTCAAATTGGGCCACATTTGAGCTGAAACTATCCCAATTTTTTTCTTCCGGTCCAAATGCCGCATCCAAACTATTTCCCAGGGATAGGGAAAACAACAACCCCATACAATAAATCTTTTTGTTCATTTGATTGCTCACTTTCTTAATCTTATTCAATTTCTATTTTTTTCAATACAATCATTAAAAATTTTTTCGGTCTAAGTTTCGTTAGCTTCCTTTTTCTTCAAAGGTTTCTGAACTTTAGGGATTTCTCTTGGTCCTGGAGCTTCGGCAGCTCTCTTTTTTAAGTTTCCAAGTCCATGTTGATCCTTAAAATCTTCTCGAAGCTTCTGTATTTCTTTTTCAGCTTCTTCTTCAGCTTTCTGACCTTCATTTTCTAAAGTTTTTAAAATTTCTCCGGCCAATTTTTGTTGAGGTCTTTGATCTCGTTCTTGAATAGTTTCCAAAATTTCTCTGCCTTCGCCTTTTCTCTCTTCCACGGTTTCCTTATGCCCTTTTTGTAACGTCTCTATTATACCAGTGGAATTGTTTCCTAAGCTCGCCTTATCGGCATTGCTCAGCGGAAAGAAATTCTCGGGATGCGCTTGGAGGGCTTGCCACATTTGTTGAAATTTCGGAGCGATTTGGTCAAAATCTTTGGGATCTAAATTATCAGGACCCGCAGCTTTAGTGGGATCATAGGCTAAAGTCAATGCTGCACAATAGAGGCCACCCAATACTTCGGCAGCGGAGTGGTACTGCCCCGATTGCATGTACATGGCAGTGTTTAGAAACAGACTTTTAAAATCATCACTCAATGGTCCTTGACAACCGCTATCCACGAATTCTTTCAATGATCTTAACATTTTTTCTGTTTTTTCTTTTCCAGCATGGGCATACAACCCGGCAACGATATACACCGTTGTTCCCGAAACACTACACATGGTTCGCAAACCGACATCTTTCATGATGGAGCCCAAGCTTGGTTTGGATTTTACCTCACCATCCGTACTAATCTCCACTAAATCATTCACCGTTCTGTCGTTTTTTTGTGCATCTTTAAATTTAATACCGCGCAATTGTTCTCTCAATTTAGGTGTGCTATCGCTCTCCGATTCTAATTGTTTGGCAATAGCTTCTTTTCGATCACTGTGTATACCGCTTGCTTGCAATGCACTTTGTAAAAACTCAAAAGGTTCCTGTAAGATTTCCACCCTATCCTGAGGTAACGTTTGAAAATTGGCCGTTTGCGTCGCCATTCTTTTTCCCTGGGTAAAGGCTCCGCCTTCTTGCATGGCATCTAAAAATCCTTTCACTTTAGCCGGATCACTGCCCGCATTGGGTAATTGTTCTAGGAAGGGCAAATCGATATCGGAACAGCGGCTTGCGGCAAAGCTTTGAAGGGGTTTTTCCCGGTCGGAATAGAATCGCGCCTGATTGCCGCCGTGGGCACGGGTTCTACCGCGCATTCCGGAGGCGCCAGAAGCTTGACCTTTTTCGTCAAAGCTTGCCGTTCTCGAAGCTTCCAATTTGGCTTTCATGATATCTATAATGACGTCTTTTTCTGCTTGACGCAGTGGAGGCTTCAATTGGTCCAATTGGTCCAAAACTTTACCAATTGTATCACAAATTGCATCATCAATGGGTTTTAATTTAAATTCCATGAAATAGGCACTGTCTTGCATTTCTTTCATGAATTTCAGATTTTCGGTATCGCCCAACACGTCTACCTGACTTAATTTTTTAAATAAATCTTTAGCTTGAAGAACGTTTTTAGCTTTTACCTCATCCAGCTGTTCGAGCAAATCGATACCGGTGGCGATGAATTGGGTAGCTCGAAATTCCTGCTGCATGGGATGGACTCCGTTTCCAAAACTTCTCGCCACTGCGCCTTTTAATGCCCTTAAATTTGCAGCCAATTTTTTTCTGTTTTCTGGTTTGGCCGCAAATTTCGCATGTTCTCTTTTCACTCTTGCATTATAATCTTCATCCTTCTCATTAGGATGTCGATCCACTTTTGGAAAATTGATCGCATTAAAGCCTTCGGCGTTGCCCAAGGAACCGATGGAAGCATTCGCATTGAGTCTGAAATTCGCCGCTCCATTGATCATGCTAAAGATTTCGAGATCCAAATTTTCTGTATTGTAAACAAAATCCGCCATCGACTCCAAAAATTGCTCATATTTTCCTATTGTCTGACCTACCCCTCCCATAAGACCCATGAATTGTCCTCTGTCAACACCTGCGGCGGCGACACCCATGGTAAGCGCAATTTTTGCGTCAGTCGCAATGGCTTGATTATCACTAAAGCACTTTACCGACTTGGCGGGAAACGATGAAAGATCCCTTTGAAATCGAATTTCCGGCTTTGCTCCTATCTCACTGGACTTCCCTTCCTCTGGACCCGCAGGCCTTATGGTCGAGGAAGACTCTGCCGGAGCTGCCCCTCCACTTGAAACCGGCGGGTTAACACCACCAACTCCCCTATTACTCATACCACCACTTATACTGCTCATATCCTATCCTTTCTTTAACTGTAAATAAAATTAATTAACACCCAGGCAACCGCCTCCGAATACCCCATAGCCATCGCATCTCCCATTTAGTCGATACACATGAAAAAAAGCATTTTCCATTTCGGCGCGTATGTCCGGCGGCATTTTGTCGAGAATTTCTTTCCCCGTATACGGCCAACTCGCAAGCATATATCCTAAAGGAACCACAGCGCCAGGCTCATAGCCATCATCTTCATTAAAACCCCCATTGCCGGGAGAATAGCACTTCAACGTGATTCTTTTGACCAAATCGTAATAGCCCTTATCGGCCAATTTGACGACCAACGCATAGGTGTGATGATGGAGTGGATCGCCAGTATATCCGCCAGCCGATTCTATAACACGTATCAGTTTAGAATCCTTCCCTGCCCGATGTTGAGAAAATAGATATTTTTCAATCTCATTTACAGATAATCGCCTTTTATCTAAAAGTTCCGACAATTGAGTGATAATCTGATCCTGCGCCCCAATGTAAAGCGCCCATACCCTACTAATCTCCGCCCCATGCCACTGAGGCATATTGCTTTCTTTCCAGTTATATTTACCCCAAAGTGCATTTAGCTGGTTATTTGTTTCGAAAACTTGCGCAAGCGCCACATCCAAGGCAGCAACGATTTCCTCCGGACTCCGCTCCGCACTAGCAACCGCTTGTGCCCCATCCGTTCCAGCAACACTCCCAAAACATGGAGTAGCTAAACACAACATACTTAAATAATAGATATTATAGTTCATGACGTCCATACTGTACTCACTTTTTTAAAAAATACAAGTTTTTTAAATTTTTATATAAATTTTAATATTAAAATCCCTAGAACTTCAAAATTCATAGGGAATTTGTGAGGAAAATAAAAATGTTTTGTCTCGAATTTTATAGGAAAATTCTATGGCGCAGGACTGCAGATACAACCTTTTCTCGGGCAAAACGGTCCATAATTTTTTATTGAGTGCAAAATCGCCATAGGTTTTATCACCAATAATCGGTAACTTTCGCAGCGCACATTGTACACGCAACTGATGGGTCCGTCCCGTAATGGGCTGTAAGCGCAATTTTAATAGCGGGATTTCGCCAAGGGTTAGCTCTTTTTCGACGAAATATCTCGCAATCGCTTCCCTGCCCTGCCCTCGCGTTACCCGCAAACGCCTACTATTCCGCCGTTCCGCCAGGCAATCGCGGAATACTCCGCCGGGCGATATTTTTTGGTAAGCGGTTAAAGCGCAATAGGTTTTTTGGACGACTTGATTGAAAAAACATTCGCGGATCGTATGCGCAATTTTTTCATCGAAGCAACCGATTAATAGTCCAGACGTGGGTGCATCAAGCCGATTAAGTAGAAAAAATTTTTGACTATTAGAAAAAATATAGCAACGCCGTTTGGAATCGTAGGGAAGGCACAATAAACTTTTGGAATGGGGGGAATCATTATTCGGCATGGATAGTACATCGCAGGGTTTATAGAGGGCGGTGACATGATTCACATCGGAATGGATAACGCGAACTTTAGGGTGTAATAATTTTCGAAGCCAATCGTCCATGGTTTTAGGAAATGAAATAAAAATTTCCATAAAGGTTAAATTTAGCCTTGAAAACGAAAGAATAAATTTAAGCATGGAGATATTTCGGGGCCCTTAGCTCAGCGGTAAGAGCAGGGGACTCATAATCCCTTGGTCACAGGTTCGAATCCTGTAGGGCCCACCGAAATTTTAAGGTTTATTGTAGCTGCAACTGATTTATAAAAGATTAATCTATTTTTTTATCCAGGAACTTATGGCTTGACAATTTTTGTGAAAAAACTTTAATGCTCCTGATTTGATTAACATTATGAAGAAGTTTAGAATTAGTTCATTGTTGTTGGGCACATTTTTAATGCCCGTGGTGAGTTATGGAGCGGCGGGTTTTGGGTCGGCGGATTTTGGCGAAATCGATGCGCAATTTGCCGGCGTGGTGGTCAGTGATTCCGCGCTTTTTGAGGCCATCAAGGCGCAAAATATAGATCTCGTAAATTATCTCCTCGATCGCGGGGCAAATGTAAATGCTCGCATGGAAGAAAAAGAGTATGATTGGGGGGGAGCATTTACCCATTATTTGAGTCCGCTCGTCGTGGCCATTCGGACGGGGAACATCGATATGGTGCGCCTATTGCTGCAGTGGGGTGCAAATGTAAACACGGAAGGCGGTAATGTCAATGTCCCGCTCTATGAAGCCGTTAAGGAAGGACAATCCAATATAGTCTGTTTACTTTTGGAACAGAAGGGAATTGACGTCAATGTGCCTCAAAATGTTGGAATAAGCTATGATGAATATGAATCTGTCGGATACGGTGGAGGAGATTACCACTACCAGATACCGGAAACGGCATTGGGAAATATAAATAGAGTGGGTATAGGAAATGGGCCAAAAGCAAATGATTGGCATGCAATTGTCAGGTCATTGCGTGAAAAAGGTACACGGTAATTAAAATATGGATTAAAATTTAGGAAAGTCGTTTAAAACGGCTTTTTTTATATAAAAAAATAGGCTAACAGTAAAGTCAACCTATTGTATTGTTCCTAAAAACTCCTTACTGCTGTATTTTTTTCATGGTCAGCCTGATAGCTCCCCGGGAAAAGGTTTTGGATGCTTGGGGGTTTGGAGAGTCTTCTATTGCCTTTGCCTCCGCTCGCAAATCCGGTTGAGGTTTGCCAGAATCGAGCTCTACTTTACTCAACTTAAACAAATCATCTCCTGCTTTTTTAAAAGCCCCGGCGGCTTTGTTAAAACTCTCGATATCATCTGGGTTGCCAAATACCGTGGCCAAATTTTTAATCTCTTCCGACACGCCGAAGTGAATGTGCAGAGCATGCCCACCTTCTACCTGTTCCATTTCTGTTCTAAGCAGTTTCCCGCCGAATTGGGGTACAATCATCCCGCCCCCAAAGGCACTCATGTCGTAATCTACTGCCATGTGATAACCTTCTGCCACATCCCGGGAAATTTT
>JAITAG010000060.1 GCA_031284265.1 Puniceicoccales bacterium | reverse complement strand
CCTTTGCCGAGGCGATGCGCGATGCGCATTACCTCGGCGAAAAATTAGGGCCCGCCCGCGGCTTCGCCGCGGGCGGGCCCTTTGGGCCCTTCGGGCCTTTATTCTGGGCAACGCCCAGGCTAAAGGCCTGCAACCCCGGTCCAGGGGATGGATCCCCCGGCTGGGATGCTAAGGGCGAGTAGCCCTTAGACAAACATCCCCTGGCGGGAGTCCAGAGGGCGGAGCCCTCTGGGTAAACTTCTGACGTGCCGCTCGTTCCCACCCTCTACTATTCAGCCTTGGAAGAAAATGGACAATTGTCAAATTTTTTCAGAAAATAATCCTCACAAGAAATAAAAATTTTCTGCGTTTTTTCTTGACATAAATTATAGATTCTTAAAATTCTGAAAATGGAATACAGGAATACAGGAATACAGGAATACAGGAATACAGGAAAAAGGTAAAAATGAAAGCAAATCTTTCACTCTAGTGGAAATCGTTTTTACCGTTTCCATCATCGGTATTTTACTGGCCATTCTTCTACCGGCGATGAGCGCCATAAAGGTGAGCGCGCAGAAAGTAAGAGACGTCTCCAATCTCAAAAAAATTGCCGAAGCCTGGCGCGAATGCGTCATTAACCGCGGCCGAGAAATCGACAGCTGCGATTGGATAGGGCGCCCGGGATATGTTTCGTTGGTAATGGAAAGATTGGCGGGATGTGATGCCTCTAACAGTGGCCCTTCGGATATGATTCTCAATGACCCTTATGTGTATATTTCTTCCGGAGATAAATATGCCGCAAAAATTACAAAAGATGTAATTTGCCTTTTTGATGGAACAAGAGTTCATGAGTCAGGTGGTTGGTATACCGGAGTTTCAAACTTTATGAGTAATGGTAATTTTTTTATTGGCTATTGCTTGATCTCAGGACTATCGGGCAATGTTCCATTGAATACAACGCCATTTGCTTTTACGCGGGGTCTTTGTGCTGACGGTACCTGGGACGAAAAAGCTGGACTTTATGGCAGCAAAGGTGGCTATGTGGTGTATTGCGATGGCCACACGATCTGGTTCGATGGCAGTAAACCGGCGAAATTTTTAAAGTGGGACCAATTGGGTTATACGAATGATATCCGTGGAGCAATACCCAGTCATGCCTGGATTACCTGTGGTAATCCAGGCATAAATACAAATTATAGAAATAGTAATAATCAGTTAGTTATATTATCTAGTGCCGGTACCGGCGGTGAGTGAAAATACTGAAATTTGTCGACCTAAGTCAAAAAATAACATGCCGCTCGCTCCCACCTTCTACCCTTCAGCCTTGGAAGAAAAGGGGCCGCTGTCAAATTTTTTTCGAAACTTTGTTGCCTTCGATGGTAATTTTTACTTACATCGCTTCCACCGATTCCGATAATTGTAACCATTCCTGTTCCTTTTGAGCCAATTCCTGGGCAATGGCTGTGAAATCCCGGAAAAGATTTTCATCGTAGGCCAAATTGATTTGGTTTTCGAGTTGCCGTTTTTTTTGGCCCAATAGCTCGATGCATCGCCCCAATTCCTCCAGTTGCTTCTGCAGCTGTCTTTTCTTTTTTTCATCCTTCGATGGCAACTGATTTTTTCCCGAGTTTTTTGCCGCACTATCCGATTTTTTCATCTCCCGTTTTTCGGCGAGAACGGCTTCAACGTAATCTTCCAAATCACCCGTAAAAGGTCGGCAATGGTGATCCCTAACCAGTAAAAGCTGATCGCAGACCGATTCGATGAAGTAAAAATCGTGGGAAACGAGGACGACGGCCCCCTCATATTCGTTGAGGGCTTCGATGAGCGCATCCTTGGCGTCGATATCGAGGTGATTGGTCGGTTCATCGAGAATCAAAATGTGCGGCGCTTGGCGGGTAATGATGGCCAGTAAAAGTCTCGTTTTTTCGCCACCGGAAAGGTCGCGTACCCGCGTATCGGATTTCTGCTGCATGAGTCCGAATCGCGCCAGTTGCGCCCGTACCTGCGTCCCATTGCAATCGGGTAAAATTTTTGATAGGATTTCAAAGGGTGTCTTCGCAACCGCCAATTCGTCCGTTAGCTGCTGCGAAAAATAGGCAATTTGTAATTTTTTAGCAAATTCTACGCTCCCTTCCAAAAGCACTAGCCGGTCCGAAAGAACCTTTACCAAAGTCGACTTTCCGTTGCCATTCGCCCCCAATAGGGCCATGCGATCGCCCGCATCAATCTTGAGATTGAGATCCCTGAGAACGATGTGGTTGCCATAACCCGCCATACCTTTTTTAACATTAATTAACAGGCGGTCGATCGGCTTCGGATTGGGGAAGGAAAAACTAACGGTGCGATCGCGATCCAACTTCGGCAAGCTTTCCATCTTTTCGAGCATCTTTATTCGACTCTGCGCCTGCTTGGCCTTCGATGCCTTGTAGCGGAAGCGGTCGACAAAGGATTGTAGATGCTTTCGCACCTCCTCCTGCTTTTCGATCCGTCTGGCAAGTGCCTGCTGCTGATTGGCCCGCGTTTCAATAAAAGTATCGTAGTTCCCGGAATACAAAACACCCGAAGGAAGGTGGAGAATTTTATCGCATAGCGTATTCAAAAAATCGCGCTCGTGGCTGATCATGAGGATCGTTTTTTTTCCATGAATTTTCTGCAGGTAATTTTTCAACCAAAGGGAAGTCTCAAAGTCGAGGTGGTTACTCGGTTCATCCAGCAGGAGAATATCGGAAGGTGCAAACAGGGTCGCTCCGAGGGCGGCGCGAATTTGCCAGCCGCCCGAAAAATCCTTTAGCGGTTTCTGTGGATCTAAAAATCCGAGTCCGGAAAGTATGGTAGCGGCGCGAATTTCAGAATTAAATCCGTCAATCGCTTCTATTTTTTCGAAAATTTCCGCCAATTTCATGCCATCGTGTTCCTCCTCGGAAGCGCGGCGCAGATCCATTAGATCCCCATCGGCCCGCAGAACAAAGTCGAGTAATTTCACAGAATTATCTCCGATTTCCTGGCGAACGGTTACGACCTTCGCCCCATTGGGCTTTGCTATCGTTCCCTGATCCGAAGTTAGGTCACCTAAAATTAGACGAAAAAGCGTACTTTTTCCGCAGCCGTTGGCGCCGACGATACCGACGGTCGTATGGGCTGGAATATAAAAGGAAAGGTCGTCGAGCAAAATACGCCCTCCAATGGAATAACTTAAATTTCGAACATCTATCACGACACAATCACTATTCGATCATAAAAATTTTATTCAAGAATTATTCGAAAATTTGTTGTCTATTTTCTATCTTTTCATGTATTGGCCACTATTATGCTACCACTCTTCGACATTGTAAAATATTGCGATGAACGCCTCAGTATCGATGCCATTGAAGACGCCGAAGGCGCACACAATGGATTACAATTTCAAAATAGCGGAAAAATTTCAAAAATTGCAGCGGCGGTGGACGCCTCCCTGGAAACCATTGAAAAAACGATCGCCATTGGCGCCAATCTCCTAGTCGTTCACCACGGTCTTTTCTGGGACAAAACGATCCCCATAATAGAAAATACCTATAAAAAATATGGATTACTCATAGGTCACGATATCGCAGTTTATTCCTGCCATCTACCGCTGGATGCGCACATGGAAATCGGAAATAATGCGTGCATGGCAGGGTTATTCGGTTTGGTAAATGTGGTCCAAGCCTTCGAATATCATGGCGTAAAAATTGGCGTTATGGGCGATAAACGCATCCAGCGTTCCCAATTTAGAGCACTCCTGGAATCTACTTTTCCCCGCGTCATTGCCATGGAATTTGGTCCGGAAAATATTAAAAAAATCGGTATCATTTCCGGCGGCAGCGGCAGCCTAATCATCCAGGCAAAGGATTACGGCGTGGATGCGGTTGTTATAGGGGAATGCCAGCAGTATCACTACAATATTGCCCGGGAAAATGGCGTCAATGCCTATATTTGTGGCCACTATGCGACGGAAACCTTCGGCGTCAAAGCCCTTTGCAATGAGATTGCGCAAAAGTTTTCCCTCCCCTTCGAATTCATTCCAACGGATTGCCCACTGTGATATGGGGCTCTGCCCCATAGCAAGTTTAAATTTTTCCTTTGCCGAGGCGCTGCGCGTTGCGCAGTGCTTCGGCAAAAAAGTCAGGCCGCCCGCGGCGAAGCCGCGGGCGGGCCATTTTGGCCCTTCGGGCCTTGTCCCCGGGCGTTGCCAGGGGACAAGGCCAGTAATCCCGATCCAGGGGATGGATCCCCTGGCGGGGATCCAAGGGCACGCAGCCCTTGGGCAGAGATTAAAAATCTCACTTTTTTTCTTGACTGGAAAGGTGAGATTATGATGGTACACAAAGCTATTTTGCGAGCGTAACTCAATTGGCAGAGTGCCACCTTGCCAAGGTGGATGTTGAGGGTTCGAACCCCTTCGCTCGCACCCGATATCATTTATCTAGAAGCAATCTTTAAAATTTCGATTGAACTGTAACTTTTCCTTTGCCGAGGCGCTGCGCGCTGCGCATCGCCTCGGCAAAAATAAAGCCTGTCCGCGGCGAAGCCGCGGGAGGCTTTTGGGCTCAAAATCGGGTCCATGGAATGAATCCTCTGGCGGGGCTTCTAAGGACACGTAGCCCTTAGGGATGAAGCTACATTCTAAATATGGAACCGAAGCTTTTGCCCATAATGACTGAGGCGCCGATAATCGTAACGGCTAGAAAAGTCATGGCCCAGACGCCGAGGGCGCAGGCGAGGAATGGGCCATCGCCGAGCATATGGACGAGTTCGTAGATAGCTTTTGTAATGGGATAAAATTGTTGTTTTTGAGCGAGGATCATGGAATCGGAAACGCCAAGCATAGATTGGGAGAAGACGAGTAATGCGCCAGCAATGAGGTTAGCGCTGATCAATGGAATTGTGATTTTAAGGGTTGCTTTTAGAGGAGGGCAGCCAAAGCATTGGGCAGCTTCCTCATAAGTTACGCTTATTTGTTGAAATCCGGCTACGGCGGAACGAACCATAAAAGGAAGTCTTCGAATGGAGTAAGCGACAATGAGTAGTATTGTTGGATTGGCGATGGAGTTTAAAAAAGCAAAAGGCCGTCCAACCTGACTCATAGCCAAATAACCAAATGCGGTAACGAGTCCAGGGACAGCCACTGGTAACATGGAAAGGGCATCAATAATTCCACGGCATGGAAATTTCGTTCGTACGACGACGAATGCGATGGAAGTACCTAGAAAAAGTGTAATCAATGTGGCGCAGCTGGAATAGACCAAGCTATTTTGAATGGAGGGTATGGTTAAAGGATGTCCGAGTGCGGTTTCGTAATTTTTGCAGGTCCAGGCATTGGGTAGTAAGGAGTTATACCAGTCCATGGCACAGGATTTAAGGATGACGGTGATATGGGGTAATAGGGCCGCCAGTGTGATCGATGTGAAGATACCACTGAGTATGAGTTGGTAAATCCAGGATGGTTTTGAGGATGTGGCCGTATGGGTTGCTTTGGACACCGTAGCAAAATTTTGACATCCAAGGAATCCTTTTCCAACGACGTAGAAAAATACGGAAAAACAAAGCATTACGGCGACGAGGGCATAGGGAAATGGATTGGAGCCGATATCTTTAAGACCGAAGTAAATTTGAACGGATGTGATGGTATTGTAGTCGAAGATGAGCGGAACTCCCAATTCCGTAAATGCCCAGATAAAAACGAGTGTGGAACCCGCGAAAACACCGGGCATAATCAGTGGCAATGTAATTTTGAAGAAGCGTTTTATACCGGTACAACCGAGATTGGCGGCGGCTTCTTCCATGGCGGGGTCAATATTGGTCAAAGAAGCAACAATATTGAGATAGAGCACGGGATATAAGCTGAATGCATTCATAAGAATCATGCCTAAAAATTTATACTGACCGAGCCAATCGATTGCATGTGTAGGTGTGATGACGCCCCACTTTAGGAGGATGGAATTAAGGATGCCATAGGAGCCAAAAATCTGTTGAACGCCAATTGCTCCGACAAATGGAGGTAGCATAATGGGAAGGAGAATGATAGTTGTGAGTAATTTTTTGAAAGGAAAGTCGTATTTATGAGAAAAATAGGCGAGGGGAAGGGCGATGGCTAGGGTGAGAAGGGTGGAAAGCAATCCGGAGCCAATCGCATGGAGTAAGCCTTTGATGTAGGTATTATTTTCGAAAATTATTCTAAAAAACCCGAGTGTAAATTTACCGTCAATGTTAAAAAAACCGCCTTGAATAATTTCCCAGATGGGCCAAATGAAAAAACAGCCGAGGAATAGGAGTGTCGTCATAAACACAGCGGATGAGAAAATTCTTATCATAATTCCTGCTTTTATTAGAATTTATTTTTCGATAAAAGTCCAACATTTATTTAATGAAATGCGATTTATGAAAAAATATCTAGAAATATTCTAAAATTCATTCACTTGACGACGCAATTCAATTAAATTGGGCTAGAAAGCGTGGGAAGAGTAAGCGAGGTATTAAAAGTTGGGAAACCAATTTTAGTTTATTTTATCGTTTATTAATATTTTTCACATGATATTATGGTTAGACTGGGAGAAAAGTTGCTTACGTTTACTTTGAATAACTTCGCCTTTGGGTGGTAAGGTAGCAATAGGTGAAGAAAAATGTATTTTGCTGAAGGGATGGGGTTCGCTGTAACCTAAAATGCCATCGTCAAGTAAGATTTTTAGGTATTTTTGAATAAATTTAAAGTTTTCACCGGAGGTGATCATTTCCAAGTGAAGCGATTCGGCATGATCGTAGGGATCACCGTTAAGAATGAGAAGTTGGATATTTTGATAGCCGAGGGCACGCAGCATTAGGCCGTAGAGGAGTAGTTGTAAACCCGATAGGGATTGGGGAAGATTGGTGAAATTTTTAGTTAATTTTTGCAGATCGTTCTGGGATGAGGCGCCCGTTTTAAAGTCAATGAGAAGGATATTATTGTGGATATTATCTCCGTGGAGTGTTTTTCGGAAAGGATATTGGGATAAAATACAGTCGATGCGGCCATGGAGTGGAAGAATAGTTCCGTCGAAAAGTGTAATAGGTACGCGCAAATCGACTTCGTTGATGATAAATGGAAAAGTCTCAAAGGTGGTAAGTTTTTGAGCTATGATTGATGCTTTTTTTTCTGCGGATTCGAGAGTTTCTTGGAGCAGCATTTGCGATAGAATATTTGAAAATTTTTGTCGGAAGTATTGTTTTTGGGAAGCGATGTGCTGTTGGAGCTGTTGGAAAGATGGAAAAGAGTAGCGAGGGTATCGCAGGAAATTGTGGGCTAAAATACCTTCAAATTTATTTTTTTCGAATAGCAATGGGGTGCGATTATTTTTTAGGATATGGCGATACCAAATTTCTTCCGGTTCGGAATAGGCGCGTTCAACGGCCGTAATGGGGAGTGAATAGTTTTGAATTTCCGGAATTGTGTATTCAAATGCTCCGAAAATTGAATGTTTGTCATTGCGAATTTGGTGAATTTTCCTTAAGGAATCGTATTGATTGCAATGGTTTTGTGAGACTTCTTTTTGTGAAAAATAGATACTTTGCATCGCGTGGGTATCTAAAAATTTTCCCGTATGCATTCGGTAACGTTCTATAAATTCTTGAGAAATATTAGATTTTACGGCAATGTAATATATATTTTGGGCTTGGAATGATGAAATGGGAAAGTGCGTAAAATTTGAAGTATCTTGAAAAAAAATAATAATCCTATCAAAATGCAAATGCATTGCCGATGGAAGATCGAGGAGAAAGATCGAAGCAGGATATGATGCCTCGGTAACAGGCTTGAGTTTAAAATAATGACTAAGTGCATAGTTCAAAAAAGCTTCCTTTGTTACTTGGAAGTTTTCGGGAAAATACGATTCAAGCCCTGCGATTTCAGGAATTACGGAGCTGGTTTTTTTTAGAAACTCATAAAACAAGCCACTTTTGGGCAACATTGGGTAACGTTTGAGAATATCTTTTAGATAAGGATTTTCGGAAAAATCAACCAGATCCTGTGCGCGAACTGCCGGATAATCATCGAATATCTGGGTTAAAATTTTACAAATATCAATATCATGTGGAAATGAACTCGGTTCAAGATGTTGTAAAACATGACAAAATTGTATAAAAGATTCCAGATTATTTTTCATCTGCCAGCGATGCCAGGTCCAAACGAGATGGTTACGAGGAGCAAAAATTGGCATGGGAAAACCATTATGAAATGGAATCTGCGAAGTCTCGAGATGGTGTGTGATAAATGTTGTAAAGGACGGCGATGGACAAATAATACCCGTATTTCTCTGCATTGTTACGGGTAAAAGTAATTGTTGAATATGCGTAGCTGCGTCGATAGGATCATCGACAAGGACAAAATGGGATTGAGATGTTGAAAATTTTTGAGCACTGTTTTCACTAACATTTTCAGCGGGACCGAAAAAATTCTCAAGTAATTCAAGGGTTGCCCATTCGGAATCGTTCCAGGCGAAGGCAAAAAATGTTACATGATACGCGATTTTTTGTAATAATTTAAAAAAAGAAGTGCAGAAATAATCCCGCGAAGAAAATCCAAAAAGAATACATTTTGTAAATAATTTAGGAGCATGGGCCGCAATTTTCTCCAAAGCTTGATGGGGCATTTGCCAGTTGAGTTCTTGAATTTGCTGTTTCAGTGATGATAACGTGGCAAATATATCCGGGTTTATATGGTGTTGGTTGGTGAAATTTTCTTCTGAAAAAAACTGCGAAAGCGTGTACGACTCTAAATGAATTTGTTTATTTTGCGCTAAAAATTTAAGATCAGCGATACGGGCTACGGGATATTCCGATGGGAATTTATTTAAAAGTTCCGATATGAATGTACCAAACGTGTAAAAGTGAGAGTTGTTAAAAGTGCATCGACGATTCGAAAAAAACTGCTTCAAAAATGCAATTTCAATCGGCGAATGGCAAAGAACGACTGAAGGAAATTCGGAAAATTTTTCCACATCGCGCATTTCTTGGAGTAAGTATTTTTCTATGGAAAGGAAGTGATTGGTAATAAATCCTGGCATCACACTCTAAAAAAAAGAAGCGGTATAATGTTGCAAGATTGGAAAGATCTATAGCTTAAACTTTTGGGGTTATGCATCAGATTACATTTAGCGAACAGAGTTTAGCAGAATTCGGTAAAATGGATAGGTTAACTCAATTACGATTTATTGACAAGTTGAGCGGCTATTGTGATGAATGTTTGCGAAAAGAGTTTTTAAATGTAAAAAGATTTTGCCGCGGCAGTACGGATATCCATCGCTGCCGCATCGATGATCTGCGCGTATATTTTGAAATCAAAGAAGATATCGCTTTTTGTATCTATATTTTACATCAACATACGCTTTCCGATTTTGTGTATCGTAACAAACTACCCATCAGCGATGAACAAATGTTCGAGCAATACGATTCGTTTTGGAAATATTTGGAAACGTTGCGCAAAAATTAATGTAAAAATATTATTATAACTAGGAAGTGCTAAATAAATCTTGTGTCAATTTTGCTATTTTTTCTCCGTAATTTTTGTCCGTAGCCCAAACTTCAGAAAGATCATAGACTGTCTTCAGTTTTCCAAAAAATTGCGAATTTTGAATGAATTTGTATCAAGGATCGACGCAAGGTACATGTAATGGAGATGGAGACGCATATGCTTTAAGATGCTGAATATGTGCGCGAATACCTTCTTCGATCGTTGCAAAAGAGCTACCTTGGTGATGCTCGCGAACACACCCAATACCAGCAAAATTATTTTATGATTTTTTCACGATGCCAGTAAATTGTAGAAATCCCGTTTCCAGTGCCATCTGGGCAACGGCAATGGCGGTGTTAATCGATTCCTGTTTCGATTCCATACAATATGATTTCGCAATTCTTTCGACATAATCCTTTTTCAAATTTGGATTATTTTTTATTAAAAAATTAATAATTTGTTTTTCGAAAATTTGAGGTTGATCTAAAAAATATAAATAATGAGGTATACAATTCGAAGGAATAGCCGTACCTTGTGATACGCATTCAGTAATTTTTTTCTGCACCAATTCAATGAGTACGGGAATAAAAACTCCGCCCAGTACTGCCGATATGAACAAATGCGTCATATAGATACGAAATTTAATTTGCATAATTAGCAACAATGGGTCGGAGCCCGCCTTTCGGCATGATTGTATTTCTGAGCTATCTTTACTTCGCAGCGTACGAGATAAATGACGCTGGGAATAATAATGACAGCCCCTAAAATAACGTTGATTGAAATTTTTTCATCGAAAAATAAATATCCAAATACACTCGCTAAAATTAGTTCCACATAACGAAAAGGTGCCGTTGCCGACACATCGACATAACTGAGCGACTTTAAAATGAAAAAGAGTAAAAAATTGGCGCCTATGCCCAAAAGGGCAAGCAACATAATGTTTTGCCAACTCGTTGTAAATATTCCCGTCAAAGAATGGGTCGCGTCGTTCAAACAAAACATAACCCCTAATGTGCATAGCATGGTGAAAAACCCCGTAAAAAATAAACTTCCCAATGTCGTTTCTTCGGTGACTAGTTTTTTATTGAGAATATCGAGCATGGCAAAAAAGAGGGCCGAAAGTAAAAATAATGAAGCCGTCGCCGTCGAAAAAGAAGCCGTACGTGGATTAAGTGCGACCGCTACACCTAAAAATCCAATTAAAGTTGCTTTAATGCGCGCTTTACTAATTTTTTCTTTCAAAATAAGTGCTGCCAGAATCAATGTGAACATGGGTGTTGTAAAATTAATCAGACAGGCGATACTCAACTGGGACGCATCAAGACCGTAGCACCAAATAAACATCCCAATAAATAGAATACCCCCCCTTAAAAAGTTTATTCCGAGATGTTGACTGCGAAAACTCGCCCTATAAAAAAACATGAGGGGCAATAAGACTAGCGTGCTAAAAAAAAACCGGCCCCATATAACTTGTAATGGACTTAAGCTTTCTTCAAGAAGCTTCGTAATCACATCATTGGTTTCACAAATCATGAGACTTGCGATAAACCATGCAATTCCTTTAGGATAAATTTGCCTTGATGAAGTCTCCATATTTTATGGAATCAAAAAAATTCGAATAAGTCAAGCGCTTTTAGCGAAATTTCGCCAAAATATCCATTTTAGTCATTAGGCCAACCGTCTGATCGATTAGTTTTCCATCGTTAAAAAATAGCATCGTTGGAATCGAAGAAATGTCGTACTCCTCTGTTAAAAAAGAACACTCATCAATGTTAATTTTATAAATTTTAATGTCTTCGTGTTCCGTAGATAACACTTCCAAAATCCTTCCCAAAGAACGACATGGACCACACCATGGTGCCCAAAAATCGATGATAATTTTCCCACTATTTTCGTGAATCGTAGACTCAAATAAATCCTCGGAAAGGGAAGCTACCTTTGACATAGTACAAATCCTAATAGTTCCCTTTTTAACTCAAGCTATTTTGAAAAATTTTTCCAAGGGCTTCTCGCCCTTGGAATCCCCGCCAGGGGATCCATCCCCTGGACCTGGATTCCGGGCTATTCACCGGGCAACGCCCGGTGGGTATCCCGAATGGGCCAAGGCCTGCCCGCGGCTTCGCCGCTGGCAGGGCCTGACTTCTCGGCCAAGGAAAATGCTACACGAACGATATTCGTGGAGCAGTACCCAATTCCTCCTGGATCGCATGCGGTAATGATGGAACAAAGACGGATTACAAAAGTGATGGAAAACTCGTTATACTTTATCACGCCGGC
>JAITAG010000017.1 GCA_031284265.1 Puniceicoccales bacterium | reverse complement strand
TATATTTTGAGTGGATTGATTATTGGTCCCCATTTATTTTTCTCCCAGTACATACAAAATTACGAGATTTTGCAACAATTTGGTGACTTGGGAGTGATCTTCTTGATGTTTTACATCGGTCTCGAATTTGATCTCGATAAGTTACGGCGGACCCTAGGACCGTCGCTATTGGTTGTTATTTTTCAGACGGTGGTCATGATGTTTGTGGGGATTTTATCGGCGAAATTTTTAGGGTGGTCTGGGCTCAACGGTTTATTTTTGGGGGCGCTCATGGCGATTAGTTCGACGATGATGACGATTCCCGTGTTAAAGGAACAGAATGCCCTCAGTACGCATTTTGCGCAATTAGCGATTGGAGTTTTAGTATTGGAGGATTTTGTGGCGATACTGCTACTCATTGTCCTTTCCGGTATTTCGGCGAGTGGATTTTTCGAATGGAAGGAGGTTTGGCAGGTCACTTTTTTGGTCGGTGTTTTCGTCGTGATGGTTTTTGTACTCGGGCGATTTTCCGGGGCAAAGATTGCTTTTTGGTTACAGAAAATGGGTTCCACGGAGTTACTTGTTCTAGTGGCCGTTGGCTTTGCATTATTTTTGGGGGAAATTGCGGATCGGATGCATTTTTCGGCGGAATTGGGTGCATTTTTAGCGGGATCGGTTTTATCCCAATCGGTTATTGCCCATAAAATTAATGAGGTGACGGAACCGCTGCGGAATATTTTTTGTGCGGTTTTTTTTGTTACCATTGGGATGTTGATCGATCCCATAAAAATTTCGGAACACTGGCTAGCGATCGTCATCATTAGTCTCGTGGTAACGGTGGCGCAAATTTTTGTCTGTTGGTTTGGACTATTTCTTTCCGGTGAGGAGTCGAAGACATCCTTTTACGCTGCGATTTACAAGGCACAGATTGGGGAATTCAGTTTTGTCATCGCCGCCCTAGGTAATTCATTGGGCGTAACGGACCCTTCGTTGATGACGCTAGCGGTTGGCGTTTCGGTTTTCAAGATTGTTTTGGGTTCCCTTCTTAGGAAATACATTGAATCGCTTTACGGAATGCTAACGAAAATTGCCCCCAAAGCGGTCCTCAACATGAGTCAGTTCTATTTAAATTTTCTACAGGTTGCCAAAATGGAGGTGGAAAAAATGACACTCCTAAGGGAAGCGAAGGGATTTTTATTGCGACTCATTTGGTATTTTTTGCTCGTCGTCGGCCTAATGGGCCTATCGTCTTACCTATCGAGTTTAGTCTGTGGCGACACATTTTCGTTTACGACGGGTCGTGAAATGTTATCACTCATTATTGTATGGAGTGTTGCCGCTTTCATTATTATGCCTATTTTTGCGGGAGTGGTACGCAATATTGATGCCATTATCAGTCTCGTTTTGGATAAAATTTTCACTTCCATTGAACACGTTGGCAAGCAGGATAATCGCAGTATTCAGGTAATGCGCCATGCCATTTTAGGGATTGTTTTGCTGTTTTTTGGGATTATTTTTGTATCCGTCTCTTCAAATTACATTCCCACGGGTTATCCGTTGACCGTTTTTGTTTTGCTATCGGGATTACAGGGAATATTTTTCTGGCGCGATTTACTGAAATCGAACAATCGTTTTGAACGAATGTTTCGGGAAACTTTTATTGCCGAAGTTCAGGAGAAGGAGGACGAATATCGCAGTACAGTTTTGCAAAAAGCAAAGGAAAAATATCCCTGGTCCGTACAGATTAAAAATTACCGTTTACCGAAAAACAGTGCCTGCGTGGGCAAGAAAATTTCGGGATTAAAAATACGGGAAAATACGGGAACGACGATTGCGGCTGTTTCGAGGAGCGGTTATACGTGTTATTCACCTTCGCCCGATGCCATTCTCTTTCCGGATGACCACCTGCTGCTTATGGGAGAAGCGGAGCAGATTGAAGCGGCGATAAAACTTTTGAATGAGGAGGCCAATGAAACCATTCTCGCCGGTCGCATGGAGTTTGCCATTGACCATTATTGCATCGCGCCGACGAGTACATTCTTGGGGAAAACGATTGCGGAAACGGGGATTCGCAGCCGCTTTGGGGTTAATATCGCGGGTATCCAACGCCACGGAGAAAAAATTACTGTACCGGATCCACTGATTGTATTGGAGAAGGATGATATTTTAATTTTGACGGGTCCCAAACAGGCCATCGAAAAATTAAAGGAATCGGAATTGACTTTGACGCCATAGTTTTTACATTACGAGATGAAGTGGAAAATATAGGTACATGAAGGGGTTAAAGGAAGTTAAAAATCGGATACGGGCAGTTGACAGTGTATCGAAAATTACACAGGCGATGCAACTCGTTGCGGCATCGAAGATGAAACGAGCCCAGGATTTTGCGGTATGTAGCCGCCCCTATTTGTTGCATTTATCGGAAATTATTTGTTGTCTTTCGGAAAAAAAGATTCAGAAAAATAAGCATCCCTTTTTTATTTCCCGCGAAGGGAGAAAACGTTGTATCATCGTCGTCGGAACGGATAAGGGACTATGTGGCGTATTGAATAATGCGCTTTTCAAGTTTATTCCGAGGGAGGAGGAGGTGTCTTTTATATCGATTGGGCGCAAAGCGATGCAATTTCTGAGCCGTAATTCATATCCCCTATTGGCCAGTTTTTCCATTAACGATCGGGTGCAATACCACGAAGTTTTGGGAATTTGTGAGCTCATTTCCAAGTTGTATTTGGAAGGAGAGATCGACGGCGTCGAGGTCCTCTACCCAAAGTTTGTAAACACTTTGACCTATGTACCTTCCTTACAACGGATGCTGCCCATGGAAGGATTTCACGATGTTTTCAATCAAATGTTAAAATCGGTGGACCTCGAACCGGGACATTTTCAACGTGATACCCGGGGATTGCTTTTTGAGCCGGACGTTCCGCAAATTATCGATCACATTGCGCAAATTTTTCTCAAATACAACCTGCATCAGGTGCTATTGGAGGCGAAGGCGTCGGAACATAGTGCGCGAATGGTGGCGATGAAAAGTGCGACGGATAATGCGGAATCGCTTTCTCAAGAATTGAAATTGGAATACAATAAGGCGCGCCAATACGCGATTACGAATGAAATTATAGAACTTGCCGCTTCGGCGATGGAGAATAGTTAAAAGCCTATGGAAAACTTGGGAAAGATTATACAAATCATGGGAGCGGTGGTGGATGTGCAATTCGAGCGCGATCAAATTCCAAGCATTTACAATGCCATTGAAGTACCTTTGGAAGATGGGGAACGATTAATTCTAGAAGTGCAGCAACATATCGGTGACGGTGTCGTGCGCACCGTTGCGATGTCAGCAACGGACGGTTTGAGCCGCGGCATAGCGGTGCGGGACACGGGGACGACGATTACCGTTCCCGTTGGTGAAAGAGTATTGGGCCGAATTTTAAATGTGACGGGAGATCCAATCGACGGTCGAGGAGAAGTGCACTGCGAAAAAAAGTTACCCATCCACCGTCCGGCACCTACCCTATTGGATCAGGATATCAATTCCGAAATTTTAGAGACTGGGATTAAGGTCATCGATTTGATTTGTCCCTTTGTAAAGGGAGGAAAGATCGGGGCCTTTGGCGGTGCGGGGGTTGGTAAGACGGTGGTTATCACGGAGCTCATCAACAATATTGCCATTGGCCATGGCGGATTTTCGGTATTTGCCGGAGTGGGCGAACGTTCCCGTGAAGGTAATGATTTGTTCCATGAAATGGCGGGATCGGGCGTCATCAACGAGAAAGAGCCCGAAAAATCAAAGGTAACATTGGTCTTTGGCCAGATGAATGAGCCGCCGGGAGCGAGGATGCGCGTCGGTCTAACGGGGCTAACCATCGCGGAGTACTTTCGCGACGAACGCCATCAAGACGTGTTATTATTTATCGACAATATTTTCCGATTCTCACAGGCGGGATCGGAAGTTTCGGCGTTATTGGGACGTTCACCATCGGCGGTGGGTTATCAGCCGACGCTTAGCCAAGAAATGGGACAATTACAGGAACGCATTACGTCGACGAAGAACGGCTCCATCACCTCTTTCCAGGCAGTGTATATTCCCGCGGACGATTTGACCGATCCGGCACCGGCAAATACATTCGCCCATTTGGATTCGACCCTAGTTTTAGACCGAAAAATCGCAGCATTGGCGCTATTTCCAGCGGTCGATCCGCTAGCATCGACGTCGAAGGCCCTCGATCCGAAAATTGTGGGACAAAAACATTTCGATGTGGCGCGAGGGGTTCAGTCGGTTCTACAGAAATACAAAGAACTACAGGATATCATTGCGATTCTCGGTATGGATGAATTGTCGGATGAGGATAAATTAATAGTAACGCGTGCGCGAAAGATTCAGAAATTTTTATCGCAACCATTCCGCACAGCGGAAGCATTTACGGGGACGGAGGGCAAATATGTCTCGGCTAAAGAAACCGTTCAGGGCTTTGCAATGATTTTAGATGGGGAATTGGATCACATTTCCGAAAACGACTTTTATATGAAGGGGAGCATTGACGAAGTTATTGGTGCGGGGAAATAGCATGGCACTTTTTGTTGAGATTATGACGCCTAATCGGGTAATTTGCTCCAAAGAGGTAGCGTCATTGGTAGTCGATTCCGTACTGGGCGAAATGGAAATATTGCCGGAACATCGCCCCATCATTGCGCTTTTAGAGGTGGGTAGTACGCGTTTGAAACTTCCGGATGGGCAAATGGAAACAATTGCGACATCGTCGGGTATTTTAAAGCTAGAAAACGATCGAGTTATATTAGTGGTGGAAGAAGCGGTTAATATCCACGGGCTACGGGCAGCAATGACGGTGGAACATGCAAAAACTTTAGCCAAAGAGGCCCTAAGAACGACGATTAACCAAGGTAACTTGGAACAAAATGAGTTGGAGCATTTAGAGGCCAGAATCCGAGCCGAGCTGAATAAAAGATTACAAAAGTAAAACCATTTGTTTCCATTCTTTTCAAATCTATTGCTCAAATCGTTTGTTAAAGAAAATTGTTTGCTGCATAGATCGTACTGGCTACACTCCATAGAAGACCGCCAAGCACAATACGTTTTAGTATTTTTTTTACTTTTATATTTTCTCGTATCCTATTTTTCATTTCCCATCCATTTTTCTTAATGCCTAAATTTTGTCAAGTTATTTGAATCCTAAAGGCTGCCCAGAGGGCGGAGCCCTCTGGGCCCATGGGGCTCCGCCCCATGACCCCGCAAGGAACACAGTTCCTTGACCTCTTTTACGGCCAATTCATGCGAAAATTTCGCATGGATTGGCCGTAAGGTTAAAAACTTTACTTTCCTTTGGCCGAAGTGCTGCGCGATGCGCAGCGCTTCGGCCAAAAAGTCAGGGGCCTTCGGGCCTGTTCCCCGGGCGTTGCCCGGGGCAAGGCCCGGAACCCCGGTCCAGGGGATGGATCCCCTGGCGGGGATGCTAAGGGCGAGTAGCCCTTAGACAACCATTCCCTGGCGGGAGTCCAGAGGGCAGAGCCCTCTGGGTAGCATCCCTTAGAAAAAATAAATGTTTCAGAAAAATCTGAAATACTTTGGACAAGAAAAATTCATAGGGCACGGTTACTTTGGGATCCGATGGTACCTCGTCCTCGTTCTTCGCGGGCGTATTCGTTAAAAGCTTCCGATGCTGGGGCTAGTACGCCGTCAATGATGCGATCCACTTTTTTTGTCATTTCGGCTCCATGTCGATCGATGAGTTTCGTTTCCCATTTGCTACCGCGCAATTCTTGGATGATCAGTGTATTTTTATATTCGGAAAGCAGTTGGCGGGTGCGGTCTAAAAAATCTCTTGCGGAGTTTCTAAGTTCCTGGGTAGCGTCCTGAAGTTCTTTTAAATCTTTTATCGCGTTGACAATTAGGCTACAATTTCCCTGGGGTTCGTATTTCAATTCTTTGACGCAAATTATATAAATATTATTTAAATTTTTTTGTTTTTCCTTTAGACTATCGACATTCGCTCGTATGACGGGTTTATTTTGGGAAATTTCATAGATCCTTTCCATTAGATCGTTGATCCAATCCATATTATCTTTTATACTTTGGAGTTCTTTCTTTATCACTGCGGTCAATATGGCGTAGGTATTGAGTGCCCCTTCTTTTTTTAATAAATTTTTGATCAGTAAGGACGATAGCTGCAGTTGTTCTTCGGGATATATTACGAAGGGTATTTCCTGTGTTTTTTGGCGAAGTAATGGTGCTGATTGCTTCTGTGCTTTGGTGAATACTTGTGATTCGGGAAGTATTACAACCGGTGTTTTTTGTGTTTCGGAAAACGGTGTTCTTACTCCGTATATAACATCTCCCACAAAAAGTGGAGCGTAACAAAATAATAAATAATGCTTTAGCTTCATAATGGAACGTATAATATTGCATTTTTTATATTTTGCAAAGTTTTTTTATGGAAAATTACGAAAAATTTATAGCCGAAAAATATTTTCACCGTTGACCGGGATTGGAGCGAATTCGTATAATCTACCCATGGCGAAAAATTTTGTCCACCTGCACGTACACACCGATTACAGCCTGCTCGACGGAGCGTGCCGCATGGATCGCCTTTTTGCCCGGGCAAAGGAACTCAGTATGCATGCCCTTGCCATGACCGACCATGGCAATCTATTCGGCGTCCCCGATTTTCTCAGCCATGGGAAAACATTCGGCATCAAACCCATTATCGGCTGCGAACTCTATACAACCTTTGATCGGGATTATACCCTAAAGGAAAAATTTCCACTCTACCACATGGGGCTCCTGGTCATGGACGAAGTCGGATACAAAAACCTATCGAAACTCGTTTCCCTTTCCCACACAAAGGGTTTTTACTACCGACCGCGCGTGGATTGGCAGACCATTGCGGCCCACGGGGAAGGACTAATTTGCCTGACGGGGTGCTACCAGGGGTACCTTTCGGCGATGGCGCTGCAGAATGACCTCGAATCCGCCCAGAAAGGCCTCAACTGGCTCATGGAAATCTTCGGCAAAGACCGCCTATTCATCGAAGTACAGGACCACGGCATGGCCGAATCCCAAACCATTTTACCCATTCTCTTTGGCCTGGCCGAAAAAAATGGCATAAAAACCGTTGCGACCAATGATTCCCACTACGTTTTTCAGGAGGATTGGGAAGCCCATGACCAACTGCTGTGTATCCAAACCCTCGCCAAGGTAACCGATGCCCATCGCTTCCGCATGAATACGCACCAGCTCTACGTCAAATCCCGGGAAGAAATGGAACGGGTATTCGGCGACCATCCCGAATGCCTCGACCACAGCCTGCTCATCGCCGACATGTGCGACTTTACCCTGCGCTGCGGTGAAAATCACTTCCCCGTCTTTCGCAGGCCAGTTCCCGGGGCGCTGCCCCAGGCCCCGCAAGGAATCACCGATTCCTTGACCAGTTTGGGCGAAAATTCTGCACAGGATGCGCAGAACTTTCGCCATTCTTTTCCAAGTTATTCGGCGGGAGTACCGGCGGAGGGGGTTGGGGAGTTTACAACTCCTTGGGGGAGCCCGGAGGGCGGAGCCCTCCGGCAGGAATCCAACTTTGATTACCTTAAAAATTTATGCATCGGAGGGCTGAAGCCGCGCTATGCCATCGGCTACGTGGAGCCGCAGGATCGCCCAGCGGAATCGCGGGAGGGAATGCTCTGTGACCGATTGGATTACGAGCTGTCCATTTTGGAAAAGACGGGTTTCGTGGATTATTTTTTAATCGTCTGGGATTTCATCGATTGGGCGAAGGCGCGGGGCATACCGGTTGGGCCGGGTAGGGGATCGGGCGCGGGATCAATTATCGCCTATTTGCTTCGGATTACGGATGTCGATCCCATAAAATTTGGATTACTTTTTGAGCGTTTTCTCAATCCTGAGCGCGTATCGCCGCCCGATTTTGACATTGATTTTTGCATGCGCCGCCGCGGCGAAGTCATCGAATACGTCCGCCAAAAGTACGGCAGCGACCACGTGGGCAACATCATTACCTTCGGTACCTTTGGGGCGAAGATGGTGATTCGGGACCTCTGCCGCGTCAACGACATTCCCTACGTGGAGGCCAATCGCATCGCCAAGATGGTACCCGACGAACTCAATATTTCCATCGATGCCGCCCTCGAAAAATCCAAGGAACTGCAACGGGAAATTCACCTCAATCCGAGGATTGGAAAAATTTTGGAGGACGGAAAAATTATCGAAGGTACGGTCCGCAATAGCGGTACCCACGCCGCCGGCATTATTATTACGGAGGACACCGTCGAAAATATGCTACCCGTTACGCTCCAGGAGGGGGTGCTCACCACCCAGTACGCCAAGGAGGCCGTTGAAGATCTGGGCCTATTGAAAATGGACTTTCTAGGCCTAACCACGCTCACCATCATTGCCGATGCGGAGGGATTCATTGGCAACTACGATCCCGAATTTTCCATGGATAAAATTACCTACGACGATGAAAATACCTACAAGTTGCTCAATAGCGGTGAGACGATCGGGGTTTTTCAACTGGGTGAGTCGGCGGGTATGCGTTCCCTCTGCAAGCGTTTGGCAATCCGCAGCGTCGAAGAGATTAGCGACATCAGCGCCCTCTACCGTCCGGGGCCCATGGAATGGATCAACGACTACGTCGCCGGTAAGAAAGATCCGCAAAAAATTAAGTATCCCCATCCGCTTTTGGAGGATGTTTGCCGGAGAACCTGCGGCATTTTAATTTACCAGGAGCAGGTCATGGAAGCGGCCCGCATCATTGCCGGCTACACACTTGGAGGTGCCGATATTTTACGGCGGGCGATGGGAAAAAAGAAGGTCGAAGTCATGGATGCGCAGCGCAGTGTCTTCATTGAAGGTGCGAGGAAACATAGCCACATTCCCAGGGGGAAAGCGGAGGAAATTTTTTCCATTCTCGAAAAATTTGCCGGCTATGGATTCAATAAGTCCCACTCCATCGCCTACGCCATTATCGCCTACCAGACGGCCTATCTCAAGGCCAATTATCCCATAGAATTTATGGCGGCCATGCTATCCGCAGCGCTGGGCAATGTGGATAAGGTGGCCTATCTCATTTCCGAGTGCGGTCGCATGGGCATCGGCCTGTGGGGGCCGGATATTAACCAATCGCTCGCCAATTTCACGCCCAATCGCCGGCGGCGATGCATCCGTTTCGGCCTAGGTGCGATCAAGGGTGTGGGGGATGTGGCCGCGGAAAATATGATCCGGGAACGGGAACGGGGCGGTGATTTTAAAAATTTTTCCGATTTTATTTCCCGGGTCGATCTGCGGGTGGTTAACAAACGGGTGGCGGAATGTTTAATTTTCGGTGGAGCATTCGACGAATTTGCCATCGATCGCCTACACTTGGCGCGTTCTTTGGAGCGGATAATGGCGGAGGCGTCGTCGCTGCAGAAGGACCGCAATGCGGGACAATTTCAGCTATTTGACCTATTTGCAAGCGAAGCGGAGGTGCCGCCATTCGCCAATGCCATTGATCAGACGGGACCCATCCTGGCAAAGGCGGAAAAATTAAACTACGAAAAAACATTGCTGGGCTTCTACGTTACGGGCCATCCCCTGGACGACTACGGCGATGTGTTGAATCAAATTAATTCGGCGCCTTCCCTGGAGGCCATCGGCGACGAATTCCGCCTCTGCGGCGTTGTGGCACTCGTGGAAAAGCGCATTAGCAAAAAGGATAACCGCCTTTGGGCGACCTTCCAATTGGAAATGCTAGCGGAAAAGCTTAGTCTAAGCTGCTTTTCCGGTGTCTTTGAAAAATATGGCCACCTGCTGGCCGATGGAAATATCGTCGTGGTAAGGGGTAACCGCAAAAAAACGGAGTACGACGATCGATTTGCGGTCCAGGAAATCGCCAATGTGGGCAATACTCTTGCGAAAATTGTGAAAAAAATTCATTGGATCGTCGACCCACAAAATCCAATATTACTCGATAAAATCTGGGATTATATCCACCGCAACCCGGGCACAACGGGGAGCGTGTTGATCTTCACCTTCGAAGGCGGTACCCAGTTGCAACGCCCCATTCCCAAAGAACTCAATTGCAAATTCAACTACGAAACAATTAAA
>JAITAG010000052.1 GCA_031284265.1 Puniceicoccales bacterium | reverse complement strand
GGAATATCACAGGATATCAGATCCTCCCAGTCCACCTCATCGATGTCCTCCGTTCCGAGAAATACGAAGCCTTTTTCCAAAATATAAGGCTTAGGTTCGGCAATTTCCGCCGGCCTATCCCCTATTTTGACGCCCACTTCCCCCCGCTCTCCGATCCATACAATCTCCACGGGAAAATCTTTTACATCTATACTGTTCATATTTTCTGCTATATCACTCATTTTATTTACCTCATTCTTTCTAACGATATTTCCTTCTAATAGTATTGCGTCTTCTATTCAAGTCAATTCAAATTCACTAAGTTCACACAAAAGTCACATTTGTGAAAATATTTCTGCTTCAAGACCATTTAAATTACATACCAATTCACATTCTTTACCAAAGAAATCCGAGAGATTTAAATGTAAAAAATAGGGCGCCACAACCTGAGCAAAGGGAACATGAAATTTATGAACATCCATACCTCCACCCGAAAAAAAGCCCAAAGAACCTTCAATTGACGTCGATTCTGCTATATGATGTCGCATAACAATCTTATCGCCTGTCTTTCTTTGAATATAACTGTAATCAGCTTGGCATAAAGTTTCATGTGCCATTCCACGGAAAACTTCACAAGTTCTATCATCACTATTTTTGCCTTGAAAATTAATTTTATCCAAAGCAATGGCAACAAATGCTTTATACATGGCAACTGTCTTAGCATATTTCTCAAAATCACCATTACAACGTTCACCGTAAACTTTTTTAAATTTTTTTTGCATTTCTGATTCTTCGGACTTTTGGAAAGTCTTTGCAGAGCCCTCGCTATAAAATCCTAAATAATAATCTTCATTAATTGTTTCTGAATTTCGGCGTTGTTTCAGTAAAAAATATCGCATCGCTTAACTTTCCAGGTTCATACTAGAAGCAACTTGTTGATTAAGATAATGATCTATGACGTCATAATCACTACCACCTTCCTCCATGATTTTTTTCAATTCCATAACGGCTTCACCGATAGCTTTAGATTGTGCATCGATCGCTTCCGCATCTCCTGAAACCTGCGTGGGCAACTTGTCATCAATTTTATTTTTGTAAAGCACTATCATATTTTCGCATACGGCTTTCGTAAAAATTAAATTATCTCCGCCATTTATCATTTGCAAACCGTATGCCAAGATAGATTCCCTATGTCTTTTGACAAATTCTTCGGGAAATTTTTCTAAAATATCTCCAATCCAAACCTTAAAACTTTCAGTATCTTTTCTAGTGTTTTCCATCAAATTCTTTACTCTCTCTAATCTTTTTTGCTCTATTTTTTGTGCTTCATCGAAATCATCTGTAGTAACATATTTTTTGAAAAGATTTTTAAGTTCTTCATCTCCGGATCGTACGCACAAACATAATGGCGTGTCTCCGCTTCCATTTTTTAAATTCCATTTTGCTCCATTATTTAATAAAAATTCCACAAGATCCTTATCTTTATTCCACACGGCTAGATCTAATAGCGCATTTCCATTGATGTTTTGTATATTAATATCTCCACCTCGATCGACCATCTCTTTTATAAGATCCACATTACCTTTTCGCATAGCTATGTGTAATGGTGTGTTGCCATATGCATCTTGTATCTTTAAACATTCACATAGCGTCTCCCTGTCCTGCCCAAGAATAAGTTTCACCATTTCATCTTTTTCATTTTTCATAGCCCAACTTAATGGCGTATCCCCCATTTGATTTTTGATCCCTAAAAATTTTCTCACAACCGCTTTATCCTGCCCAAGAATAAATTTTACTATTTCATCTTTCCCCTCTCTCATGGCTAAACTCAACGGCGTATCGTCATTTTCCAGGATCGCATTACCATTCTTTTCAAATAATAATTCTACTAATTCTCGACTTCCCGACGTAATGGCATCCTTCCATATTGAAGAACGTTCAGAATCGGTAATGGCACCATCTTCAATCAACTTCTTTATTGTTTCAGAATTTTTGACAAAACCACCCCTATCATTCATATTTTTTATTAAATCAACCAGTTCTCTTGCTAGATTTGATTTATCGAGATTAGGCCGCCGCCTCTGCGGCGCTCGTCTCTTTGGCATCGCGTTTACCGATTCTCCTTGCCTATCTGAAAATTGAGTATTTGACGATATTCGTGACGTATCACCAATAGCATCGGGAGATTTTCCTCTATTATCTTGATTAATTTGTGGCGATGGAGCATCCCCCTCAACGCCTTTTGAAATACTTATATCCGTTAATACTTGCCCTCTCCCTGGGGAATTGACATTATTTATACTCATAACGCATTCTATTATTAACAATTTAATATTATTGTAAATATTTTTATCAATAACTTTACCTATATCATAAAAACTCAAAAAGTATTCTTGACTAAAATAGCGCTTCGCCTATGCTTTGACCGTGAGTAAGTTAAATTATATGCGCGGAAAGTATTCGAAAAATGGGCTGACGCTCGTTGAGTTACTCATCGTCATTATGCTGCTTTTTATTGTGGGTGTAGCGACACTAAAATTAACATTCCCTAAAAAAGGTGATTTACAAAAAAAAGGCCCCCCAGAAGCCGTAGAATCGGCCATTCGAATGGCTCGAAAAATAGCGAATCGCGAAGCTAAACCCATGCGTATCTGGTTTGTCGACCAATCGGTGAATATTCAGATCGATGAAAAATTAAATCCTCGGTTAAATACCTTTTTCCCTCTAGACGAATCCAATCCCAATCGGAAAAACTCTATTCTAGACTTTTTTGAAGAAACCACCACTTCTCCACCCCAAACTTGGCCCAAATACAGTCATTCAGGCCTAACCAATACGCCATTATTTCTCGTAACGGATATGGACGGAAAAACCGTATTCGATGAAGATAAAGTATGCTATGCCATTCTCAGAAATCCCGGCAAAGATCAATTAACAAAACATCCCGATCATGCAGTTTTCGAAGAAGGTTATCTCGATTCCTCTTCGAAATGGAAAAAGGAAAAAACAGGACTTTCTCAATATTTTACGGTTTATCCTTCAGGTTTGTGCGATTATGTCGGATTTAACTTTGAAAATTGTCCAGAATATAACCATGACTATGTCATCGATCCCATAGCCGGAATCGCTAAACAAATCAATTAACAAAACATGCTAACCATGAAGTTTTCAAGGAAGGTTCGATCCTTCTCCAAAATGGGCAAGAAAGTCGCTTTACGGACATCGATCGAATTTCGAAAGTGATTAGCTGTATCACAGGCATTAGTTCCGTTTCTTAACCGTTGATAGGTTCTGGAAGTTGTTCGTCCTCTACTGGATTGATGATTTCAGAAAGATTGGGTTCAGGGTTCACTTCAGCCTTACTCGGCAATATCTTCATCATCGATTCGGCCACCCCCTTAAAGAACCCTTGACTAAATCTACTTATTCCCTTAATCAAATGCGTTACGGGTTTCACACCCGGCAAATTGAAAATCGCTTCGAAGGTATTTTGGATCACCAAACCAACCCCATGACGTTGTAAACGCACCTTAATGGCTTCAATGACCTCGCTCTGCGAACGGACATTGCTAAAACTCCACATTTCATCGATTTTAATTTCCCTATTCTCACCCTCCTTGGTCATATTATGAAGCTCGAATTTTCCAATATAAACCACCATTTTTCGAGCTACACATTGACTACCTTCGCGGATTGCAAAAAATTTTAAGGATTCCTCCTTTGGAAGTTTATGGGATGCTACTTTCACGGGATACTTTTTTCGCTCACGACTATCTTTTTTCAATTTTTTGATCGGCTCTAACTCATTCTCTTTCGGCTTCGCAAAGGCTTCCATAAGATTCAAAATATTGATTTCACCGCGCCCATTTGTATCGCAAATAACACGATCCACATCGATGATTATGTCTTCGAAGATTATTTCCGGATTGAAAACAGTCAACAAATTCGCTTTGGCCATGAGGCGGCTGATTTTCAAACAACCTTCCTGCGAAAACATTTTTTCCGGATTTTTAATTTCGACGTTATGAAAATCGACTAATCCACGATAGGGAGCACATTTAGACTCCTCGATGGTAAGCCTAAATCCAGACTGATGCGCCACATACCACTTTGCCACTGATGGAAACCATAGATTGAAAGAAAATGCCAAACCAATCATGAGTAGGGATACAAAAAGTGATAGAACCAGCAAAAAATGAATGAACCCACAACAGAAACGCCATAGAAAACGCACGACCTTAAAGGGAAAGATAAGCAATTTGAGAAACATACACGGATGAATTTAGCGGTATTTTCAATTCATCCAATCCTTATTTTAATTAAAATTCCGTCAATTATACGATAAAAAATCAACTTTCATTAAAATAAAGTAAAAATGTATTGATTTTATACAAAACTATTTTAGAATAATACAAAACAAATAACCCATGAACATTAGAGCTTTAAAAATTTTTTCCGACCTCGTCGAATATGCCAATTTTTCCAAAACAGCCCGACTCAATAACGTTTCCCAGTCCGCGATTAGTCAAAAAGTCCGACTCCTGGAAGAACGTTTAAACGTCAATTTACTGGAAAAAAGACAAAAATCCTTCCAACTGACAAATGAAGGAGCTGTTTTCTACCGCCATGCCAAACTTATCCTTTCGGAATACGATGCCATGCTGGAAAATTTGCAAAATTACGACGCTAAAACGCTGGGCGGTATTAGTCTTTTGACCCATGACTGGATCGGAATTCACATTATTCCCCACTACGTTCGCGAATATTTTAAAACATTTAAGAATTTCGCCATAAATATTTACTACGACAATTACAAAAGTGTACAGCCCGTCAATTTAGATCCCCAGGTCAACTTAATTATCCTAGAATGCCCACTATACGGGGAAGGGTTAGTTTCGGAACTATTCACAAATGATGAATTGGCCATAGTTTGTCTTGCCCAATCGAAATTTAAAAACCAGCAAGCATTTTCATTGGAACACTTGGATTCGCAATCTCTGATCGGCTTTACTAAAAATCATCCGCTGCGGTTGATTTTTGAACAGAGTCTTGAAAAGAAAATCCATCGGCCGCATTATTTGATGGAATTCAATCAAATCGAACTCATCAAACAGGCCATCGAAATGTACAACGGCATAGCTATCTTACCGAAAAGCAGCATCCGCCTTCCCCAGGAAGCGCACCTCTTTCAAGTGCTTCCCTTCAAAGATATGCATATTACTGTTCCGCTCTACCTAATCTATCGAAAAACGCAAAAACTTAATCGCTCCATAGAACATTTCATCGCCATTCTAAAAGGGAAAACATTTCCTTCAACGCCAGATTTTATAAAATAAAAATCCAGTCCGCTTTTGAATTATTTTTTTTAAATCTAAAGTGACTTGACAAATCCACAAATCGCTCCCAGGCTAGGTGGCATAGGGTGGGAGTAAGCGACATGTTCAAAACCCAGGATAATCTTTTAAAACTTTCCAACATTTTGTCAACATCTTATTCCGTCTACCACTGTGGGCTATATTCCCTTCCAATCGCCCATTTGTTTTGGAATTATTTTTCAAATCTAAAGTTACTTGACAAATCCACAAATCGCTCCCAGGCTGGGTGGCATAGGGTGGGAGTAAGCGACATGCTCAAACCCCAGGATAATTTTCTAAAACTTTCCAATACTTTGTCAACACCCTATTCCGTCTACCCATGTGGGTAATTATATATAGAAAAAACTATTCCGCATTTTCCTTACGTTTGGCAAAATTTTCCACGCGGGAAAACCAATGGACCGGAAATTCTTTGAGTAACTGTAGCCACATATGTTCCAATCCTCCTTCGAACTGCTCAGCTTCATCGAGATAGCGCGACACATAGCGTTCAATTCTTTGGCGCAGCGTATCATTTGCATAGCACTGCCACTCCATATCATTCTCGAAGCTTTGCGCAATATAATGTTCCACATCGACAATTGCTTGTCCTTCCGCACCTTGCTCCAACGGCATTTCCTTTGGATTTTGCGTAATGCCATAAACGAGGTAAGCCGGGCTGACCTTAAACAATTTCGCAATTTCTTCGATTGTTTGGCGTGCCGATGGAATTCTTCCATTTCGCCAGGTACTCACCGTAGAAATTGCTGCACCCGTAACGGCACTCACGTCACGCAACGTTAAATCATGATATCCCATGAGTAATCGGAATCTTAATCCGAACCCACCGTTTCCTTCCTGATCGTTCCCATTCGCCATGGCATCAAAAAAATTTCATTTTAAGTGGAATTATTTTGACTTCATCTAAAAAGATGACAGTCTCGAACTCAACTTATACGTTATTTCTCTCCTATCTCGACTACAAAATAGATAAAGGTGAGCGAATAGCAAATAAGTTTTATGCGTTGAAAGATTTTTACGGTCAATATGGATGAGGATATGGATAATGCTACCCGAAAATTAATTGAATACGTACTCACAAAGCTGGAAACGGAGTCGGTTGCGGAACGTGTCAAGCTTTATCGTATTCTAGCAGATTTTCTCCCAAGTGAGGAAGCAAGTGCCCGACTACGCCAATACAGTAAGGAATTACAACGAATTGATTTTGAATTTCAACGCATAAAATCGCTCTTTTTTTTAACCAATAAAAATGAAAAATCATGAATAATCACACTCAACTCTTCAGTTTTATGGTTCCGGATCAGGAATGGTTTTCGCCAAAGGAAATGGCGAATATTATTGGGAAAACCGATCAATATATTCGCGATGCGTTTGACAATCAAAAAATTTTCGGACACATATCCAATGGTCGTTCCCCACGGGGCCAAGAAAAACGTAAAACCTATCAGATTCACCGCGACGGTGTTCTTCTCTACTTATTGGAGACGGCTAATTACTCTGCGGAAGACTTTACGGAACGCATTGTCGATCTCATCCGTTCAAAGCCGGATACCGTATTGAAGAAAATAAAGTCAACGGTAGACAACTTACTTACCAAGTGGAATTGATCGTTTGGATTATTTTTTCTTTTCGAAATGAAAAAATTTCGCGATGTGCGACGATAACGTGGTCGATGAAGTAGAGCTCTAGTGATTCAGCTGCTTCTTCGATTTTTCTGGTCAAGATACGGTCATTATCGGATGGCCAAACACTTCCGGATGGGTGATTATGGGCAATGATAAAGGCACTTGCATGTTTTTGCAATGCGTATTCCATGATTTTACGCGGATAGGCATTGGTTCGATTAACCACACCTTCTTCAAGCCGAATCACTCCATCTTTAAGTAATCCCAAATGTGTATTGAGTAAAGCAACTTCAAAAACTTCATTTCTGAGGCTGCCTAAACGCAACCGCCAAAACTTCTCCAATTGTTCGTAATTATTGATAATACATTGATTGGTCGGTATATTTTCGCGCAAATAAATTTCTGCAAAGGATTTAATCATTTGGACTGCGACAGGGGCAACGGTTCCCATACCTTTGATTTGGGCTAATTCATCGATGGAAGCATCAAAAATCGCACGAATGGAACGAAATTCATGAAGAAGTGCCTTAGCCAACGGTTTAACATCCCCTCTCGGTAAACATAGCGTTAAAAAAAGCTCTATAATTTCATATTCTGCAAAACAAATCAATCCGGAACGTATAAAGCGTTGGCGCAGGCGTATTCGATGGCCTTCATAATTTTTTGCAGAGTTCATGGTGGATATTTCAACGTATCCCATGAAAACAGGCAAGTTTTTTATTAAAAGAAATTTCCAATAAGTCTCACGCAAAAAGGACAGAATATATGAAGCTATTTTTGCGATAAATTACGAGCAGTCGCAATAACTGCATTAAGACCGCCATCTCAATTTTGCGCATTTCTTCGATTTGAAGCCGCCAAAGCTACGGCCGTCTCTTGAAACGAAACGGCCGAAATCCTTTCCAAAGCGGCTCACGCCGCATCACTCGACTCTCGGCGCGATCCAATCCTGGCGCGAAGCTGCTGAAACCATCTTCTAAACCGCTGGAACCGCGTCATTTGATTCTCCGGAGCAAAACCGGCTAACTGACGTCCCATATTGGCTAAGGTACGTCTCAAAAGGTCTATTTCGGGCATCGCGGCATTCGCTGGAACCGCAGCCATCGCCGAAGCGGCGAAAGCTCTCTCCGAAACGGCTAAAACTATCCTCACAGCGTCTGAATCTCTTTCCGCAGCAGCTAAATCTCTATCCGCAACGGCTAAAGCTCTCGCCGGAACCGCGGCACTCGCTGT
Source organism: Puniceicoccales bacterium (assembly GCA_031284265.1). Taxonomy (GTDB): domain Bacteria; phylum Verrucomicrobiota; class Verrucomicrobiia; order Opitutales; family LL51; genus LL51. Next base: position 18,812 of record JAITAG010000052.1, on the reverse strand, counting down.
AGCAGCTAAACCATCATAAACTGTTGCCGAGAACAGCAACACACTTGAAATTATAAATACTTTTTTCATTGCGATGCAATCCTCTCTGAAGTTTTTTCCTGTCAATACTTTTTTTGACTTTTGTTAAATCGCTCTAAAATATTTCGCAAAAAAATTTCCCTCAAAAATATTTTTTTCAAAAAAATAAAATATTTGCTGAAATACTTCATTAAAAGATTAGAAAGAATGATAATATTATTCCTTCCAGCAATATTTTTAGAATTTCATCCATCTTTTGCAATTTTTCGGAAAAGTTTTTTCGTCCTTGATACCCATCATGGGCAGTCGCAATAACTGCATTAAGGCTGTCTCTCAATTTTGCGCATTTCCTCGATTTGAGGCCGCTAAAGCCACGGCTGTCTCTTGAAATGAAACGGCCGAAATTCTTTCCAAAGCGGCTCACACCGCATCACTCGACTCTCGGCGCGATCCAATCCTGGCGCGAAGCTGCTGAAGCCCTCTCCCTATCGGAGCATAAAGCCGTTGAGCCTTTTCCCTCATCGGAGGTAAATGGATTTGCGACGCGAGAATAATCCTGGCACGCATCCGCTGAAGCTTTCTTTCTATCTGAAAACGAATCTGTTGAAACTCTCTTCGCCCCAACTGGGCCAATGTCATCCGATCCCGGATGCAATCCCAGTCCCTCTCACGCTCCCAAAAGGTCGTATTATCCTCAAAGGCTTCCTGGCGCCTCGCCTCTAAATCGCGCCTCGCGTCTGAAACCGACTGACCTTTCAAATGCCTCAAATCGTCAAACAGACGCCCCCAATAGACCATATTCTCCCAATTAGATTCCTCGCGCCTCGCGGCAAAATTCGTCGACGAACCTTCCCGAAGCCCCAAACACGCTAAAGCTTTCGATAAAACCGTCGACGAGCCTCTCGGACGCGTCAAATACGCTGAAGCTCTCGATGAAGCCGTCGACGAGTCCAGATGATACAAAAACGCTAAAGCTTTCGTCAAAGCCGTCAACATGTCCAGACGATCCGTATACACGAAATGTCTCGCCAAATTTAACGCCACAGCCCTCGACGGATCTTTCCGCGCCAAACCGTCCAGAGACTCCGCGTCCACATTCACTAAAAACACCGACTGCCGTTCTTCATCGGCGGATGGATTACTGCCATAAACCGTTGCCGAAAACAGCAACACACTTGAAATCATAAATATTTTTTTTCATTGCAATATAACTCTCTTTGGAGATTTTTTAATTGTCAATACTTTTTTTAAAAATTTCTTCAACTTTTTTCAATCGGTCCGAAAAGCTAGGCGGTATTGCTTTAAAATATTCTCCAAAAAATTTCCCCTCGAAAATAATTTCTCCGAAAAATAAAATGCCCACTAAAATACTTCCCTGAAAAATCAGAAAGAATGCTATCTGCCCATGAAACACAAAAAACATTCTAAATTTTCCGCTCCAAAATAGTCTTCTATTTTGGAGCAATCGGAACTAGCAGGTTTTCTTGGAAACATTAGAGACGATAGATTTTCCTGGTAACGGAAATCATATTCTTCACAAAAATAATTACAATCCTGGACCAAATGTGTCATCCATATCCATTGGGGCCTCCCCTTCAGGGATAGCGTCTGGTGTTTCTGGTAACATTGGGATTTCTCCTTCAGGGATGATGACAGGCGCTGGCAACACTGGAACCTCCTCTTCAGGGATAATGGGTGTTCCTGGCGACGAAAGCCACCTACGGCCATTCCGCTCTTGGCATTCAAGTTCTGTTATTGTTTGCGGCAGTGCAACCATAAAATGAACATCTTCAAAATGAACATCTTCAAAATGAATAAGCACACCGTATGGAGCAGCCTTTTCCAGATCTCTTAAAGCATTTTTATCATTACCTTTTACAATAACAACAGGAAACCTTAAAACTTCTTGCACAAACGGTAACAATACGTAATCAAGTGGAATTCTTCCGTTCCGCATGTCATCGAAAAATATTGGCCATAAAATTCTATGCCCATCGAAATATTTCCCATAGGTTCTACCTCCTCTTTTAAAAACCGCTATCAATTTATCAATATGCTCTATCACTTCAGGATTTTGATCATCAAGGTCCCACGTAATTTGGTCGGCTATGGCTCTACAAAATCTGAGACAATCATCCCTTGAAATTCTGATCTGCGGTACACCGGGATGATTCCTAGCAGATAGAATGGCTAAAATAGCAAAGTAGCCACACCTTCCCAACCCCGGGAGATCCAATATTACCATTTCTTCTGGCAACATTTCTTGGATTCCAGCCATCGCGTTAAATTTCTCAAACCAATCATCGTTCAGATGTGAAAAATAGGAAGCCTCGCTAGCTGCGTCAATATCCCTATCGAGGGCTACTCTGGCTTCCTCTCCAAGGATAGCGTCTGGCGTTTCTGGTGCCCGTTGGGGCTCATCTGGCAAGATAGTAACAGGCATTCCTGGCAACGAAAGCCACCTATGGCCATTCCGCTCTTGGCACTCAAGTCCCGTTATTGCTTGCGGCAGTGCAACCATAAAATGATTCCCTCCAACATGAACAAGCGCACCGTATGGAGCAGTCCTTCCCAGATCTCTCAAAGCATTTTCATCATTACCTTGTACAATAGTAATAGGAAACCCTAAAACTTCTTGCACAAACGGTAACAATACGTAATCAAATGGAATTCTTCCGTTTCGCATGTCATCGAGAAAGTCTTGCCATAAAAATTCACCCTCACGGAAATATCCTCCATAGGCTCCATCTCCTGCTCCAATAACCGCTGTCAAATTTGCAATACGCACCCTTGCTTCGGGATCCTGACCTTGACGATCTCGATCAATTTGGTCGGCTATGTCTGCGCAAAGTCCAAGACAATCCTCCCTTAAAATTCTGATCTGCGGTACACCGGGATTGTTCCTAGCAAATAGAATGGCTAAAATAGCCCAAAAGCCACATCTTCCAATCCCCGGGAGATCAAATTCTACCAATCCATTTGGTAACCTTGCTTGAATTGCAGCTATCGCGTCACATTTCTCATTAAAATTATCTACCAAAAATAACAAATAGGAAGCCTCACCAGTTGCATCCGTAATCAGATCACCATTTGTAATACGCCAACGCAAAGGCACCTGCGGAAAACGAGAAGCCTCGCCAACTGCATCAACTCTCAAATCATCATGTGTAATATGCCCAAATGAAGGCGTCCGTGAAGAACAAAAAGCTCCAGGTGCTGCGGGGTGCATTAGCGGCGGAAGCGAAGAGATGCACGTTCCCGGAAAAGAATCATCAATCTCCTGATGTTCGACTGAGACCCATTCCGGAAGTGTAACCACAAAATGATCATCCGCAGCTTGAAGCATAGTAAAGCCCGAACCATCATGATTTTTTGCATAAAAATAGCTTCCTCTCATAAAAATATCCACCCCGTCCACCTCGAAAACCATTCTCACATAGTCCAAGAATACAGTATCGAACGCAATCCTACACTTTCTGAAGTCCCCCAGGAAGGCCTCCCAAAAAACACCCTGAGTATATTCTCCATTACCCAATTCCTCATCACTCAAATATTCCTCCAATTCCTCATCCATCAAATAGTCCACCAATTTCATAACGCGCGCGCGCGCTCTGTCGTCTTGCGATTGATTTCCAAGATCCAATTCGATCAGATCGGCTAGCCTATTCCGAAACTGCACCAAGCCACCCATGGAAACTATGACATTTGGTTCATTGGGATGATTTATTAGAGAGTGAATGGCTAAAAAAACGCAGTCGCCACACACAGCGGAGCCATGGAAATTTACCAATACCATACCTGGGAATAAATTTTGCTGAAGTTGCATCACTTCTTCCACTGATTCTGGACACCAATTCCAACTTATTGGGAGTCCTTGATCTGCACTCGCAAAAGTTTTGCTAACACTACTGCCATAAACCGTTGCCGAGAACAGCAACACACTTGAAATCTTAAATATTTTTTTCATTGCGATGCCATCCTCGCTGAAATTTTCCAACCTGTCAATACTTTTTTTTAATTTTTTTGATTTATTTTCCAATTGGTCCGGAAAGCTAGATAAAATGCGGCATCGCTTCAAAATATTTCGCTAAAAATTTTCCTTTGAAAATAATTTCTCCGAAAAAATAAAATGCCAGCTGAAATACCCGTCATGGGCAGTTGCAACAATTGCATCAAGACTGCCATCTCAATTTTGCGCATTTTCTCGATTAAAAACCGTTAAAGCCACGGCCGCTTCCTGGAATAAAGCGGCCGAAATCCTTTCCAAGGCGGCTCAAACCATGTCATCCGACTCTTAACGTAATCACCAAATCCAGGAACGAAGCTGATGAAGCCCTCTGCCTATCTGAAAACGATTCTCGACGCGAGCCAAATTCTAGCACGAATCCGTTGAAGCCTTCTTCCTATCCGAAAACGAATCTCAACGCGAGCCTACTCCTAGCACGAATCCGTTGAAGTCTTCTTCTTATCTGAAAACGAATCCGTTGAAACTTTCTTCGAACCCGCTGGGCCAATGTCATCTGATTCTCGATGCGACCCCAGGCTATCTCATTCTCCCAAAAGAGCGTATGATCCAAAAAGGCTTCATCGCGCATCGCCCCTAAATAGCACCTCGCGGCTAAAATCCTCGACGGATCTTCCAGGCGCTCCAAATCGCCCAACAGACGCTCCCAAAAGAACGTATGATCCCAAAAGGCTTCCTCGCGCCTTGCCTCTAAATCGCGCCTCAACAGATCTTCCATCGACGGATCTTCCAGACGCTCCAAATCGTCTTCCTCGCGCATCACGGCCAAAGCCATCGACAGATCTTCGGCAGATTGACAATCGCCATAAACTGTTGCTGAAAACAGCAACACACTTGAAATCGTAAATATTCTTTTCATTGCAATATAACTTCTTTTGGAGATTTTTTAATTGTCAATACTTTTTTTAACTTTTTTCGATCAGTCCGAAAAGCTAGGCGGTATTTTTCTAAAAATTTTCCTTTGAAAATAATTTCTCCGAAAAAATAAAATATCCGCTAAAATACTTCCCTGAAAAATCAGAAAGAATGCTATACGCCCATGAAACGCAAAAAACATTCTAAATTTTCTGCTCCAAAATAATCTTCTACTTTGGAGCAATCGAAACTAGCAGATTTTCCTGGTAACATCAGGGACGACAAATTTTCCCGCTAACGGAAACCACATTTTCCGCAAAAAACAATCACATTCCTGGACCAAATGCGTCATCCGTGTCCGGTAAAACCTTCGGATTAGCTGGAAATTTCTCCGCAGCTTCACCCGTTCTTTGCGATTCTTCCAAAAAGTTTTTTGTTTACGATACAAACTATGGAAAATTGCAACAATTGCATCAAGACCGCCATCTCAATTTTGCGCATTTTCTCGATTAAAAACCGTTAAAGCCACGGCCGCTTCCTGGAACAAAGCGGCCGAAATCCTTTCCAAGGCGGCTCAAACCGCATCACTCGACTCTTGCGCAATCACCAAATCCAGGCGCGGAGCTTCTGAACCCATCTCAGAAATCACTGGAACCGCATCACTCGACTCTCGGCGCGACCAAATCCTGGCGTAAAACTGTTGAACCCTTCCTTTCATTCGAGAAGGAAACTGCCGAAACCATCTCCAAACCCACCGGAACTGCGTCATGCGATTCTCCGGAACAATACCGGCTAACTGACATCCTATATTGTATAACTGACGTCTCCTATCGGCTAACTGATATGCCAAAATGCCTACTTCGGATGTCACGACATCATTTATCGCCGAAGCGCCCGATGCGCTCCTCTCAGCGGCTGAAGCTCTCCTCGCAGTGGCACCTCTCCTCGCAGTGGCACCTCTTCCCGCAACGTCTAAAGCTCTACCCGCAGTGGCTGAAGCTCTCCTCGCAGCGGCTAAAGCTCTACCCGCAGCGATTGCACCTCTTTCCGCAGCGGCTAAAGCTCTACCCGCAGCGGCTGAAGCTCTCCTCGCAGCGGCTAAAGCTCTACCCGCAGCGACTGCACCTCTTTCCGCAGCGGCTAAATCTCTCTGCAGAGCGACTAAATCTCTCCACAGAGCGTCTAAAGCTCTCTCCGCAGCGGCTAAAGCTCCATCCGCAGCGGCTAAAGCTCCATCCGCAGCGGCTAAAGCTCTCTCCGTGGCGTCTAAAGCTCTCTCCGCAGCGTCTAAAGCTCTCTCCGCAGCGTCTAAAACTCTCTGCAGAGCGTCTAAATCTCTCTGCAGAGCGTCTAAATCTCCATCCGCAGCGTCTGAAAATTCACCCGTAGCGTCTAAATCTCTCGCTGGAACCGCAGCACCCGCCGGAGCGTCTGAATCACCATCCGGAGCAGCCGAAGCATCATAAACCGCTGCTGAAAACAGCAACACACTTGAAATCGTAAATATTCTTTTCATTGCAATATAACTCCTTTTGGAGATTTTTTAATTGTCAATACTTTTTTTAACTTTTTTCGATCAGTCCGAAAAGCTAGGCGGTATTTTTCTAAAAATTTTCCTTTGAAAATAACTTTCTCCGAAAAAATAAAATACCCGCCGAAATACCCGTCATGGGCAGTTGCAACAATTGCATCAAGACCGCCATCTCAATTTTGCGCATTTCCTCGATTAAAAACCGTTAAAGCCACGGCCGCTTCCTGGAACAAAGCGGCCGAAATCCTTTCCAAGGCGGCTCAACCCGCGTCATGCGACTTTTTAGCGCGATCCAATCCTGGCGTAAAACTACTGAAACATTCCCATTATCTGGGCATAAAACTGTTGAACCCTTTCTTTCATTCGGGCAGGAAGCCGCCGAAACCATCTCCGAATCCGCTGGAACCGCGTCATTCGATTCTCGGCGTCATAAAAATCTCGAAAAAAATCAGCTAAAGTCCCCTCTAACCTTTCTCGCGCCTCGTCATCATACTCAAACGGAGTGAATGAAACCCTCCGCAAATCAGCTAAACTCCTCTCCGAAGCTTCTCGGGTATCGTTAATATACCTCCGCAAATCAGCTAGAGCCTCCTCCAAAGCAGCTTGAGCTTCTGGAGTTCTTTGGAGCCCCTCCCAAATCCCTGGCCCCTCCCGAATCAATCGCCTCATGTTAGCTTCTTGGCGCCTCTCTTCTTGGCGCCTCTCATCAATCAATCGCCTCGCGTTAGCTTCCTGTTCGATCAATGATGATCGATCGCTGCCATAAATCGTTGCTGAAAACAGCAACACACTTGAAATCATAAATACTTTTTTCATTGCGATGTAATCCTCTCTGAAGTTTTTTTTCCTGTCAATACTTTTTTTAATTTATTTTCCGATCGGTCCGAAAAATTAAATAAAATACGGTATTTTCCTAAAATATTCTCCAAAAAATTTCCCTCGCAAATAGTTTCCCCGAAAAATAAAATACTCGCCCCAATGCCCAGCATATACCTAATAAAATCGCTCCGCAATGCCTTAAAATCACGGAGAATAACGCCAGTCGATTAACCGTAAAAGAAGAAATCGCTCACCGTTCCAAAAATCAAAGGCAACACATACTAATATGTCGATGTCGCGGTTACACTCGGGAAAATGAGAAGCCATGTCCCAGGCAATTCCCGATAACCATGGCTTATTCCTGCGCTCAAGCCAGAAACGAAAATGCCTCCTGTCGACACCAAAAAATTCTGTCGTATTAGTAAAACGAATATTCCTTAGACAAAAAATGGGTTCCTCATTTTTTTGCCCGTAGGGCTGTAGATAATTTTCTAGTTCCTTGACGAAAGGTTCATCAATATCATCCTTATCGAGAACATAGGCTACCTCAATCTCCCCCTCCGAAACTTCTACGCCAAACCGCAGAATCGCTTGATTAAACGCATCGCGAAAAATATCGATATTTTCCGGCCTTAGGGTAACCCCCACGGCCATTTTATGCCCACCCCAATCCTTCGTGTAAGCCGAACATTCCGCTAAAACATCGACCAAATTGACATGCGCACTCCGCCCAGATCCCTTCGCCATGCCGCGCTCCAAAGACATAACAATGGCAGGACGACCATACTCCTTCGCCAATTTTCCCGCAACAATACCGACTACTCCCGAATGCCAAGCCGGATTAAAAAGTACAATGCCCGGATCATTGGAATAATATTGCTGAACCATCTTCTTCGCCTCCAGGGTAACCGCATATTCAATGCGCTGCCGCTCCCGATTCATCCTATCGATTTTTCTAGCCTTAACCATGGCCTCGGAAATGTCATCCGCCATCAATAATTCTACGGGTAATAGGGCATCGGATAGTCGCCCACTCACATTGATACGCGGCGCCAGCTTGAAGGAGACTTCCGCTTGCGTAACGGCTTGCCCAAAAGGAATATTGGCAACGGTACAAAGAGCATCCAATCCCGGACGACGCTCCTTCGCAAAACTTTGTAACCCATATTTTACAATGATGCGATTTTCATAGAGCACGGGCATCATATCGGCAATCGTTCCAAGGGCAACGATGTCGAAATAATTTTTGAGGCGAAGGGCAAAGGCTCGTTCATCGCCCTGCCCACGCCGATACTTTAAAAATGCGTGCACAAATTTGAAAACTAAACCAACGGCACACATGGATTTTAATGAAATATTGTGCTCGAATAAATGGGGATTGATGACTACCCCATCGAGCGCCCGATTTATCGTCAACGTATGGTGGTCGATGACCAAAACATCAATACCCCTTTTGGTGAGGAAACGACTTTCATCCACGGAATTAGTCCCACAATCTAGGGCAATAAGGAGATGAGGATTACTCTTTCTGAGTACGCGATGGACGATTTCCTTAGACATGCCGTAGCCCTCCGAAAAACGCCGCGGAACAAAATATCGTGGAAAAATACCAAACTTTCTTAATATGCTGACGAGTAGCGCCGTACTGGTAATGCCATCCACATCGTAGTCACCGATAATGGAAATAGCCGATTTGCGCTGCACATGCCGATCCAATAGGGCAACGGCATTATCCATATTTTTGAGCAGAAAAGGATCACAAAGATCGGAAATCTTAGGGGAAATAAAGCGCTCCACATCGGTAACTTTTTCAAAACCCCGCTGGAGCAGAATGGCGCTAAGAACCTTCGAAATGCCTAACTTCGCCGCTAAGAAATCCCTTTGGCCCTCATCACAATCCAAAAATTTCCACCTCACTGTACGATTTTCCGCCAAAAGTAATCAATCCGTAGCCTATCTATTTATTTTAAAAAAAATTAGCAAGGCTTTATTTCAAAACAGGGAAATATATCGATGGCGGTAATGAATGGATTTAGCCTAATGTTTCGACTCGATGTGTAAAAAAAATCTCTGCGGATTGACGCCCGAATGAGAAAATAAAAGCAACTGATTCCCATCCCGCCCACCCTAAGATGGGCTGATTTTCAGTGATTGTCAAGTATTTTTTACTTTATTTCCACGGTCCGCCGGTCTCCCCTATGCCAGCGGTAAAAGATAGGTGCCGCAATAAAAATCGAAGAATAGGTCCCCACGAAAATGCCGATGATAAAAATGAGTGCCAAATCGTTGATGACGCCCGTTCCGAAACAGTATAAAGCCAGTGCCGCCAAAAGTGTTGTCAAACTGGTCAAAATCGTCCGCGACAGGGTACAATTGACGGAATAGTTAATAATTTCTTTCAATGAAGCCGTCGGATTAAAATGTAACTCCTCGCGAATGCGATCGAAAACGACAATGGTATCGTTGATCGAATAACCGATGATCATCAAAATTGCCGCAATCATCGGTGCCGAAAATTGTCGCCCAAAAAGGAGATAGATACCAATCGTCGCCAAAATGTCGTGAATGGTCGAAACCAGCGCGCCCATGCCAAAACCTATCTCGAATCGTAGGGCGATGTAGGCGAGAATCATCAATAGGGAAACTACTATCGCACAAAATGCATTCCACTTAATTTTCGCACTCACCGAAGATCCGATACTCGATTCGTGTATGATTTTCAATTGGGCTTGCGGATACCGCTCATTTAACTTTTGGAAAAAATATTTTCCCTTTCCTTCCTTCGTCTGGAGACATAAAACTTCATTGGCATCCTTGATATTCTTGCGGTACACCGTCCCGATTTCGCCGATATTATTTTCCTTAGCCAGCCGTTCTATATCGTTGGTATTCAATTTTTCTGCGAACTGGAGCGTCATCTCATCGCCACCGGTGAAATCGATGCCGTAGATTCCATTGCCGCGAATTACAAATGCGAGTAATCCTAAACCCATGATGACCAACGATATTACGGATGCCATTTTTTGCCGACTCAGGAAGTCAAATTTTCTAATTTCGCCGTTGCGTTTTTTCAGTATATTTTCAAAGCCAAAATCGATCAAAATCGCCATTAGCGCACGGCTTAAAACCAAAGCACAAAACATCGTTGCAAAAATGCCGATTGCCAGAATTACACCAAATCCGCGGACCGGTCCCGTCCCCATTCCCACTAAAATGAGTGCGGAGAGCAATGTCGTAATATTGGCATCAAAGATGGTCGAAAAGGCCTTTTCGTAGCCCGCCGTGAGCGCCGTACGCATTCGTTTGCCCAGGGCTAATTCTTCGCGCATGCGTTCAAAGATCAGGATATTCGAATCGACCCCCATACCCACGGTCAGAACCAAAGCCGCTACACCGGGTAGCGTCAAAGTTGCCCCAATCATCGCCATGGAACCGAGAACGATGAGCGCATTCGCAAAAACGGAAAAGACGGCGACCCATCCCGAGGCGCGGTAGTAGGCGATCATGAATAAAACCACAAGCGCTACGCCTAAAAATGTCGCGTACAGAGAACTCGTTTTAGCATCCTCGGCGAGGGAGGGGCCAATTTCCTGAATTTCCGTTAGAACTAGTTCAAACTCCAAGGGATTATTGAGGACGTTAGCTAATTCGAGCGCTTCCCGTTGGGAAAAATGTCCAGAAATACTCGCCATACCGTTGGGAATTTCAGTATTAATGCGCGGTGCCGAATATAATTTTCCGTCGAGAACGATTCCCAGCAAACGGCCGATATTATCCTTTGTGATTCTAGCGAAGTGATCGACGCCATCCGGTGATTTCATTTCGAGGCTAATTTCGAATCCGCCGTACTGGTTTATGGTTGCGCGAGCATTTTTCACCATTTTACCGGTCATTTCGGGAATTCTTTTGACGTAATAGGGAATCATATCCGCTTCGCCAGTTCGATAATTTTCGAACTCGGAGAAAAGTAATTCGTAGCCCATCGGTGCCGCTTTGGGATCCATATTCTGCGGCCGATTTTCGTGTACCAGTCGGAATTCCAATTTTGCCGGCCGTTTGACTACGTCGACAATTTCCGGATTATCCTGCGTAGAAATTCCCGGTAGCTGGATTTCGATTTCGTCATCCCCGCGCGCGCGGATGACCGGTTCCGCGACGCCCATACCATCGAGGCGATGGCGCATAATCTGCGCTACTTTTTCGAGCTGATTTCGACGCAAAGTTAAATCCTTTTCTTTAATCGATTGGTCCGCGATTTTAAGGGTAAACGCAATGCCTCCTTTGAGATCGAGTCCCTGTTTAAGCCGGCCCTTGGATTCGCCTAGCAATACGTCCATTAAAATCTTATTTTTTTTATCGAGGTTTTTAATGTCTTCGAGCTTGATATCCGAAAAATAGGAGGAGAGATCAATTCTTTCCACCTTAGCTAGATTTTTCAACGCGACAAAAATGGAGGGAGATTGCTTGAGTTGTACGCGTAACTTCGCCCGGGAAAGTAAACCGGAAAATTCGTCGACTCTAGCCGTCGCGCGATGGGCGATAAAATCGTTAAAAGGACGATCATTAAAGGGAATTAAACTCCAAAAGGCCCACAGCAGAACGACCACCGATAAAATTGATCTTCCTAAAATTTTACTAAACATATTCCGAAAACTTACATGGGTAAGTATGAATCTTTACGCTTCCCGCAAGCTAAAATCGCAGCGATCCCGATAAAATTACGGGGGATCATTGCAAACGAATTTTAGGATTTAGCCAGGCTTGAATGCAATCGGCCATGATATTACAAATGATAACCGCTAGGGCATAAAAATTTACGATCCCTAGAATGAGCATGTGATCGCGGCTACCGATGGCTTGGATGAAAAGGCGACCCAAGCCCGGAATTTGAAAAACGGTTTCCGTCACAATTGCCCCACTAATAACCCCCGCGAACGCCGGCCCCATATACGCCACGACAGGGAGTAAGGCATTGCGCAAGGCGTGTACAAAAAAAATTCTCCATTCATTCAGTCCGCGCGCCCGCGCCGCCATGATATAGGGCTGATCCAAGACTTTGTCCAATGCGCCCCTGGTTAGGCGAGCGATATAGGAAGCATACAAAATCCCAATCGTCAAAATGGGCAAAATTTTTTGATCCCAATGCTCCCAACCCACCACGTCAAACATGCGACATTTTACCCCGAAAATATAGATCAAAAAAGGCCCCACAACAAAGGCGGGTAGACACATGCCCAGCGTCGAAAAGATATTCAATAGAAGCGCTATTCGCGTCCCCGGGAAACGGGTACAAATTATCCCAGCAGTAATGCCTACGAGCAACGCAAATAACATACTATAAACGCCCAGTTCAAAACTTACATGGGCCTTCGATTGGACGAGTTCGATGACATCCCAATCCGTATATTTATAGGATGGACCCAGGTTACCGTTGAAAGCATTCCTAATATAATGGCCATATTGTACGATCCATGATCGATCGAGACCGTAATGCTCGTTTAATTTTTGACGAATTTCGGCGGGCATTTCCCGTTCGCCGTCAAAGGGCCCACCGGGTATAAAATGGATAATGACAAAGGTTAAAAAAGTTACCCCAATGAACGTGGGAATGACAAAGAAAATCCGTTTAAGTAGGAATAATAGCATTACAAAATGACGCAGTAGGCTTTTTGTTTCAATTGATCGAGCCACTTCTGGCGCAGGCACTGATACCGTTCGCCCGATAGGGTCTGTTCAATATTTTCCCAGACCTCATTGATGGATAAAACACGGGCTTCCCTAACGTTACGGAGTCCGAGAAATATAATTTTTTCCCCCAATTCGATGAATTCGGGGGTAAAAGAACCGACCGAAAGTCCTGCAATTTTTTCAGCGATAATTGGCAATACTTCGTCTTCACCGATATTTTCCATGTGCTGGAAACTACCATTGGGAATCTGAGACAAATGCTGGCAACAGGTCTCGTAGGGATATTTGAAACATTCTTGGACCGATAAAAGGGCGTCACTATCGCCTTTTTCTAGGGTAATCTGATCGATGTCAAACCGCCTACCCTGAACCCATTCTGTGCCATGGGTTTGATAATAATTTTGAATATCGAGGGGACTTACCACATTCGGTTTGTGGACGTTGCGTTCGTACATGCATGAAACGATGACCTCTTCCCGAAGCTCAGCCTTATAACTTGTTCTCGATTTTCCTTGGCGGTGCAAAGCCTCCACGAGTTGCAAAGAATCATCGTCGAAACGCGTCTTTTGGACCTCGTCATATCGTTTTTGAATATAAGATTCCGGTATTTGTCCTTTCAGCCGTTCGAATTCTTTGATGATCATTCTTTTTTCGAGCAGGGCATCGAGTGCCTTCGCCCGCAATGCGGATTCCGGCTCCGATTTCAAAACATTTTGATTGGTCATAAGCATGACTTCACTTTCAAGCTGTTGCTTCGTGATGATGCGATCTTCCACGTAGGCTGCGATATGGTTGTCATAGACATTTTTTTGCGCTGTAAAGCCATGGAGCATACCCATTGGCAACAGAATATATAATGGAAAAATACTCCCAAAATTCTTCAACATGCCGCCAAGCATAGGCTCCAAACGAAAAAGAAAAGAAAAATTTGCGCTGGAAAAAATTTTTAAAATCCTATCCATAGTTCCCATGGCCCCAAATGGCGAAAAAGATATTTTTCAAAAAATCATTGACCGCGAAATACCCGCTGAAATCCTCATGGAAGATGAGCTGTGCATCGCCATCCGAGATATCCATCCGGGAGCACCGATACACGTTTTGATTATTCCTAAAAAAAATATTCCCCGGCTCGGAGAAGCTCAGGAAAGCGATGCGCCGATTCTCGGACACTTACTCCTAGTGGCACAAAAATTTGCGCAAAACCAAGGCCTGTCGGGAGGATTTCGCGTGGTAATCAATAATGGTCCCGATGCCGGCGAAAGCGTTCCCCATTTACACGTACATCTGCTCGCCGGTAAACCGATGATTTGGCCACCGTGCTAAAATTCCAAACGATACAATCCATCTCCATCGACCTTCCCAATCACATGAACTGACTCAGAAAATGGCGAATGTTTAGTTTTTTTGTAAAATTTGACGCATACCACCCCCAGCGGGTCCTCCGGTGAGGGTTGGCACCATAGCTCATTAACATTCTTACCATATCAAAATCATTATTCCATGCAGCCCAATGGAGTGGCGTCCGCCGTTCATCATCCCACGCATCAGGATCGGCAAAGTGCTCCAATAAATACCACGCTATGTACAAATTTCTAGTCCTTGCAGCTATGTGTAAGGGCGTATCGCCGACATCGTCGCGCTCACGGGGATCGGCACCTTCCTGTATTAATGCCTCCACAATGGGCAAATGACCGATAAGAACGGCTAAATGCAATGCCGTCATGCCATAGGTAACCTTATGGTTCACAGCACGCATATTCGCCATTAGTGCATCGTACACGGCATCCAAATCCTGAGCCATGACCGCCGCATGTAAGGGAGTACTATGAGGGTAAGCCATAGTAGCGGAAGCAACATGAAACATCGGTACCATCCGTAGTCCCACCAGCAGGAACAGCAATCGCATCTTTGAAATATTCTCATCCATAGAAGTCGATAGTTTTATAATTATTTATAATTTATCAAATCCTAAAACGAACATATATTTCAATAGTTCTGTTTTTATTAAAAATCAATAAAAATACTTGACAATTAGTGGAAATTAGCCCATCCTAGGGTGGGTAAATAAATGGGTGGGAACCATATACGTTTCCTATAAACCGTTCCACAAAACTTTTCCCCTATTTTCCCACTTTATTAAAAAATTTCCTTTGCTTATATCCTGAAGATGCATGGGGTACCTCGAAAATTTAATCCACATCCATTCGCCTATCATAGGGAACTCGAACTACACATTGATAACATTACCAATCTCGGACTCGGCATCGGCCGCCATAACGGCTGGGTCGTCATGGTTCCCCATACGGCCATCGGCGAACGCATTCGCTGTCGCATTTATCGCAACCATAGCAACTACTCCGAGGCGGACCTCGTCGAAATTTTAGAACCCTCAATTGAACGCATTTCACCGAAATGTCCCCTGTTTGGGATCTGTGGCGGTTGCCAATACCAACACCTAAACGATGAAACACAGCTCCAACTTAAACGGCAACAGGTCAAAGAACTGCTACAAAAACTGGCCGACATCGACGCCGAAATCGCACCAACCATCGGCACAAACCAAACCTATTATTACCGCTCAAAGCTGACCCCACACTTCCAAAAAGATGCTAAAAATATCGGATTCCTTAAAACGGGCAGCCGTTCCACACTTGTAGACGTAGAACATTGCTGCATCGCAACGCCTGCGATTAATGACAAACTCAAAATTTTACGCCAAGAAATTTGCCAAAAAACTTTTCGATCCGGTGGAACCTTACTGCTTCGCGATACGGACAACGGCATCGAAACCGATCCGACGAAAATCATTACCCAATACATCGGCCCCTGGATATTTCAAGTCTACGCAGGAGAATTTTTTCAAAATAATCCCCATATTCTAACACGCTTCGTAGACTACATTATCCGCGAATCGTCCGACGATGGCATCGAATTTTTACTCGATATGTACTGTGGCGTTGGCGTTTTTGGAATTTGCGGTAGTCGAAATTTTAAGGCAGTTACAGGTGTCGAAATCAATGAACGCGCAGTCCAACTCGCCCGACAAAATGCAACGCGTAATCATGTGAATAATATTCAGTTTATAGCCGGTTCCTCGGAAAATATTTTCGCCGAAACCTTGCCCGAAGCCGAAAAAACAACGGTCATACTTGACCCTCCTCGCAAAGGTTGCGATGCAACCTTTCTTCAACAATTGATAGCGTTCGGCCCGAAAAAAATTGTCTATGTCTCCTGCAGCCCCGATACCCAGGCCCGCGATGTGAAATACTTGTTCCAACACCACTACCTCATCCATCGCGTCCAACCCTTCGATCTGTTTCCCCAAACACGACATATCGAAAATGTAATTTCACTCGTCAATCAATGAAATGACTCAATGTTTTAGTAGGCAAAAGCCGCGCAATTTGCGCGGGGAATGGAAAAACTTTCCATTCCTCCTAAGGAGCGCAGCTCCTTAGGCTTTTGCCAACATACCAACCGGAATCCCTGAACAAAAACTTGACAACTATGAAATATCGATCAAGGCTAAGGGTAGAGGGTGGGAGCGAGCATCGCATTTAAAATTTACAAAAAAAATTCAACATATTCGGTATTATGTTAAAATGACAACAGGGATTGAATTTTTTCGCGAATGGGCTCAACTGCGAACCCAAAATATTCCTGTACTTGTTTTCCGGGCGCACTGAAGCCAAAGTCATCGACTGAAATAACCGATCCCTCGGGTCCAACGAACAGGTACCACGGCATTGCTATTCCGGCTTCGATAGCCAACCGCAATTTGCAAGATTTCGGTAAAATTTTTCCCCTATACGCATCGCTTTGGCGTCTAAAAATTTCCATACTTGGCATGGATACGACGCGTACGGATTGCAAAAAATCCTGAGATGCCTCTAGGGCGAGGGACAATTCGCTACCCGTCGCCAACAGAATCAACCGTAAATTTTCCGCTTCTTTTCGGGCAATATAAGCGCCTTGAAGCGTTCCATTTTTTCGACCGGGAATGGTTGTTAATAGGGGTAAATCTTGCCGTGATAAAATAAGAGCCGTCGGTCCATTTTTCCGTGAAAATGCCGCTTCATAGGCACCCTCACATTCTCCGGCGTCTGCGGGGCGAAACACATCCAAATGGGGTATGCTACGCAGAGCTGTCAATATTTCCACCGGTTGATGTGTCGGTCCATCCTGACCCACCGCAATCGAATCATGGGTAAATATATATACTGTGGGTAATTTAGCCATTGCTGCTACGCGAATTGCAGGGCGCAAATAATCTGAAAAGGCGAGAAAAGTTGCTCCACTGGACTGGAAAATACCATCATAGGCCATTCCATTTAAAATTGCGCCCATTGCGTGTTCACGAATACCGAAACTCATATTTCGGCCGCCGTAATTTTCACGACTGAAATCATCTTTGCCGAACAAATAATTTTTATTGGAATGAAACAAGTCGGCACTTCCCGTAATAATTTTCGGATTTTTTTCGGCCAGCGCATTGAGTATTTTTCCGCCGGCTTCCCGCGTCGAAATGGCTTTAATATCGCCATCGAAGATATTTTCGGAGAGGAATTCCATTTTACGATTTCCGAAAAATAATGAATATTGATCTTCATTTTTCTCCTTCCACGCATCAAACCGATTTTTCCAGTGATCATAGTCTTTACGCCATTGCTGGCGGCGGTATTCGAACAGGGTTTTTACCGGTTTGCTGATAAAAAATTGCCGCTCCGGCAAGCCTAATTTTTTTTTCGCTTCGGCGATAAATTTTATGCCGGCTTCACCGTGTGCCCTATTAGTACCCTCGATTCCCGGAATGCCGTAGCCGATTATTGTTTTGGCGATGATCATACTCGGTCGATCCGCTACTTTAGCTTTTTCATAGGCCTCTATAATTTGCGCAATACTATGTCCATCGACAGTTTGCACAAAAAATCCGTAGGCTTCGAAACGCCGGCAAACATCTTCGGATTGCGTTTTTTCCAGGGGCGCATCGATCGTGATCCCATTGGAATCGTAAATTAAAATCAAATTATCGAGCCTTAAATGGCCGGCCAATGAACACGCTTCATGGGAAATACCCTCCTGCAAACAGCCATCTCCGCAGAGACAGACGACATGATAATTAAAAATTTCTCGAATATTATTTACACGTTTCTGGAGCATTTTTCCCGAAATGGCAAAACCAACCGCATTGGCAATGCCTTGGCCGAGTGGCCCGGTCGTACATTCAACGCCAGGGGTAACGCCGAATTCTGGATGGCCAGGCAAATTACTTCCCCGGATACGGAACTGGGATAGTTCATCGACCGCAAATCCGCTCAAATATAGCCACGCATAGAGAAACATTGTACCATGACCAGCTGATAAAACGAAGCGATCGCGATTGATCCATCTGGGCTGTTCCGGATTTAATTGCAGCAAATGGCCGAATAAGGCCGCCCCAATTTCTGCACAACCAAGCGGTAATCCGAGATGTCCCGATCCGGCCATCGCAACGGCGTCCAATGCGAGACCACGGACAATATCAGCCGCCACTTGCAAATTAGCTCTTTTTCTTCGTAAAACCGCCATGGCTATCACTATGAAACATCTTTTCAGCCTTCGTCAACTGCTATGGATAGATGTCAGCCCTCTGGCAGCCGCCCAGAGGGCTCCGCCCTTTGGGCGGCTGCCAGGGGATGGTTGTCTAAGGGCTACTCGCCCTTAGAATCCCCGCCAGGGGATCCATCCCCTGGACCGGGATTCCGGGCCTGTTCCCCGGGCGTTGCCCGGGGAACAGGCCCGAAGTGCCAACAGGGCCAGCCCGCGGCTTCGCCGCGGGCTGGCCAACTTTTTGGCCGAGGCGCTGCGCAACGCGCAGCGCCTCGGCCAGGGAAAAAT
>JAITAG010000050.1 GCA_031284265.1 Puniceicoccales bacterium | reverse complement strand
ACGAAACCATCGCAAACGACCACATCTACGCCGCCTTCAAAAATTTGAAAACCTTCGATTAGGCCGATGTAATTGACCAAATCGGTCATTTTTTTTAAAATTTCGTGGGCCATAAGCGTCGTCTCATTGCCCTTACCCTCCTCCGTCCCAATCGTCAGCAAACCCACCCTTGGTTTTTCAATTCCCAGAACGCGAGCACCATAGTCGCTTCCCAAAATTGCATTGTGCATCATCTGCAACGGCGTCGTATTGGGATTGGCTCCCACATCGAGTAGAACAATGTATTTATTGAGCGTCGGGATAATTGTCGCCAGCGCGGGACGCTCCACGCCTTCCATGGGGCGCAACTTTAGGGTACTCCCTGCCATCAAACTCCCCGTATTGCCACAGCTCAGCATGGCGTCCGCTTTGCCCGATTGTACCAGTTCAATCGCCCGAATGACGGAAGCATCTTTCTTCATGCGGAAGGCCTGGAGAGGTTTTTCTTCCATCCCAATGACCTCGGAAGCGTGAACGATTTCTACGCGCGAGTGGTCGAAGCGGACCTGCGCCTCCAGGTAACCCTGAATTACATCCCGATCACCCACCAAAATCACGCGATAATCTTCCCGATCCGCTAAGGCATCGATAACCCCATCGATAATTTCGCCGGGACCTAAATCGGCCCCCATGACATCAACGGCAATAACACGCGACGCAGCATTCATCAATGGGTACCATTAATTATTCTTCGGACGTAACGACCTGGCGGCCGCGGTAAATTCCCGTAACGGGATCGACGTGGTGCATCATAAATAATGAACCGTCTGAATTTTTAGAGAATTGTGGGGCAATAAAACGATTTGCCCCCCGTCGCTTACGACTTCTCTGTTTCGATTGTTTTCTTTTCGGCTGTGCCATTTTGAATAAAAATTTTATGTTTATAAAAGGCGGAAGATTCCCATCGTCAAGTTTTAAAAAAAATTATTATAAAGAATACTTCTAGTCCTAAAACCACTCGTCTCCGCAAATGCCCCCATATCCTCTACCATACAAAATCGAGATTGCTGTGAATGCAAACACTTGACAAGTGCGAAAATAGTATCAAGGCTGAGTGGCATAGGGTGGGAACAAGCGGCATCTCAAAAATTGAAGGCATCATTAGTTATGATTTTCCGTAAATTTGTCAACATTCTACTTTACCAATCGATGAGTTTTACATTCAAGCTCAAGGATTGACGAGGAAATAGGTTTCATGTTTTTCCTGATTTTCCAAAGCTTCCCCATCCTCATTGATCTCCAATCTTCTTTCTTCACGGATTGCTACGACCCAATGCATATTATTGATATTGTGTAGCCAAATCGTTTTTCCGTTGGCCGCTTCCTTATGAATTTCATTAATGGAATCGTAATGGAAGGCCTCACCTTCTTCCGTAAAGAGATCATAGCCAAAACTTTTATCTGAGCTCGAGACAATGATATCGCATTTCAATGCATGTGAAACATAGGGTAATGCTCCCGTATCCAGCCATTCATTTCCGCCAAACATTCGCCCAATCTCCTGACGCGATGGACCAAATTCCGTTTTTGCGGCACATTTTGCGGCACGATGTTTCAGGTCCATGACTTCATCCAGGCGAATGAGTTCATCATCCGGCTTCAATCCGCGCAATATGGCCCAAAAGCCGCAATTGCCGTCGCGGGGAACATCGTAGAGAGTGCGATCGAATTCTTGCATAAATTTAGGGGTATGCATAGCCTTCGAGGGTATGGCACGCGGACGCTGATCGGCGTGATCGACGACAACTTTGGGTTTTTCGGGTTCCTCGACAATCGTTTCCTCCTTGACCGGTTCTTCGGGAACAACAATAGGCAATACTTTGTGTTGCGATACTAATCTTTCGAGGTTATCTTTTTGATGCAACTCAATAATTTGTAGCGATAGGACGCACATTGCAAGCACCATTACGGATATGGCCACTAACCAAAACCAAATATTCTCTTTTCTATTTCTTCCCATTCTATCACCCCTTTTCCCAACTATAATGCCCGATCTATTTTTTTCAAGAAAAACGTTGCCTATGGATTGAAATAAAATAATAATTTCACTTTAGCTCCCCAAAATTTTGTACCGTTTTTAAGCATTTACAAAAATTATTGCTTCGAAATCATCACATTTATTTACCGATGGGGAAATTTTACCTTGCAATCCTGCCAGTTCCATTAGTGATTAAACCCATATGAAACAGTTGCAACTTTCATTCGCCAATCGTACGGAAAAGGGGCGGCATCCGGCCTTAAGATTGCGCAAAACGGGACGCATTCCATCGGTCATTTACGGCAAATCGGGATCTTTTCCCGTGAGCATTGATGATGGGGAATTCCGCATGCTAATGCGGCAAAAAGGCGATGCGGCAGCTACGGTTCAGCTTTCCGACGACGAAAAAACGGTACTCACCATTATTACCGAAGTTCAGCGCAATACGATCACCGATTGTTTTATGCACGTCGATTTCCAAGAAATTTCGAGCGGTGAGGTATTTACGACGACCGTTCCGGTACACGTCAAAGGCGAGGCCTACGGTGTCAAAAACGAAAAGGCGATAGTGGAAGTTGTACGCCATAAAGTTGCGATACGTTGTCTACCGGAACATCTCATCGAGGCCATTGAAATCGACGTTACTGACCTCCATGCGGGACAAAACATTCACATTAAAGACCTACCTCGGTTTGAAGGTGTCGAATACGTTGGCGATCCGAAGGGCGTCGTCATTGCCTGTGTCGGTGAAGAAGCGGAAGTCGGTGTGGCAGAAAATGATGAAGCTGCTCCTGCAAACAAGAAATAATAATATTCCACTCGGGGTTTCATTCCCAATAAAACGTCGATTGTAATTGAATCACATGGCAGGAGGGCAATTAATTTACTTGGAATTTTTGATTACATTAAACTTTTTTATCAATTTTATTGATCGCTTTCAGAATTGCCGTCTATGTCTTTCAGAATCGTCATCGGCCTAGGTAATCAGGGAGCATGCTATGAAAACACGCGCCACAATATTGGCTTTATGGCCATCGATTACGTTGCCAAAACATGGGGATATGTTACCTGGAAACACGAAAAGACGATGTCTGTGTTTTTCATTAAAATTCCCCGGGAAGGCGGTCATTTATTTCTCATCAAATCCGACGGATTGATGAATTTATCGGGCATACCGATCGCTAAAATTTGCTCCTTTTACAAAATTCCCAGCCGCGAAGTGGTGGTGATCTGTGATGACATTTCGCTGGACATTGGCACCGTAAAAATTACGGAACGCGTGGGCACTGCCGGCCACAATGGCGTTGGCAGTATTCTGGAAAAAATTGGACCGGGATTCATCCGCTTTCGCATCGGTATTGGTGGGAAACAACATCCCGCAATGGATCTAGCGGACCACGTTTTAAGCAAATTTTCACCGGAAGATCTCGAACTTTTAACTAAAAAAATGCCCCATATTAGCGACAGTTTGAAACTGCTGCTTGACAAAGGCGTTTTAAGCGCCATGAATACCGTCAATAGGCGAACATGCATACAAAATCATATAGAGCAACCATGATCCTTGATACGAGAAATTATCAGGATTCTATGGAAAATTTAATTGAAAATATTAAGGCTAAAATTATGGAGACGGGTGCAACCATTGGTCAAATAATCAATAAAGGACAGCTTAAATTTCAACGCGTTACGGACCGAAAGTTTCCGACGGGGATTTACTTACAGATTGCTTTCGAAGCACCGCCGACTGCTCCGGAAGTCATTCGCTCGAAATTTAGTCTGGATTCAACGGTTAATCGCATACTTATAGAAAGTAAATAATGCCTTCCTTCAACAAAGTTATTTTACTCGGCAATTTGACCCGTGATCCGGAAATGCGCACGACAAATAGTGGTCTAGCGATTTGCAAATTTGGCGTTGCGACTACGCGGGTATCCAAAGGCAACGATGGCGAAGCCCGCGAAGAAACTGTCTTTGTCGATGTCGATGTTTTTGGCCGCCAGGCGGAGGTAATCGGGCGTTATTTCACAAAAGGGCGTCCAATTTTTATCGAGGGGCGGCTGCGGCTCGATCAATGGGAAACGCCAGCCGGAGAAAAGCGGAATAAGCTATGTGTCATCCTAGAGAATTTTCAATTCATCAGTAGTCGCTTTGACGATGGGAGTAATGATGCAGATTTTACGAATGCAAGTTCTATGTCCGTTGCTTCGAAGAAAGATGAAATAGCGGCTACACTGCCGGTGGACAATACTCTCGACGAAGATGTTCCCTTCTAAGGACAAAAGGATTTAAAAATTATGGCTAATGCGGATATTTTACTACTTCAAAAGGTTGATCATCTCGGCTACGAGGGAGATGAGGTAACGGTACGGGCTGGGTATGCGAGAAATTACCTTTTGCCAAAGCGTTTTGCGATTCCAATCACGCGTTCGAACCGCAAGCAAATCGATGCCCTACGGATTCGGCGCGCAGAACGCGAAGTGAAAGAATTACAGGAAGCGAAAGAGCTAGCGGAAAAAATTAGAACTTTAGCAATTGCCTTTCCCGTCAAAACAGGGGAACGAGGTAAGATGTTTGGGGCGATTACCGCCGCCGATTTGGTACGTAAGTTTACAGAACATGGCATCACCGTAGATCGTAAAAAAATTCATCTCGATCCCGTAAAGCATACGGGGCAATTCACCGCAAAACTTAAGTTGCACCATGACGTTACCATTGATTTCACATTTGATGTGGTTTCAGAAGATTCTTCCAAAAAAACTTGACGATTTCGAAGGAAAATTAGCGTTTAGGAATTAATCTGCGGGTATAGTTTAGCGGTAAAACTTTAGCCTTCCAAGCTAGTGTCGTCGGTTCGATTCCGTCTGCCCGCACCCAGTGTTTTATTTTTGGGCCATCTTGGAATTGCCTCATCCAACGTAATCGTATTGTTTCGATTGTTCATTAGCTTTGGCGTTTACCCGTTAAAATTTTTGGTGTAATTAGCCCTCTGAAATTTATATGGGTTGAGAATTTTTTCGTTGGGCTTCTATTTTTGTTGAGCTGCACCATTTCAATTTATGATTATCTTCGATGTTTGCTCATTGGAATCCGTGGCACGGTTGCCATAAAATAAGCGAAGGATGCCTCAATTGTTACGTCTATTTTCTCGACAGGCGCTACGGACGCGATACTTCCATCGTCACGCGTTCCCAAACGGGGTTTAATCTACCGATTGCGAAAAATCGATTCAAAAAATATAAAATCCCATCCCATACAACCCTTTCGGTTTGCCTTAATTCGGATTTTTTTATTGAGGATGCCGATCCATGGCGCAATGAAGCTTGGGCGATAATGAAGGAACGCCAAGATTGCTCCTTTTTTATCATCACAAAACGGATTTTTCGCATGCCTTCGCTGCTGCCTAAGGATTGGGGAAACGGATATCCAAACGTTGAAATTGATGCCACCACGGAAAACCAAAAGGCTGCCGATCAACGTTTACCGATTTTTCTCGACATACCGATCAGCTGCCGCGGAATTGTTGTTTCGCCAGTTCTCGAGGCAGTTGACCTACGTCGATTTCTTCCAACGGGAAAAATCGCTAAAGTCCTTGTAGGCGGCGAGAGTTACAGTGGCGCACGCGTTACGAAATTCGATGACGTTCTTGCAATTCGTCAACAGTGTATCGACCATGATGTTTCGTTTACGTTCCATCAAACGGGTCGTTTTTTGCTTAAAGATGGAAAAACTCATTCCATTTCCCGTGCCATGGAACGTAAATTAGCGACCCAATTCGGCCTAGATTTTATCGCAAAACAATAAATGACGGTTGTCCAAGGGCTCGCGCCCTTGGATCTCCGCCAGTGGATGGTTGTTTAAGGGCTCCTCGCCCTTAGGATCCCAGCCAGGGGATCCATCCCCTGGACCGGGGTTCCGGGCCTGCTCCCCGGGCATCGCCCGAGGAACAGGCCCGAAGGGCCCAAAAGGCCCGCCCGCGGCGAAGCCGCGGGCGGCCTGACTTTTTGGCCAAGGCGATGCGCATCGCGCAGCGCCTTGGCCAAAGAAAAGTTTAAACTAGTCCTGCGGCCCAGCGGCGAAATCTTCGCCGGCTGGGCCGCAGGGAATAATTAATCCAAGAAAATAAAGTTTTTAACCTTATGGCCAATCCATGCGAAAATTTCGCATGGATTGGCCGTTAAAAAGGTCAAGGAACTATGTTCCTTGCGGGGCATGGGGCGGAGCCCCATGGCATCAACTTACCGTTGAATATTGATATGCCATCATTTATTTCCCTTTACTTCAAAAATGTTCCCCTTAGGGTGTTTTATAATGCATCCCGACAATAATGATCTCCATACGAGCAATATTTTTGCCGTCAGAAAAATGAAACTTGACCAAATGCGCATCCAAGGCTTCGATCCTTTTCGCCAAAATTGCTCACAAACCCATACCAGCACCCAAGTAATTGACGCCTATAGAGACAATTCCGATCAACTATTTTCCGTTGCCGGACGTATCGTCATTTACCGCGACATGGGTAAGGCAACTTTTATCAAACTCCTCGACCGCGATGGTAAAATTCAAATTTATATCTCCAAAAACGACATCGGTGAATCGGCCTATGCCGAATTTAAAAAACTTGATATCGGCGATATCATCGGCGTTACCGGCCCCCTCTTCAAAACCAAAACCGAAGAAATTACCGTCCGCGCAAAATCCATTATCCTCGTCTCCAAATCCCTCCGTCCGCTTCCCGAAAAATGGCACGGCCTTACCCATGATGACCAAATCTATCGCCAACGCTACCTGGACCTCATCGTTAATCAACAATCCCGTGAACGCGCCTTCAAACGTACCCAAATTATTAAGGAAATTCGTCGATTCCTTTGGAATAGGGAATACACCGAAGTCGAAACGCCCATGCTCCACCACATCGCCGGCGGCGCCGCAGCTAAACCTTTCATAACCCATATGCATGCCCTCGACCATGATTTTTACCTCCGTATCGCCCTCGAACTTTACCTTAAACGTATGCTCGTCGCCGGATTCGATCGCGTCTTCGAAATTGGCCGCGTCTTCCGCAATGAAGGCCTCTCCCGTAAACATAACCCCGAATTCACTATGATCGAACTTTACCAGGCCTATACTGATCACTCCGGAATGATGGAACTCGTCCAAAGTTTGATCCTACACCTCGCCACAACAGTCCTCGGTACCACAACCATTACCCGCTACGATGGCGTCAAAATCGAACTCGGCGGCGAATGGCGTAAGGCCCATTACGCTGACCTCGTAATAGAAGCCATCGGCGATCCCCTCTGGTTTTATAAATCCCGGGAAGAAAAATTGCAAATCTGCCAACAATATGCTATCGAAGTCGATCCCCATGCCGAAGATTTCGAAGTCACTAACGCGGTGTATAGTAAACT
This sequence comes from Puniceicoccales bacterium, assembly GCA_031284265.1. GTDB lineage: Bacteria > Verrucomicrobiota > Verrucomicrobiia > Opitutales > LL51 > LL51. The sequence goes on along the minus strand of JAITAG010000050.1, from coordinate 17,936 downwards.
CGTCGAACCCAATTTAATTAACCCCACCTTCGTCCTTCAATTGCCCAAAGAACTCTGCCCACTCGCAAAATTAAACCAAAATAATCCTAAGTTACTCGATGTCTTTGAACTTTGTATCAACGGTCAGGAAATCGCACCCGCTTACTCGGAACAAAATGATCCCTTTATCCAACGACAAATGTTCGAAACTCAAATCGGCGAAGATATCCAAAATCTCGATAATGATTTTCTACTCGCCCTCGAATATGGTATGCCCCCCGCAGGCGGTATGGGCATCGGAATCGATCGCCTCGTCGTCCTACTGACCGGCGCCGAAAGTATCCGCGATGTTATCCTCTTTCCCTCCTTGAGACCGGAACGGGAATAATTTACTTTCTTCGAAATTTAAACGGGGTCTAGGAGGTTTTTGTGCACCCGTAGGAGGTAAAACCTCCTAAACCTTCTTTAGAAGGTTTGCGGCAAAGCCGCACGGGTGCACAGTACAACATTCGCCACAAATTTTAATTTACGCTCCCAATATTTTTTCAATCGTAGTGGACGGCATGGAAAAGCGGGTATACATTAGGACTTATGGTTGTCAAATGAATGAGCGAGAATCGGAAGGGTTAAGGGCGGTACTGGGGGATTGCGGTTATGAAATCGTCAGCGATGAGCAGAGTGCGGATATTATTCTTCTCAATACTTGCAGTATACGGGAGCAAGCGGAGGCCAAGGCCATTGGCAAATCTAATCTGATCGGAAAAAATCGAGAAAAATTCGTTGGTATCATCGGTTGTATGGCTCAAAATCTTGGTGAAACAATTTATAAAAAATCGCCTCATACGCGTCTCATTGTTGGTCCCAACGGTCTCGAAAAAATTCCCGAATATTTGGATCAACTCATCCGCAATCCCGATCGCCGCATTATGGACATTGCACCCCATGTTATCGACAAACGATTTGCTGCGGCACATGATACAAAAAAGGTTAAAACTTCCGTTTTCGTATCCATCATGCAGGGGTGTAATATGCGCTGCGCCTATTGTATTGTACCGAAAACACGGGGTCCGGAACAGTACCGTTCCATGGAAGACATTATCGATGAGGTTCGATGGCTTGCCGGACGCGGTACTCAAGAAATCACGCTTCTGGGACAAATTGTCAACCACTACGGCATGGGTAAAATGCCATCCATCGGAGGGAAAAGCCCATTTGTACAGCTTTTGGAAAAGATTCAAGACATTGATAGCATTCGCCGCATAAGGTTTATGTCTCCCCATCCCGACGGATTCAAAGGCGACCTCATTGATGCCTATGGAAACTTATCAAAACTTTGTCCCCACGTCCATCTACCTTTGCAGAGTGGTTCCGATAAAATTCTTCGGGCTATGAAGCGTTCGTATAAGCGCGAACAATTTTTATCAATTGTCGCTGCATTGCGAGAAAAAGTGCCGACCATTTCCATTTCGACGGATATTATTGTTGGATTTCCGGGAGAAACGGAAGAAGATTTTCAGATGACCTGCGATCTTTTCGATGGAGTAAAATTCGACATGGCATTCATATTCAAATACAGTCCCCGGCCCGGGACTGTCGCAGAACGATTGGGCGATCAAATTTGCCAAGAAATTAAGGAGAAGCGCAATCAAATCTTGCTCAAAAAAGTGGAACAATATTCAAAGGCGTACAACGAATCCATGGTAGGGACGGTAAAAGAAGTTCTCGTAGAAGGTCGAGCCAGGCGTGGGACGGGACAATTTGAAGGTCATACGCCGGAGCACAAAAAAGTAATTTTTAAGGGTACCGAAGATCGGATTGGGCAGATTATTGATGTTTACATCGAAGGCTCTACGATATCGACCTTTTTGGGGAAAATAATTTAAAATTTTCGTTCCACATCCACCAATAACCTCAATCTTTCGTCGGCTTACCATTCGCTCCATCTATCCCCTAAAAGAACTGCGCCGGGCTTCCCCATCCCTCTTCATCCCAAAAGAGCTGTGGTTCTTCAGGAACCTGCTCTATCGTCCAGTCCTGTGGAATTTCCCTCCTCAGGGTAGGCTTCGGCACTTTTTTGTTTCCTGTGCTTACTTTGACCCCGCTGCCTCAACTGAAAAAAACCCGGTCCCTCATTCTTTCAAAAAACTTCTGCAACCGTCGGATATGTTGTAGGATTCTCGGAGATGCAATTGGCCATAATTTGTGCCAATTCCCCCAAAATCTCTCCCGGGCAGAAGTTCCATTGGGGTTCCGTTGGATAATTTCCGGTTGAATGGTATAGTTTCCGCTGCTCCAATCGGAAAAAGTCAGGTCCGTTATTCTTTTCAAAACTTCCGCAGCCGTCAGACATTTTATAGGATCATCGGAGATGCAATTGGCCATAATTCGTACCAATTCCCCCAAAACTGGTTCTGGATAGGATTTTCCAGTGGCTGCTTTCATTGCATCGTTTACTTCGTGAAATTTTTCATTTATATATTGACTCATCTTTGCGTCTGCTATCTTTTGTACTTCGATTTTAAACCTCATTTTATATTTCTCCATACTTTCTCCATAGGTTCGACTATAAGTTTGGCTTTTGTCGGCAATTTGTTGGTTGATTTCATCAACTTGCCGTTGTGAACTGTCAATTTGCCGCTGCAACTCGTCATCTGTTTGCTTCGCGCTCCTAAACAATGTCTTTTCAATATCCACGCGTTTCGTATTAATTTCTTCGTTTAATTTAGCTGAATATTCTTCTAATGACATTATTGCTAATGCTGATTGATCTTGTGGATTTCCGGAACTTTTCTTTGTTTGCATAACTTCTCCTCTTGCTGTTCTGTTAAACTCCAACCGCATGGGCAAGGCATGACCATATTGCAAAATGTTTATTTTTCTTGCTCCATCTTTTCCGAAAAGAAGAATGGGCATCAATGCTCCGAACGATAGCATGTTAATAGAACCATCGTCACCGATTCTACCGGAAAACCCAAAATCAATGATTCTGGGCACGTATTCGTACTGATCTTCATCGGTTAAGTTGGCTGTAACTGCCTCCTTTGCCGCATTAAGTACTTGCCTATCTTCATCCGTTAAATCGCTTTCTTCTCCCGTTATTCCCGTCATTTCCCTTGCTATGGCCTTTACCTTCGCTACTATCACCTCTTCAGGAAGCCTCCTTTTTTCCATCATAATATTTGCTGAATGTAAATCGCCATGGTTTATGCCCGCCATTTCTAGGGCATATACGCTATTCGCTAGGACACATAAATGTTCCAACGCCCTAGGGATATCGATCCTTTTTTTTGAATAACTATAGAGAATTTGGCCTTGAATCCTTTCTTGTATCAAAGATCCATCCGCCAAATTTTTTCCCGGTACTACGAGCTCAAGACCTTGTATGGCTGCAAATTGAGTCTCTGGAGTAATATTATGGCGGACATCCCTAATGTATCGTCCAATATCGGCTTCCTTATCAATATCGGCTTCATTACCACTCTTGCCTTTTTTTACTATAAACTCACCGACCATCCCGGAATTGGTTACCGGATAAATAGAACCAGAAACTCCACTTCCAATCTCTCCTTCGTCGTGTTGGGGTACGAAATCATCCGGAATGGCGTCCAGCGGATCGGGATTAGCCTCCAAATATTTTCTAACAAAGCTCGCCGTTGGAATACAGTTCTGAAATATTGCTGCTTTATTTATGATACGGCAAATCCTCTTGTAAAGACTATCGCTATTTGCACTGCCCATTACATGCCCCGTCGCACCGAAAAAGAAAAAAGATCCATAAATTAATTTATAGCCCATACAAAGATTTCTTCCATTGTTTATATTATTCACAGCAAGTCCTACTATATAAAAAAATAGAAAAAAATCAAAAAAATTTTATTATTTTTCACGAAACAGCCAGCGTATTGCCATAGATCCATGGGAATTTCCGCAGATTTTCTTCTTGAATTCTTGCCTGTTCTGAACCCGGTTCCGGTTCCGGTACATCTTGAATATTGTATTGGCCACTTTGCCAACTGGACAGGCCCATATTTTGTAGCGCGAGCAGAACCTGTTCTGCCGATGGACGCCTGCTGGGATCCATGGAGAGACAATCAGCCGTCATTGCCGCAAGCCTCTGCAACACCGGTTCCGGATAAAATTGGCCTGTAGCTTGATACATGGCTTGATTCATTCGCTGAAAATTGCTTAGCATATCCCTTTTCATTTGTTCCTGGAGTTGTTGCTGGACTTTTGGATCTTTTACTAATGTATTATGTCGAGAATGTAAATTTTGAAGTTGCGCATTTAATTGTTCCTTTCGTGCATTTAACCGATTTTTTCTCAAATTTAAATTATCAAGCATTACATCGAGTTTAAAATCGTGCGTTCCTGGTTCCTGTTTGTAGTGCATCGTTAATTTTTGATTATATTCTGCTTCTAATTGATTAATAAATTGCTCTTCTCGTATATAGTCTGTTCTATTGGATTCATATTCTTGTATTTCAGGTTGTAACATTTGGTTCGCCAAATTGGATTCTATATTGCGATAACATTGAACAAATGCAGGAGGATTCCCATTAGCGCCATAAAACCCACGCAAAAGCCCCGCCTCGTTTGCTTTGCTACCAAAAAACAATGACGGAAGCATAGTTCCCAGCGTATACATGTCATAGGAAGGCTTAGCTACCGATTCTTTTGCTTCTCCTGGACGAGGAAAAAGACACTCAGGAGCCCCATTAGATGTACCACTCATATTAGCCCTTTTGTCGACATTTACAGCTAAACCGAGATCAATAATTCGAAACCGGAAATCATCGCCATCTGGTTCGACCATCATATTATTAGGCTTCAAATCATGGTGAACCTTTCCGGCTCTGTGAAATGCATGCAGCCCTAACACGAGCCCAGCCGTTCGTTCGACCGCTTTTTGTGGATTATCCACAGAGCCATTGGCAAAAGGTCCATAAGGGGATTGTTTTTGTACTAGACGGCCACCTTGTAGTTTACTTTTCCCTTGTATCGCACTCCATCCATCCATTCCTTTGATTCTCTCTTGGATCTCCACACCATTTTCCAATTTTATAGGTACCGCGATGACCGATAATCCCTGATAATCTGAAATTAAAGAATCGGATTGCATTTGATCAAGATATTTCCTTAGAGCATCCCCTACAGCCGTTTCGACATCGATTAATTCCTGAGCTCCGGATACTGCTGTCGGAATTTTCACTATAACTTCACGATCCTGGCCGCCTATTTTTACCGTACAGGCGTAAACTTCCCCAAAAGTCCCTGCCCCTAATTTTTGCCCACGAGCTTTCTCTTTGGAGGCATCTATTGAACGAAGTGTCGTCAGTGCTTCTGCAATAATGGGATTACTCTTTTGAAATTGTTTAACATTTACCTGAGACCGAGCTTTCCTTTTAGCCTGCATCTCTTTTTTTATGGTCCGAAAATTAGACTTTATAGTTGCGAATTCTGGCCTATCAGCGCATCTCGCAATTCGCCCGTCGAGTGACGTCATTGCCATTTCAATAAGTCTATTCGTTGAATTTTTACTCTTAAATATTTTTCTAGCTCCCCCGAATATGGATGGAACAGCTTTAATATGCTCAAGGTATCCCTTTTTTTTGATTTGTGTATCAAGCGATCTGGCCTTCAGGATGTTACAGGCCATATTGCGGAGGATGTTATTATTATTCACGCTGCTCATAGTAACCACTGATTTTGTTATTTTTTAAAAAATTACAATATTTCTTAAAGAATTTTTAATAATTAAATATTCCAAAGCCAAAGGAACCCACGTCTAAAAAATCCATTTCGAATAAAAATGACGTCAAAATAATTTAATTTTGACGTCATTCCCATTGCCGAAAAATACATTGGATATTGGCCGGATATTATCCTGTTTCTGGCAGCTACTACCCTGCCGGTGGCACTTTGGGATCCAGCGGCGGTTTTTCCATTATTTCTAATGGGTCCGGCGGCGGCAGTGGCCCTCCTCCTTCTCCCGGCAGAAATGGTGCCGGCTGAGGATACGGCGGTGGCCCTCCTCCTTCTCCCGGCAGAAATGGTGCTGGCTGAGGATACGGCGGTGGCCCTCCTCCTTCTCCCGGCAGAAATGGTGCCGGCTGAGGATACGGCGGTGGCCCTTCTGCTCCTCCTGGTGGAAATGGCGGCGGCGGCACTGTCAATGCTGGCTCTCCTACAATCGTTGGCGTTGGCATCGGTTGAAACTGTCCACTTCCTATTCCTGTCGGCGGCGGCACTCCCGCTTCTTCTGGCAAAAATGGCGGCGGCGGCACTGCCAATGCCGGCTCTCCTACAATCGTTGGCGTTGGCATCGGTTGAAACTGTCCACTTCCTATTTCTGTCGGCGGCGGCCCTCCCGCTTTTCCAGGCGGAAATGACGGCGGCGATGGTGTATTATCTCGCGCTTCGCTGCTCAATGCTTGTAATGCTTCTCTCGCTGACTGTAACCCTCTAAACATATTCTGAGCGTCTGTTTTGGACTGGTTAAATTCTACCGAAGAAGATAGCATACCCATCCGACTAGTTAAAGAGTTTTTAGCCATTTCAACTAACAACGATGTATCAAGTCTGCTATCATTAAACATTTCCCAAGCCCTTTTTCCGTTAGGTCCAGGTTGAATGCGATTCAGCATTCCTTTTGCCTGGTCGGCATTTTCTAATCCGCTTGTTAAAATATTACAAGCTATGGCCCTAAGATTATTATTTATACTACCTATGTTACTCATAGTAGCCATCAATTCTGTAAAAAAAAAAAACTGCGATATTTTTTTTAAAAATTTAATAATTAAATACCCCAAAGCTAATGGAATCCTGTATTTCAAAATAATCCAAAAAGTCGCTTGACTTGGGGAAATAATATTCATAGGTATAATAAGTCGTAAGTTATGGCTGAGAAATCAATAGAACAAAGGGTCAGGGAAGTAATTGTTAATTCACTCAATATCAACGAGGAAAAAGTAACCGATGATGCGTCATTCCTAGACGATTTAGGTGCGGATTCCCTCGGAACCGTCGAACTCATGATGGCATTCGAAGACGAATTCGAAAACGAAATCGAAGGCGGTATCCCCGAGGCGGATGCCGAAAAATTACTCACCGTCAAAGACGTCGTCGAATATATTAAAAGCCGCATCGCATAAATTTATGGATATATGCCGCAGTTACACCGCGTCGTCATTACAGGCCTAGGAAGTATAACTTCACTGGGGCATAATGTCGCCACTCTCTGGGATAGCCTCGTCGCCGGGAAAAGTGGCGTCGCGCGCATTACATCCTTCGAAACCTATCCCTGCCAGGTGGGGGCGGAAGTCGTAGACTTCAATCCCGAAGATTATATGGATGCTAAGGATGCGAAACGCAGTGACCGCTTTACCCATTTTGCCGTCGCCGCTACCCAAAATGCCATTCAAGATGCCGCCTTTAATGCGAAACAATTTGATCCCTTTCGCGTAGGCGTTATCATCGGTTCCGGAATCGGAGGCGTCGATACCATCCAAAAACAAACCGCCCGTTTTCATAATATGGGTGCACTCCGAGTATCGCCATTTATGATCCCATCCCTCCTCTGCAATATGGCATCGGGAATCGTCGCCATCCAATACGGCTTTAAAGGTCCCAATTTTTCCACCGTTACCGCATGCTCTTCGTCTGCACATACCATCGGCGAAGCCTATAATCTGCTCCGGCTCGGGAAAGCGGACGCCATCTTTGCCGGCGGTAGCGAAGCGGCACTGGTCGGACTTAGCTTTTCCGGATTTTGTATGATGAAGGCGATGTCAACCCACTTCAATAACGAACCTGAACGGGCAAGTCGCCCATTCGATGCCCAACGGGATGGATTCGTCATGGGCGAAGGAGCAGGGATCGTACTATTGGAAACCTTGGAAAGCGCCTTAATGCGAAAGGCGAAAATTTATTGCGAAGTGATCGGCTACGCGGCAAATTGCGATGCTTACCATATCACCAATCCCGATCCCGAAGGTAGCGGATTGGCAAACTGCCTGAAAAACTTGTTACATGAATCGGAATTACAGTCAACCGATGTAGATTATATAAACGCCCACGGAACATCGACGGAAATAAACGATAAAGTTGAAACACGGGCCATTAAACATGCGTTTAAAGAAAATGCACGAAATATAAAAATTAGCTCGACAAAGAGTATGACGGGGCATTTATTGGGAGCGGTGGGTGGGATCGAAGTCATTATTTGTGCAAAAGTGATCGAAACGGGCATTATACCGCCGACGATAAACTACGAAAATCCTGATCCGGAGTGTGATTTGGACTACGTCCCTAACAAAGCGATTCGGCATAATGTAAACGTTGCGATCAGTGAAAATCTCGGATTCGGCGGACATAACGCCGCGTTGATGTTTAGAAAATATTCATGATTTTCCGCTTACTGATCGGCGCTGTCGGCTATGTCGCCGCCCGACTACCCATCGCTTGTGTTGCGTTACTATGTCAATTTTGGGGGCAATTTTTTCTTTTATTTTTCCGACAACGGCGGCGAATTATATTGTCCAATCTCGCCCATGCTTTTCCACAAAAAACGGAGACAGAATGTAAAATATGGGCACGAAAAAGTTGTGCGCGCATGGTTGAGTTGGGACTTTTAGCGATCGCGCTGCCCTATTTTTCAAAAAAACGGATTCGGCAATCATTTCAGCTGGACGACTCCATCGAAGCATTTTTCCGCCAAAAAAAACAGAGTGATGGACCACGGATCGTCCTACTACCCCATTTTTCACAGATGGAAGCGATGACGGTTATACCGCTATTGAGCGAAGCGGCGAAGCAAAATGAAATCGGTGTGATCTACCGACCATTTAAAAATAAGGCTCTGGAGCATTGGATTCGCCGGACGCGTGAAAAATTTGGATTAAAGCTTCTGGCGCGGGGAATGGGATTTTTTGAAGCCAAGGAAATTTTAAAGCGCAATGGAATTGTTGTCATCTTATTCGATCAAAATGCCAACGACTGGGGTGTTCTATCGACATTTTGTGGGCGAGTGGCATCGACGACGCCTCTTCCCGATCTTTTGTATAAGTACTTTCGCTGTCCCATCTATGGATTGATACCCCAGCGATTGGGAATTTTTCGAGCAAAATGCTTCGCGGAGCGTCTCAATTTGGAAAGTAAAAACTCCAAAAAATTTACACATTACAGAAAATTTCCCTGTGGCGACTACGACGTCGCAACTGCAATGAATGTATGGTTGGAACAAAAATTATTATCCAACGAAGAAACGTGTTGCGACTGGCTATGGACACACAACCGTTGGCATACGCATGATCAAAAGCACAATTGGCTAAATTTATCGCAGAAGCGCTGCGCCATTGATTTTGCCCGACTAGCCAAAAAAGTAAAAATTTTTATCCGCATGCCCAACTGGCTAGGAGACGTGATTATGGCTATTCCTCTCGTAAAAGCCGTCTACCGAGCGCGTCCCGATGCACAAATAACACTGTTAGTGCGATCGCATTTTGTCCAATTTTTAGAAAATTTACATCTTGCGGATTGCGTTTTGCCACTCGCGCAAAAAAGTAAGCAATACTATCGACAACTTTTCGCCTATCGCCGCTTGAAACCCGATTTTTTAATACGGCTCGTCAATTCGACGACGGGTGATATCGAGACATTTATTGTGGCTGCGGCCCATTCGTTCGCACAGCAGTTCCCCCGTAAAAAACGTCCTTTATTTTCAGAACGAATTTTTATGAATTTTAAAAATCTACAAACCATTCATCAGGAAAAAACCACACAATTTTTTGCCCAAGCAATGGGGTACGAAGGTGACTGGAATCTCACTCCGCTCCGCTCAAAAATTGCAGTCTCAACTAGGATCGGCTTAATCTGTGGCAGTGAAAATAGTCCAGCAAAACGTTGGCCGACATCCCATTGGATCGACCTCATCGACGAACTTTTAAAGCAAACGACCGCTGAGATTATGCTTTTTGGTACGCCAAGGGATGCTTCCGTTGCCCGGGCGATTAAAGATCGATTTCAAAGGGAAAATCGCATCATCGACCGCGCAGGTGAAACGAATCTCTCCGAATTTGCCGATGAAATTGCGACCTGTAAATTAGTCATTGGAAATGATACGGGGGGCGTCCATCTATCCAATTTTTTAGGAATTCCAACGGTTGTTCTCTTTGGTCCGACTAATCCCGATAAAACCCGTCCCATTTTCGAGGCACCGGTTTATATCATAAAATCACCGGATAAAAACAATTTCGCCGCACTAACACCTAACTTAGTCGCTGAAACACTTACGGATCTCAATTTATTATCTCTATTATAATTTTTTCGAGAATTTATTGACATTTTATATCAATTTCGTAAGCTTCGTGGGAAAGGATCGAAATATGTCGAGAGATTTAATGGTACAGGTAGTTAGTGATTTCGGCCAAGAAATTGGTGCGCAATTGGAAGTCGATGATGAGGCCTATTGCTGTCTAGCAGTGGGTGATGAACTTCAAATTCATTTGAAATTTAATGAACATTTTAATGGCATGATTTTTTACACCGAACTCGGTGAATTGCCCAACATCGGGAAAAAGGAAATTTTACGCCACTATGTCATGCAAAATGGAAGTATTGAGTCCAATAATTTGACGTTTTCCTATGACGGAGAAACCAAGCAAATCGGGATGGCGCGTTTACTACCCGCAGCGTTTATGAATTCGGATAATTTCAAGAAAATTCTTGAAAAATTTATCGAATGCCATCAAAAAGAACAAGAAGATATGAAGCGATTTTTACAGGGAGAGCTTCCCAGGGATAATATACAATTTATTGATAGTGGTAGCAGTACCGACAGCGAGGCTCCAGGTGGCCTGGACCAACAATTTATGCGAATGTAAAATGATTAGGAAACTATTTCGCGACAAGCTTTTCTAGCTTTTTACCGTGAATATTTTTATAAAAAAATTCAATAAATCTCAAGAAATAAAGAAAATAGACCAGGAGGATAAAAAATGTCAGGAGTAGGAAAAGTTCCGGGACGACCATTAACACCACCGCCAATAACAATCCTAAAAGCTAAGACCTCATCCCTTTCGAGTACAGGAATTACTCCAAGAGTTTTGTCGCCAAATGTATCGAAACTTTACAGGGCAAGCTTCCTGGGGATGCCATATAACTTATTGATAGCGATAGCAGCGTCAACAATGAGGTTACAGGTGGCCTGGACCCACAATTCATGCGAATGTAAAGTGATTGAAAAACCATTCCACAACGAACTTCTCCAACTTTTACTGTGAATATTTTTTAAAAAAAATAATTGACAGTAAAATAATAAAAAATAACATGGTATCGGTTTATGAAAACGATACACTTAAAATACATATCACCTTTGATCGCGGGGATACTATTTGGCAATTCCTACGTTTTAGCCGATATTAATAGGTCTCCGTTTCTTGATAAAACAAGAAAGCTACAACAGCCTCACAGCGATGGCAACCAACCCGGTCATGGTTGCCCACCGCACTTCTTCCGACATGGTCCAGGGTGGCCTCATCCAGGGCGGCCTCACGGCGATGGTGACCAACCCGGTCATGGTTGTCCACCGCACTTCTTCCGACATGGTCTAGGGCGGCCTCATCCAGGGCGGCCTCACGGCGATGGTGACCAACCCGGTCATGGTTGCCCACCGCACTTCTTCCGACATGGTCTAGGGCGGTCCCATCCAGGGCAGCCCCACTGCGATGGTGACCAACCCGGTCGCGGTTGCCTACCACACCGCTTTGGACATGGTCTAGGGCGGCCCCATCCAGGGCAGCCCCACTGCGATGGTGACCAACCCGGTCGCGGTCATCTGCCGCACCCGTTCGGACATAGATTTCACCACTTTGATTAGATAGAAACATAAAACAAACCGTTATTCGAAAAATATAAGGAATTCAATGGGACTTTCGAAGCAAGGATACCTTGCTTCGCAAATCAAAAGTCCCCACAGGTGGTACCTAAAGAAATATATCAAAAATCATATTCTTTTTGGAGCAATTGGGCCAATTTTTTCCTTGCCCCATGGGCTATTTGTATAAATATATGGAAAATTCGCCCACTTCCCTATGGATCGACTCCCTATACCGCCCACCACAGATACTTACGACTCCTCTAAAATTCAAAAACTCGAAGGCCTGGAGGGTGTCCGCAAACGCCCCGACATGTACATCGGCGATACCCTCGAACGGGGCTTACACCACTGCGCCTTCGAAATCGTCGACAATGCCATCGACGAAGCCCTTGCCGGCTACTGCAAAAATATTACCGTTTCACTCCACCTCAATGGCTCCTGCTCCATCGAAGACGATGGCCGCGGTATCCCCGTCGATATCCATCCCAAATACCAAATTCCCGCCCTCGAACTCGTCATGACTAACCTCCACGCCGGCGGTAAATTCGGAAAGGGAGCCTACCAGGTCTCCGGTGGCCTCCACGGTGTGGGTGCAAAATGCGTCAATGCGGTTTCGGAATCCTTCGAAGTCGAAGTCCGGCGGGATGGCCACGTCCATTACATGGCATTTTCCCGAGGAAAAACAACGCAAAAACTGATCATCACCGGCAATGCGAATAAAACGGGTACCAAAATTGTCTTCACCCCCGATCCGGAAATTTTTACGGAAATACGGGAATTCCGCTACGATATTCTCGCCAAACGCCTCCGCGAACTCGCCTTCCTTAACCCCGGAATTACCATCGCCATCGACGACGAACGCAACGATAAACGGGAAGTTTTTAATTTCAGGAATGGCATCGCCGAATACGTCGAATTCCTTGACCGCGGAAAAAATCCCATCCACGGTAACGTGATCGCCTTCTCCGGTTCCCATATTCCGGAAGGCCAAAGCGGTGCAGTGACCGTCGACATCGCCATGCAATATAACGATTCCTACAACGATCAAATTTACGCCTACGCCAATTCCATCCACAATGTGGAGGGCGGTACCCACCTATCGGGTTTTCGCACCGCACTTACCCGGGTCATCAATGGCTTTGCCAAGGCCAATAATCTGCTCAAGGAAAAGGATCCCACGCTCACCGGCGACGATGTCCGCGAGGGATTAACGGCCGTCATTTCCGTAAAAGTACCGGAACCGCGCTTCGAAGGCCAAACCAAAACGAAACTTTCCAACAGCGAAGTGGATGGTATCGTCCAAAAAATTGTCGGCGATAACTTAAAATATGTCTTCGAAACGACCGCCGGTCTCGGTAAAAAAATTATCGACAAATGTCTCAATGCCGCCCGCGCCCGGGAAGCTGCCCGCAAGGCCAGGGAAACGGTCCGTAAGAGTGCCCTAGCGGGAGGCGGATTACCGGGAAAATTGGCCGATTGCTCCGAAAAAGATCCGGCCAAATGCGAGCTATTCATCGTGGAAGGTGACTCGGCAGGCGGTTCCGCTAAGCAGGGACGCAATCGCTCCATTCAGGCCATTTTACCTTTATTTGGGAAAATTATTAACGTGGAAAAATCGCGGTTGGATAAGGTACTCAGCAGCGAAGCCATCCGCATGGTCATCACCGCCTGCGGAACGGGAATCGGTAACCACGACGAAGTGGGCGGTTTCGATGCGGATAAGTGCCGCTACCACAAGATCATTATCATGACCGACGCGGACGTGGATGGATCCCATATTCAAACGCTCCTACTCACATTTTTTTTCCGCCAGATGCGCGGACTCATCGACAATGGCTACGTCCACATCGCCCAGCCACCGCTCTATAAAATTAAGCGGCGAAAAAAAGAACGCTACGTGGACAATGACGGCGAATTGAACAAAATTCTCCTCGAACTGGGTACGGAAGACGTGACGCTGATCCGCGCCATCGACAATTATCCATTTAGTCCCGAGACGGTATCGGCTATCATCCGCATTTTTTCGAAAATTGAGACGCTGGGAGCCAGTATCTTGCGCCATGGCTGTTCCCTGCCGCTTTACCTCGACCAACACCGCCCCGATTTCACGCTGCCCCGCTTCATCGCCCGAATCCGCTCGGGCAATGGGGAATATTTTAAATTTCTCTTCGACGAAGGCGAACGGCTAAGTTTTTACACGGAGTACGGCATTGTCGACGATATTTTTGAGGGCTCCGCAACCCGAGAAATTGAAGCGGACGGCATCAAAATTCGCCAGCGCATTACGGTTCACGAAATTTTCGAGGTTCCCCAACTCAAGGGATTACTGGAGCAATTGGCTCAGCTTGGCATCGATTTGAGTACCTTTGAAACGACCCACCATCCCCGCTACCACATCGTCGAACACATGGGTACGGACCAGGAAAATATTTTGGAAATGTATTCCGGCCTGGAAATGGTCTCCAAGGTACGGGAACTGGGACGGCGCGGCCTATCGATTCAGCGCTACAAAGGTCTGGGGGAAATGAATCCGAAGCAGCTCTTCGAAACGACGATGGATCCGGCCAGGCGAAAATTGCTCAAAGTTTCCATCGAAGATGCGGCGGCGGCGGACTCCGTATTTTCCATGCTCATGGGCGAGGACGTCGCCATTCGCCGGGCCTTCATCGAAGATAACGCCCTCAACGCCACCTACATCGACGCCTAAAAATGGCGTAAACGTGGGCAGCGGAAAATTTTTTACGCGCCGCTCACCCCACCCTCATACCTCCAGCCTTTCCGTACTTTTCGCCGCTGTCAAATATTTTTTCACAAAATCGGCCCGCACCTCCGCTAAAAAACGCCTCCAATGGCACCCACATCGACGGCTGACTGGCTATTAAACTTTAAGCTTGACAGAAAAATTTTCACAATCAAAAAATGGCTCAAGGACGATCAAAAATTTATTCAATTTGCCATTTCGGAATTTAAAATGGGAGAACGGGATCCGGAATGGGACATGCGATCATAAAATAAATTATTGACAAAGCAGGGCTTTTTAATATCCTTCCCCTCCCAAGGAGTAAGGGTAATTTAGTCCTTACCCCTGTAGGACGTTTTTTTCCTAAGAAAGGATATGAAATGGGTAATAATGCGAAATTAATGGCATTGCTGACTATGCCGTTGGTAGTATCCAATGGCCATGTGCCATCTTTGGCTAGTAGCTCTGGACCTGAACCAAAAATAACTTTATTGGCGAGATTTTCCGCCGCTGCAAGCCCTCCACAGGCTGCCATTGCAAAGCCTCCACCACAAGCCGCTGAGGAATCAATCGCAGGCATACCAATGGGAAAGCAAAAATGGGAAAGTAGTAAGTTGACTCTAGATGATTTATCGGATCTTAGACGCGAATTGCTACTAATTGCAACGGGGAAAGCATGGCCTTGTATCCGTCCTTTGGTTGATTTCCAGATGGGAATTACCTGTGGAAAAACAGTGGAAGAAATTGAAGACATGTTAGAAAAAAAATTTCCCCAAGAGGTATGCGCAAGGAGCCCTTTGGCATCTGACAATCGAAAGTATTGCCAGGGCAGAATTAACATTCTAATTAGTATCCTAATTTCGGAAACCCTTGAAAAAGCTTTCATTGAACACCATGCTAGGGACATAGTGAACTATGATTGCAAACAGCAGCAATTTCTCATAAACAGAATAGCTTTTCACCTATGTCCCCCGTTTGATATGGATTTAACTGAATACCTATTGCAAGCGGATCCGTCCGATGTGGTAAATTCTGTTTTTGATAGAGAGCTATCGGGACTGGATGGCCTACCTTTGGCGCTTCGCCGTGAGTTGGACTGTTCACCTTTGCCGCTTCGCCGTGAGGTGACAGATCCGGATTATCCGTCCAATGTGCTTTTTAATTTTGATGGCGATTTATTGTTTTCGGTCTTCCTACCTGTGGCGCTTCAGCTCCGGAGAGTAAGTAGGAGGTATTGCGAAATACAAGTTAGACGTCGCCGCCTATTTGGAACTAAAGAAGAAAGGGATTTCAGAATTGCAATATCCCACCCGATAATATTGCAATCAGCTGTTAGCGATATTTGGGAAATGGAAGTAGCGGAATCTTTTCCTGTGTTTCGGGATTCGAAAAGGGGAGCGGGGAACTCTCTTCCGCCTCCAAATTCTACTCCCTTTTATTTTCACGTGCGTATGGCCGGCCACGAATTTCCCATAGACGAAGCCAATAGCAGTGAAACTCGTATTAAAATGGTATATTTATCCAACCATTGAAAAATTTAGTTTGCAAATTTCCGCCATTATTTTCGCCAGAGAAGAAAGATGAAAATATTGAAAAAACTCCATAATGATAAGTTCTACAAAAAATAGTGTTTAAAGTTAAATATATAATTATGAAATAAATTATTAATAAAACAAAAGAAAGAATATGAAATGAACAATAGCATAAAATTAATCGCTCCGGTGACTATGTTACTACTAATGGTCAGTAGCTATGCACAAGCTGCCGCTGGGAAATCTGATTCAAAAGTAGACGATTTCATTGCAAGTCTTTCATCTTCAGTAAAACATCTTGCGCAGGCTTCCGCTAAAAAGCTTCCAGTGCAAGTTGTTGTGAAACCCGTAGCCAGGGTTATGGGAAATCAAAAATGGAAACGTGATAAGTTGACTCATGAGGATTTATCGGATTTCATGCGCGAATTGCTGTTAATTGCAACGGGAAAAGTATGGTTTTGTACCCGTCCTTTGACGGATCTCAATCAGGGAATTACCAATGGGAAAACGATAAGAGAAATTAAAGACATGTTGGAAGAGGGGTATTGTTGGGATAGAATTAGAACTCTAAATTTGGAAACCGTTGAAAAAGCCTTCATTGGACATCATACTAGGGATATAGTAAATTATGATTATCGATATCAGCAACTTCTTCTAAATAGAATAGCTTTTCATTTGTGCCATCGGTTAGGTATGGATTTAACAGGATACCTACTGCGGACGAATTCACCGGATATGGTAGATTCCGTTTTTGATAGATGGCTATCGGAACTGGACGGCTCACCTTTGCCGCTTCGGGGTGAGGGGATGGATCCGGGTTCGCTCGATGTAGCAGATTTTAATTCCTGGGGAGATTTCTTGGAATTGGACTACGTACCTTGGATAATTCCGCCTGTGTTTGTACAAGCGGATCCATTCGATGTGCTTTTTAATTTCGATGGCGATTTATTGTTTTCGGCTTTTCTACCTGTGGTGCTTCAGTTCGGGGGAGTCGATCAGGGAGATAGAGAAATACAAGTTAAACGCCGCCCATCTGAATTTGAAGAAGACAGGGATTTTAGCGTTGAAATATCCCATTCAGGATTGCTTCAATTAGCTCTCGATGATATGAAAAAGATGGGATTTAAGTCGCCTCCCCAATTTCGAGGTTTTGTTCCTCTCTTTTTTCACGTGCGTATGGCCGGCCGCAAATTTCCCATAGACGAAGCCAATACCGGTGAAACTCGTGTTAAAATTGTATACTTAGACAGCTTCGGAAACGGAAGATGAAAATATCGAAAAAGCCTTATGATGGCAAATTCTCGAAAGATGCAGCATTGGAATTTCATTGGTCAGTATTAATGGATTGCTATTTCCTCGCCAATGCCAACGGGCGAGGACGTCGCCATTCGCCGGGCCTTCATCGAAGATAACGCCCCCAACGCCACCTACATCGACGCCTAAAAATGGCGTAAACGTGGGCGGCGGGACAAATTTACACGCGACGCTTGCCCCACTCTCATACCTCCAGCCTTGCCGTACTTTCCGCCGCTGTCAAGTTTTTTTCACAAAACCAACCACGCACCCCTACCGGAACGCTTCCAATGGCACCGACGGCTAAATCACTTATCTCGGATGCATGGCCAACTAGCCATTGAGGGTTGTGTTTTTATCTTATTTTTATTGTTTCTTGAGGATTTGTCGCTATAATACCGAAAATTATGTCCACAAATTTATTGGCAATCGTTGCAGCATTTCCCATTCTAGTGGCCCTCGTCCTGATGGTCGGATTGCGCTGGGGAGCCGCAAAAGCGATGACGCTCGCCTGGCT
>JAITAG010000044.1 GCA_031284265.1 Puniceicoccales bacterium | reverse complement strand
GGGCTATTCTCCCTGAGAATCCCCGCCAGGGGGTCCACCCCCTGGACCGGGTGCGGGCTTTCCATCTGGCATTGCCAGATGGAAAGCCCGAAGGAGGCCCTTTGGCCCCGCCCGCGGCTTCGCCGCGGGCGGGGCTGACTTTTTTGGTCGAGGCAATGCGCATCGCCTCGACCAAGGAAAATAAAAGATTTTGACCCGAGGCCCAGTCAGGCGAAAATTTTGCCTGGTTTGGCCGTTAACAAGGTCAAGAAGTCCGCGAATTTTTGCGGGGTACGGAGCGGAGCCCCGTGATAAGCTTCCTTGCAGGAGTCCAGAATGCAGAGCCCTCTGGCAACCATCCTTACGAGGTAAGGGACTCATACTGGATTAGCATAAATCGAAAAATTTTAACGTGCCGCTCGCTCCCACCCTCTACCTTCCTAGCCTTGGAAGGAAATGGACCATTGTCAAATTTTTTCGGAGATATTTTTTCGGAAAATAATCCCAGCAAACAAACGATATCCGCGAAGCAGTACCCACTTCCGCCTGGATTGCATGCGGTAATGATGCAACAAAAACAGATTGCAGAAGTGATGGAAAACTCGTTATCCTTTATCACGTCGGCACCGGAGGCAAGTGAATTTTTTGGCATGCCGCTCGCTCCCACCCTTTACTCTTCAGCCTTGGAAGGAAATGAACCATTGTCAAATTTTTTTAGGGAAATAATTTTCTGGAAGTAATTTCCTGAAAAATTAAAAATAATTTATATTTTCCCCTTGACATGATTTGTGAATTTAAAATAATTATTTCATGGTTGTTTCAGAAATGCAGAAATGCAGAAATGCAGAAATGCAGAAATGCAGAAATGCAGAAAAAAGGTAAAGGTAAAAGCAAATCTTTTACTCTAGTTGAAATTGTTTTCACCATTTCCATCATCGGCATTTTATTGGCCATTCTTCTGCCGGCGATGAGTGCCATAAAATTAAGCGCGCAGAAAGTAAAAGACGTCTCCAATCTCCAAAAAATCGCCGAAGCCTGGCGTGAATGCGTCATCAATCGTGGCTGGAGTATTGACGGAAGAGATCCATGGGGAACATATTGCGCGACTGTTTTTATAGAACAATTGGCAGGGCGTGGCAAAACTAGTCCTTCGGATATAGTTTTGAATGATCCGTATGTTTACATTTCTCCAGGGGATAAATATGCTTCAAAAGTAATCGAGGAATTAATTGGCTTTTTCGATACCAATGAACAGGCAGTTTCCTGGAAAGAGGCGTTTTCAACGGTAGCTAATTTTATGGTTTCTAATAGCCACTTCATCAGCTATTGCTTAATGTGTAATTTGCCCCCACACGCCCCGCTCAATACAACGCCATTAGGTTTTACTCGAGGGCTGTGTGAAGATGGCAAATGGGACGAAAAAGCCGGACTTTATGGGAGTAAAGGTGGTTACGTGGTATATTGTGATGGTCATGTTACCTGGTTCGATGGCAATAAACCAGCGAAATTTTTAAAATGGGATCAATCAGGCTATACAAACGATATCCGTGGGGCAGTACTCAGTTCCACCTGGATCACATGCGGTAATCCACAGACAAAGAGATGTACAAGTGGTGGAAAATTAGTCCTATTGCATTATGCTGGTACCGGCGGCGAGTGAAATTTTTAACATGTCGCTTGCTCCCACCCTCTACTCTTCAGCCTTGGAAGAAAAAAGAGTGTTGTCAAATTTTTTTCGGGAATAGTTTTCCCAGAAATATTTTTTGGAAAAAATGAAAATAATTTGCGTTTTCTCCTTGCCAGAGTTTGTAAACTCGAGATAATTATTTCATGGTTATTTTAGAAGTGCGGAAGTGCGGAAGTGCGGAAGTGCGGAAGTGCGGAAAAAGTAAAAGCAAATCCTTTACTTTAGTTGAAATTGTTTTTACTATTTCCATCATCGGCATTTTACTGGCCATTCTTCTACCGGCGATGAGCGCCATAAAGTTAAGCGCGCAGAAAGTAAGAGACGTCTCCAATCTCCAAAAAATCGCCGAAGCCTGGCGCGAATATACGATCAATCGGGGTAACGTAATGAATCTCATGGAAGCTAGCCCAGGTGGCGAACATTCGGATTATGGCATGTGGTTTGCATTATTTTTGGCCGGCGCCATACAAAGACCTTATTATTTTTTTCATTCGAAAAGTGTTTTAAATGATCCAAGCGTTTATGTTTCTCCAGGAGACAAATATGCTTCCCAAGCAATCGATTCTCATATCGCGAGAGGTACAGATAATACGGAAGAAAGTGGCTTAATGTTTAATTTCGGGTTCAGTGACGCAAAAAGTAACGACTTTGGTTTACGGCGCAACTACTTCTTTAGTTACTGTACGATCGCCAATCTCGATGGCTCCGTACCCCTTACCACCACTCCGCTTGCCTTTACACGTGGATTAAAAACCGATGGCACCTGGGATGAAAAATATGGCCTCTACGGTTCTAAGGGTGGCTACGTTGTCTTCTGTGATGGACACGTGACCTGGTTCGATGGCAGTAAACCAGCAAAATTTCTCCACTGGAACGGTCAGAAATATACCACGGATATCCGCCAAGCGGTACCCAATGTGGCCAAAATTGGCAATGGGTATGTAGAAGCTGCACCAACTGGACAATATGGTAACTTAGTTATGTGGGGCAATGGTACCGGTGACGCATAAATAACTCGGAAAGAAATTTGTCCGGATGCAAAACCGCCTCCCGTGGAATTTCAAAACTCTTGAACTCATTGTCCCTCAATAAAAGTTGTAATCCATAGCCAAAATCTTCGAATAGGCGATTACATACCGCTACAATACCCGTTTGACTATCCTCGGCAATTTTTTCGATTTCTTCCACCGCCGATGGCGTAAAATTGAGACGAATTCCAAAATTTCCCTCAAAGCTTTCCACGAATCGTTCTACATCGCCTAAAGGGTCATTCGTCCTGTGACAATTCTTTAAAATATTTTCAAGATATCTTTTGGGATTTCTAACGCATTCAGCATCCAACGCAATGCTCCGAATGGTCGTCGACGGTAGCTCAAATTTCATGTCTCGAAAAATCCGTTCCAGGATCGTTAGTAACCCACGGGCACCAGTTTTTTCCTTTACCGCTTCCTTGGCAATTTCTTTTAATGCACCATTGTCGAAGCCGAGATCAATGCCATATCCCGCAAAATCTTCGCGATATTGCCGAACAATTGACCCTTCTGCGGATGATAAAATTTTCTCCAATTCCGCTTCTCCCAATGCCTTACATGCCACACGTACCGGTAAACGTCCAATAAACTCAGGTTCAAAACCGTATTTGATAAAATCTTCCGTCTGAGCCCGCACTAAAAATCCAAAATCCTGATCGGTCGACTGCTCCGCAACACCGAAACCAATTTGCGCCGTCCCGATTCGTTTTTTGACGATGTCGCCCAACTTGTCAAACGCTCCACTGACGATAAATAAAATATTCTTTGTGTTGACTTTTTCCGCAGGCTGTTTTTTACTATTCCCAAGTGACATTAAGGTGCGTACCTGATTAAGCATATCAGTCTGACTAAAAACACTGACCTCGGTTTCTTCCATTAATTTCAAAAGATTGATTTGTACGCCACGACCTGAAACGTCGCGGCCCATATCCCCAAATGCATTGGTGATTTTGTCGATCTCATCGATAAAAATAATGCCGTATTGCGCCAAAGTCACATTACCATTTGCCACTTTGATCAGGTTGCGTACGAGATCTTCCACGTCACCACCTACGTAACCCGTTTCCGAAAATTTTGTCGCATCGGCCTTTACAAATGGAACGCCGATTAACTTCGCAATGGTCTTAATGAGATAGGTTTTCCCCACACCTGTCGGTCCCAAAATGAGTACATTTTGTTTCATGTATTCCTGATTGCGATGAACTTTTTGTTCAATAATATTGCGAATGTGGTTGTAGTGGTCACAAATCGCTACGGACAATACCTTTTTCGCTTCATCCTGCGAAATAATAAAACGATCGAGATATTCTTTGATTTCCTTCGGCCGAAAATTAAAATTCTTTATTCGTTTCAACGCTTCTTTGTCATCAATTTCTTCGTCAATGGAATCCCTATCCGTATCAGCTTTTTCCGTCCTATTAAACGGAAGAGGAGCAATCTGTACATTGGCTCCAACTTTTCCAAGAATATCACTAAATTGTTTCGTTAATTCCTCAAATGGATTTTGCTTATCGTCAGATTCTTCCTCTTTCTCCACCATGTTAAATGCTTAGAAGTGTAGAAAAAAAGTCTGTCGGCAAGCCTTATCCCGTGGAATCGCTCCCCAATAATAATTTTTCCATAACTTCTACGATTACAGTTGCTACCGCTGGACAGGAAACTGCTCTCTTACAACAATCGCCTAGCGTCGTCGCCACCGTCTGCAATTCCAGTGGAAAACTCGAAAGATCGCCCGCTACATTGAGACCTATACCCGTAACCGCAAAAATGATACGGCCATGGGCAATACGCGATTCCGTTAGAATACCACATAACTTTTTACCATTAAAACAAATGTCATTGGGTGCTTTTGTCTCAAAAATAAGATCAAAAATCTGCCCCAATCGATCTGCAATTTTTTTGGCAACGATAATCGAATAATTTTGAAATTCCTGAGGTAATTGGCGAGGTATAAATCCAAAACTTATATACAAATTTTTAGAATCCGCACTGTACCATTTCCGGTCAAACTGCCCACGCCCCTGCGTCTGCGTTTCAGCTATTACGGCAAACGGAACGCACTGTCCCGCATCAAATTTGCGAAAGCATTCCGAATTTGTACTATCAATGCTGCCGTAGTGAAAAATTTCCATCGCTCCGTATGTCGAAGACGTATCGTTTCGATTTTCCCCGAATGGCAATGGAAAAATAAATGCTTTTTGCTTGCCCCGTGGCACTGCCCAGAGGGCTCTGCCCTCTGGACTCCTGCCAGGTGACCCATCCCCTGGACCTGGATTGCGGGCCTTGTCTCCGGGCGTTGCCCGGGGACAAGGCCCGAAGGGCCCGAAGGCCAGCCCGCGGCGAAGCCGCGGGCTGGCTGACTTTTTTGCCGAGGCGCTGCGCACCGCGCATCGCCTCGGCAAATGAAAAATAAGAAATAAAAAATTTCCCCTGCCCGGCGCGAAGTGCCGGGCAGAGGTTTCCACTGCGGCCCAGCCGGGCGAAGAATTCGCCCGGCTGGGCCGCAAAGTGAGGTCAAGGAGTCCGTGACTCCTTGCGGGGTTACGGGGCAGAGCCCCGTGGCAGTACTACCCAGAGGGCTATGCCCTCTGGACTCCCGCCAGGGGATCCATCCCCTAGACCTGGATTTTCTGGCTTTTATACTGGGCGTTGCCCAGGATAAAAGCCAGAAGGGCCCGGAGGCTCGCCCGCGGCTTCGCCGCGGGTGGGCTGACCTTTTTTGCCGAGTCGATGCGCATCGCGCAATGCCTCGGACAATGAAAAATAAAAGTTTTAAATTGGTCCTGCGGCCGGCCAGGCGAAAAATTCGCCTGGCTTTTTTTCGCAATAGATCAGACTTGCGATCAGACTTGCCATGGCTAAAAAAATAAGTATAACTCAAAGAAATGAATCGGAAAGGATACCTATTGATTGAAGTTATTGTGGGGCTTTCGCTTTTTGCGTTAGTCACAGGCATCGTTACGGAAGGTTTTTTAATTGGATTAAAATTATATAAGGATGCGGATGTCGATCCCAATGAAGCGGTTATCACAACGATGTTGATCAATCG
The DNA here is from genome assembly GCA_031284265.1 of Puniceicoccales bacterium. GTDB lineage: Bacteria > Verrucomicrobiota > Verrucomicrobiia > Opitutales > LL51 > LL51. The sequence goes on along the minus strand of JAITAG010000044.1, from coordinate 6,545 downwards.
TATAAAAAATAATACGACAAAAGCTACGATGCATTTTATTGGCCAGGAGGAGTGGGATATCGAAGTAAAAAATCCCATAAATCCCATCTCAGGGACTGCTAAATTATATGCTCTTAACATTAGTATTGCCAAACTTAAGGATTCCCACGGAAACGCTGTTACTCCCATTGAAAAAAAAGAATATAATATTTTCCGTTACTTACCTTAAAAGCTAATCAGGCTTCCTATTAAGAATAACTTGAAAAATTTTCCAATATCCTATTACTCATTTCCGAGGTACTATGATTTCTTTTTTACAAAAGGTTTTGCAAAAACATCATAAATGGCTGTTTTCAATTTTGTTAGCTGTCGTCACGATTAGCTTTGTTTTTACCGTAGGATCTTCTCCGGGTATCGGTCGCAATACGCAAGGGCGGGGAAAAAAAATCTTCGGTTATGATCTATCTTCCCAGAAGAACATCACCCAACTACTTCAGGAAGTGGAGTTAAGTGCCAAACTGCAACAAATTTTTATCGGAACGGAACAACTGCAAAGCTATGCTTTACTCTCACGACTTGCAGCGCTAAAACTCGCCAGCAGTCTCGGCTTTCCCAAACCGGATAAGCCCTCGCTCAACTGCTTTATTGAAACCTATCCCGCTTTTCTCGAAAAAAACCAGCAATTTGACATCCATCAATATAACGATTTTCTGGAACAGATAAACAAGGACCCCGCGCAATTGGGCATATTCGAGCGGACAGTTGCCAATGATTGCAAAATTGCTGCGGTTGAAAAATTACTTTCGGGTCAAGGCTACTGCCTAGAGATTCAAGCTCAATCGGCTATCCTGCGCAAAGTAACGAGATATTCTCTTTTAATAGCTCAATTTGACACTTCGGTTCTAACCGATGATCCCGAATACGCGGAAGATGATCTCAGACGATACTTTGAAGCACACCGGGATGCCTATAAAATGGGGGAACAAATCGTCTTGGATTACATCGAATTTCCATTGGAACGATTTATCGGGAACGTTCCGGAACCTTTGCCCTCTGATTTGCAACAAATTTATAATTCCCGTAAAAATCAATTCCAAAATTTGGCCGAAGGTTCCGATGCGTTAAAAGCGACCCTCACTGAAGTCTATGAACGCAATATGACCGATCATCTCGCCATGGAAGCTGCTACCCAATTTACCTACGACCTCTATGAGAAAAATATTGCCCGCGATTCTGAGCAATTTAAACAAATCATCGAAGGAAGCGCATTAAATGTGTCCAGCCTAGGCCCCATCCCATTGGAGCAATTTTCGGAAAATGAGTATTTTTCCAAAGGATCTCTGGCCCAGGTTAGTAAGTTAAACGAAAATCGCTACTATTCTGATCCCATTCGGGCTAAAAATGGCAATCCGTGTATTCTCCTATATCAGGACTGCATTCCGCCGATTTACCTCCCATTGGATAGCATTCGGGAACGGGTTGTTCAGGATTTTCTGGCCTGGAAAAAAGAGGAAACTTTTTCCCTGCAAATCGACGAAATTCGGAAAATATTGGGTGAAATACAACCCCTATCTTCGGAAACATTTGCAAAAATTATTGCCGAAAAAAAAGGCACGCTTGTAGCATTCGATGGGAAAAATCTTCATGAGATGAGTATTGCTCCCCAGGAACAAGAAGTGTTACTTTCACTCCGTACCGGTAGCATTTCCGAAGTAATTTTTACGGAAAAAGCAAAGGCAGAAATTATATTCCTGGAAAAAAGGGAAGTGCCTCCGACTATTGATCCGGCTACCTTGGAACAAGCAGCAATAGATTTGGAAAGAAAAAATAAAGAAAGTTTCAACGATCATATCATAGAAATGATTCTTGACGAAATCGGTGTTGTTAAGACAGAACGCGAAGAGGCTACACAGCACTATAGAATGATGGCTTCCCTAATCCATATGCAACGCCATTGAAATGAATTTGAATTTTGAATTTGATTTATTTATAAGGTTGACAAAACGTCATCTTTTGGTTCCCCTTTTAGCCACAATTATGATCAATAATATTCAGAATTCGGTTTTGTTTATGGGAGCTGTGGGCGCATTATTTCTGATGGGAGGATGTAAATCGATCGGTCCAGAGTCCGTTAAAGAAGTGCATCAAAAATATAATGATGCCATTGCTAAAACGAATGACGAACAGACGCTATTCAATATCGTTCGTTTGAAATATTTAGAGAATCCGTGTTTCATGGACATAACTGGTATTGCTGAGAGTCGCAAATTTACAACGCGGGTCGGTCCAAGCGGTTCAAGATTTGGGCTAGTTAATAATTCGGGCAATTATGAATTGGGGTTAGTTGCTTACAGCGAGATTTTTCAAAATCCAACTGTCACTTACTCCCCACTTAAGGGTGAGGATTTCACGAAAAGGATGCTTTCCCCTTTACCCGTTGCTGTCGTGCTAGGACTAATCCAAGCGGGATGGAATGTAAAGCGCGTTTTCAATTTATGCGTTGAGTGTATCAATCATCTGGATAACGCTTCTACAGCGTCCGGACCTACTCCTGTACAAGAACCAGAATATGAATCCTTTTCCGAAGCGATTGACTTGATGGATGCGTTATATAGCCAAAAACGCTTGGTTATCGGTCTCAATCCCGATGGCCCAAAAGATCTCGTCCTTCGGTTCGTGGGTTCCGATTCCCAAAGTCAACAATTGAAATCTATTTTAGGGCTTGATCCGAATAGCTTCGAATTTCGTTTCAATTCTAATTTTCTCGATACGCGTAGCACGAACTTGACCGTGCGAACGCGTTCGGTTATGGAAGTTTTTTTCTACCTTTCCCATGCGGTTAATGTTCCACAAAAAGATATCGATGCAGGATTAGTTACGATAACGAAAGGTTGCAATGGAAAAATATTTGACTGGACCCAATGTCTTTCCGGAAAATGGATCACCATCAATTGTACCGAAAGCCGAGAACGCCCTAAAGATGCATTCGTCAGTATCTTTTACCGTGGGAAATGGTTTTATATTGCCGATAATGACCTAAATTCTAAATCGACCTTTATGTTTCTCAACTACTTGTTTAATTTACAATCGGGAAATTCGATGGCATCCGTTCCAACACTTACGATTTCAGCAAATTAGAACCACATTTCCTAAAAATTTTAAATCGTTAAGCGCTAAATTTTTGTATTTGCGCTTTTTTTGTTGCAAAAATCTGTAAAATTAATTTTTTAAGACATGAAAGGAGACTCAAGTAGGATTCTTTCTGGCAAATGGAAGATGGATATGGATTATAAAAAAGAAGTAAATAGCCTACTCAAAGAACTGGGAAAGGTGCTAGATTTGTCATCGCTTGAGCTCGATATAAATAACCATTGTCTTATTTTATTTGATGATAAAATCGTTCTCAATCTGGAGCTCCAAGAAGAAAGAGGAGCCTTAATCGTTTATTCCTATATTAGCGTTGTGCCCTTTACGGGGAAAGAATTGGTATTAGAAATTTTATTGGAGGCAAATTTCTTTTGGAAAGCTTCCCATGGAGCAACCTTTGCGATCGATAAACAAACTCAAACACTCATCCTACAACAAAGATTTCTTCTCCCCATAGCAAAATCGGAAAATTTTCAAGATGAATTGGGAATTTTCGTCGATGTGGTAGAGGCGTGGATGAAAAGAATTGACGATATCTGCAGTGAAGCAGAAATACTGTTGGAAGAAAACTTAAAAACGGAAAAAACGGAAAAAAAATACGGATCGTGGAAATATTAGGAGGGAATCGAATGAGAAAATTAACAAAAGCAATGAATGAAGACTTGGGTTTGAAGGAAGATATATCGAAAGGTACGTCGAAAATTCCTCAGAAACGAAAAACCTATCAGTCTAAAAAATTAACTATGGCAATGGACGAAAATTGGGAATTCGAAGAAAATGAATCCAATATGGATGTTCATCGTAAAAGAAAAATTCGCCAAAACGATGGTGCAAAAAAAACAATGAATGATTCCTGGACGACTGTTCCACATACGCTACTCTCTGCCCGAAAAATTGCCGTCGGCGATAAAATCAAAAGTAAAAATATTCAAACACATAAAATTACGAGCGTAAAAAATCTCTTCAAAAAAAATCCCGATATATCCATCGAAACAACGTCGCTTGCCCAGCGAAAAGCAAAACAAATCGATTTGTTTTCCCAAACTCTCCCACAAGTTATTAAAACAACACTCAAAGATTATAATTCCATTAATTTTAAAGCCCAGGCCTCTTAAATGAAAATGGGAAATGGAGCGCTCCGCCCCATACCCTAAGGGCTACTCGCCCTTAGCATCCCAGCCAGGGGATGTTTCCCAGAGGGCTCTGCCCTCTGGACTCCCGCCAGGGGATCCATCCCCTGGACCTGGATTTTCTGGCCTTGTCTTCGGGCGTTGCCCGGGGACAAGGCCAGAAGGGCCCAACGGGCCCGCCCGCGGCGTAGCCGCGGGCGGGCGCTGACCTTTTTGCCGTGGCGCTGTGCAGCGCCCCGGCAAAGGAAAAATTTAAACTACCCCTGCGGCCCAGTCAGGCGAAAACTTCGCCTGACTGGGCCGCAAAAGGAGGTCAAGGAGTCTGCGACTACTTGCGGGGTATGAGGCAGAGCCCCATGGCATTAGTAGAGAAATTTTGCCGGTTTACTGCCCTCAATTTTTACGGATACACGAAAACTATTGGACATCAACGCATGGGAGGCAGATCATATTTTACGGTCTTCGTGGCTGGATCTTTAATTAGTCGAATGTAACCGCATTGGCCATTGAAATCGATGCCGTTGGTGTAAAAAACATTTTCCTCTTCGTTGGGATTGACAATGTCGAAGCCCATCTGCTCTGCGAGTAGTTTGGCGATTTCGTAATGGGTAATGGCAAAAATATCATTGATTTTCTTTAAAAATACGGAATCACTACTTTGTACTAAAACGGGAATTTGGGCCACTTCGGGAACTAAAATTCCTGAGCCATGCCCATACATTCCATTTTCACCGAGCAATTCGTTGTGGTCCGATACCCAAATAATATGGAATGGATATTTGCTTTTGTTAAAAAATTCAAATATTTGATAAATGAGAAAATCATTATAAAGCATGGCATTGTCGTAATCATCAAAAATCTTTTTAGAGTTTCCGGAAAATATACAAGAAGCTCGATAACCTTGGCCGTAAGTCATTTCGTAGGGAGAATGTACACTGCTTTGGTGTAGAACAATAAAATTTTTATCCCCATACTTTTGTTTTTGCATAAGCTCCAAGAGGTAGAGGTCTTTCTTAAGTCTAATTTGAATGGGATTGGTTTCCTTTGTTACGGTATGATCGATATATTGAGCACCACCGATGCTCGAAAGAAACATATCGCATTGGGTCGATAGATAAAAAGTTTGAAAACCACTTTGCTTGGCCAGTTTAAATAAATTCGTCGCATCGAAACTCGTCTGCTTTAAATTATCGGGCTCGTAAATTGCATTGGTGATAAATTTTACAGAGGAAAGCGTCGAATTTGCTCCCGCAATGCCCACTTTAAAAATAAAATTATCATTCGCTTGTGATAACTTTTTTAAATAAGGCGTTGTATTATTGGCATCGTAGCCGAAGAGCGACATGTGGCGATAGTTGCAACTTTCTCCAATAATATACACAATATTGATGGGGTCTTTTCGCCCAAAAAATTGGTTTTTTTCAACGACATAGGGTTGATAAGTTTTGAAGTCATAGTGGCGATATTTGATAATAAAGTAGCCCAAAAAAGCTTTCAAGGAATTATAAATTGTAATGCGCCGCGAATTTGGCGTAAAACGTTGGGCACTGTCGATACACAGACGATGGCCGATGCCGCCGACAATACAGAAAATTATAAGGATTCCAACCCAAGACTTAAAAACTGTAACTTTTTTATTAAGAAAATAGATAAAAGCAAAGGGAATAAAAATTATCGGAAGAACATAACCGTAATCTTTCCAAAAAAATGTAATTTCAGTCCAAACATCTCCCATTTCTTTTTGCATGAAATGAAGCGCAAAGGGGGATAGCGGGACGCCGAAATAAATGTAATGAATGAATTGCATGACCTGCGTGCAGGCGAAAAAAGTAAGCATCAGAGCGGAAAACCAATTGGACGATAAAACAAGTCCAACACTCAGCGGTACCAAAAATAGAATAGCTTTCCAATCGCGGGATATTTTAAATGTATCATCGATGGCGGCAAAAATGAAATCGGGAGTCATCAATAGTAAACCTGTCAGAAGGCTCAGTAAAAAAATAAAAATTACCTTTTTCAGTGGTATGCTTCGTCTGGACATAGGATAAAAAGTTATGAAGAAATAGAAAGGAATGATGTTTTTGTCAAGAGATTGTTTTCCTAAGGGCTACTCGCCCTTAGCATCCCAGCCGGGGGATCCATCCCCTGGACCGGGGTTGCAGGCCTTTATCCTGGGCGTTGCCCAGAATAAAGGCCCGAAGGGCCCAAAGGGCCCGCCCGCGGCGAAGCCGCGGGCGGGCCCTAATTTTTCGCCGAGGTAATGCGCATCGCGCATCGCCTCGGCAAAGG
>JAITAG010000007.1 GCA_031284265.1 Puniceicoccales bacterium | reverse complement strand
GCGTCTCGACCAAAAAGTTAGGCCCGCCCGCGGCGAAGCCGCGGGCGGGCCTTTGGGCTCTTCGGGACTGTTCCTCGGGCAACGCCCGAGGAACAGTCCCGGAAACCCCGGTCCAGGGGACGGATCCCCTGGCGGGGATTCTAAGGGCGCGTAGCCCTTAAGGGATTAATCGATATTTTTCAGTGCATTTTCAAAAGTATGCCAGGCCAATGTGGCACATTTGATACGCATGGGGAACTGTTTGATCCCCAATAGAGCAGTAAGATCACCCATTTCATTTTTATCGGACGTTTCTAAAGCATTATAACTGAGTATCTTTCGTAAATTTTCAGAAAATTCTAATGCTTCACTGGGGGACATTCCCCGGATTTTTTCCGTTAGCATGGATCCTGAAGCCCGGGAAATGGAACAGCCCTGGGCCAAAAATTTTATATCTTCAATGATTCCATTTTCCACCAATAGCGAAATAATTACTTCATCGCCACAGGTTGCATTGTAACCTTCGGCGATGTGGGTCGGACGCTCAATCTTTCCTTCGTTTCGCGGACAATTACTGTGATCGATGATAATCTCCTGGTACAACTCTTGGATCATCTCCATTTCTAGTTTCCTCAACTTGTAGGAATTTCAAAGCTTGCAATTCATTTTTTATAAAAGCTAATAGTGAGCTTACTACTTTCGGAAATGTTCATTGAGCTGACGGTCTAATTTTTGAATTAGGAGATCGATAGATTTATAGAGATCATCGCTAATAGCGCTTGCTATAATATCGGGACCTTGAATTTCGATATGGCCTTTGGCAATAAATGCCTCCGCAGGATCTTTGCTTTGGGTATGTTCCAAATCGAAACGTACACGCACAATTCGTCCTTCATGGCGGAATAATTTTTCCGCTTTTTCATTGACAATTTGTTTTAAAGCATTGGTTAAATCTAAATGTACGCCGGAAATAATAACGTCTTTATCCATAAATTATTTATCCTGTTCTCTAATGCTAAAGTACTCGACAATGTTGGCAATCTTTAAATAGTTAGGGTGATTGCTTAGCAATTTTATGAATAGTGGTCCTTATCTTTCTGTCCGCAATCTCACAATATCCTTTGCAAATGCGAAAAAATCTACTGTACATGACGTTTCTTTTGCCCTCGACTGCGGAGAGACACTAGCATTAGTCGGGGAGAGTGGGAGTGGGAAGACCCTTATTGCGACAAGCCTTATGCGTTTACAACCCCACGTTTCCATTTCCGGAAAAATTGTTTTGGATCAGCAATCAATATTAGATTTGCCATATCTCGAATTAATTTCTATCCGTCGCCGTAAAGTGTCCTATATCTTTCAGGAACCCGGCAATTCTTTGAACCCATCGCTGACCATTGGCTATCAGTTGCTTGAAATTGCGGAAGGCGTTAACAAAAAATCACATGTACTAGACATGCTAAGAAAAGTTGGTTTTTTAAATCCTAAAAAAATTTTCCGTTCCTATCCCCACGAACTGAGCGGCGGTATGCAACAACGAGCGGTGATTGCTATGGCATTGGTAAATAGTCCGAAGTTACTCATTGCTGACGAACCGACAACATCACTTGATACCATTCTTCAAAAACAAATTTTGGATGCAATGAAAAATTTACAAACGGAATTAAATTTTGCGATTTTGTTGATCACTCACGATTTTTCACTTTTGCAACAGGTTGCCGATCGCGTTTGCGTCCTTCACGACGGAAAAATTGTAGAAGGAGGTATTCCAGACGATATCATATTTCACCCTCGACATAAATATACAAAACTATTATCCGAATCCATTTTGACGCTGCCTATAACGTCGCGTTAGCGGTTCTGTCCCAAATTTTTTAGGGCTCCGCCCTCTGGACTCCCGCCAGGGGATCCATCCCCTGGACCGGGGTTTTCCCCGGGCCTGTTCCTCGGGCAACGCCCGAGGAACAGGCCCGCAGGGCCCAAAGGGCCCGCCCTGACTTTTTGGCCGATGCGCTGCGCGATGCGCAGCGCATCGGCCAGGGTAAATAGAGGCCCGAATGGCCAAAAAAAATACCTCCGCCCGGCGCGTCGCGCCGGGCGGAGTTTCCCTCTGCGGCCAAGTCATGCGAAAATTTCTCATGGATTGGCCGTTAAAAAGGTCAAGGAACCATGTTCCTTGCGGGGTATGGGGCAGAGCCCCATGGCAGCTGCCAAGAGAGCAAAGCCCTCTGGTAAGCGTTTCCCGGGCAAAAAGTTATTCACATTGGAATGTTAATAACTTGTGGATATTTTTGCATTCGGCGAAAATTCTTTTGGAATCGTTTGCATTTTTTGCGAACGACTGAATTTTTCGAAGTCATTTCTGCAAAATTTCATGGTCAAAATTCGTAGTGTTTGTACCGATTTTCAAGGGTATAGGAAAAATAGGAAAATTTTTTCATTGATAAGTTCAGAGACTTATTTGATCTATGGAGGAGCTTTATGGACACGAAAACTTTTGGAGGTAAAATGTGAATAACGTGGTAATTGAGCAAACAAATATGAATGGTGCATTAAGCTTTGTGAAATCGGAATTGAAGAAAGATTTTCAAAGTGACATCTATCAGAATTGGTTTGAAGAGCTTTCCCTTCTCAGCGAGGAAGAAGATCATATTATACTCGGCGTTCCTAATGATTTTGCAGCCATTTGGATCAGCGATAATTACAAGGATATAATTGCGAAAAAATTACAAATGGCCCTTGGAAAATCCCTTAAAATAACCCTAAAAGCCCATGAAAAAGAAAATATATCGCCGCCAAAAACTGAGGGAAATATTGTCCAAAACTTTGTTTACGAAAAGGCCTACGAAATTGAAGAGGGATATGTTCTCAATCCTAAAAATACATTCGAGCATTTCGTAGTTGGACCGGGAAGCCAGATGGCCCATGCCGCCTCGATTGCCATTGCAAACGCGCCCGGAAAGGCTTATAACCCTCTATTTCTATACGGTGCGACGGGGTTAGGAAAGACCCATCTCATGCACGCCGTAGCTCACCAAATTCTTTCAAAGAACAAGAAGGCACGGGTCGTTTATACGTCAACGGAAAAATTTACCAATGAATTTATTCAGGCCATTCAGCTCAACACGATGACCAAATTTCGCAAAAAATATCGCAATATAGATGTTTTTCTTTTAGACGACGTCCATTTTCTTTCGGGGAAGGAACGCATTCAGGAAGAATTTTTTTACACATTCAACGAATTATTTGAGGCACAAAAACAGATTTTTTTGTGTAGTGATCGCCCCACGTCAGAAATTTCTAATTTAGAAAGCCGACTGGTTTCCCGATTCAAGTGGGGGTTAGTAACGGACATTCAGCCGCCGGATTTGGAGACGCGCATTGCCATATTGGCGAAAAAGGCGAAAGATCTAAGCATAATACTTGAACCCCATGTTTTAAGCTATTTAGCGGAACACGTATCGAGTAACGTGCGACAGCTCGAAGGGGCTTTGACGCGCGTTGCCAGTTACATGAAACTGACAAATGCAAAGATTGATGTCCCTACGCTTAAAACGTCTATGAAAGATTTATTCGAGGACGAGCGGGTAAATAATGCGCTTCCCCTCGATATCATTCAGCAAAAAGTGGCGGAATTTTACGGTTTAAAAACGGCCGATTTATTGGGGAAGCGGCGTCCGGCAAATATCGCCATGGCACGGCAGATTGCGATGTATTTGAGTCGCACATTGACGGGACAATCGCTCGTCGACATTGGCCTTGCCTTTGGAGGGCGTGATCACGGAACGGTAATTTACGCTTGCAAATCCGTTGAAAATATGATGGAGCAGGACGAAGTGATCAAGCGAAATGTGGATCATTTAAAAAAAGTTTTACAAAGTCATTAAAATCATGGGACAACGTACCATTTCGAAGGAAGTTTCTATTCAGGGCATTGGGCTTCATACGGGAAAAACGGTTAAGCTCGTTTTCAAGCCGGCTCCCGCACACACGGGAATTATTTTCCGCCGCGTCGACATCTACAATAAGCCGGAGTTACGCCCTTCCGTGGAAGTGGTGTGTGACTGGGTACGTTGTACGATGGTTTCGTCCGGCGACATTCAGATTTATACCGTTGAGCATATTCTGAGTGCCCTTAGCGGCATGCTCATTGACAATATTTTTATCGAAATTGATGCAGAGGAACCGCCCATTCTCGACGGATCCGCAAAATATTATACCAATTTACTCTATGAGGCGGAACCCGTAGACCTCGATGAAAAGCGGAAAGTTTTCAAATTACAGACTCCCATTTCCATTACAGAAGGCAATCGTTCGCTCATCGCACTGCCCTACAATGGATTTAAAATAACCTGTACTTCTGCCGACGATCAGGGAATTTACACGCAACACCTATCACTCGACATTTCTCCCGAGCATTACGTGAGTGATATTGCTCCGGCGCGGACATTTGCGGTTTATGAGGATATTGAACCACTTTTACAATGTGGAAAAATTCAGGGCGCAAGTTTAGATTCGGCCATTTTGATCAAGGGCGATCAAATTTTATCCAAGGAACCCCTGCGCTTTAACGATGAATTTGTGCGCCATAAAATACTCGATATCATGGGCGATATGGCGCTTTTGGGAATGGATTTACAGTGTCACATTATCGCCGTTCGCCCCGGCCATGCGCTCAATGTGCAGCTAGCGAAAAAAATCGTGGAGCAATATCGGGATGGCGCTCAAAGGACGGCACAGAAATCCGACCTTAAAACTTCGATTGTAAACCATACAGCCTTCGATATTGTAAAAGTCCTAAACACATTACCCCATCGCTATCCCTTTATTTTAATTGATCGCGTCATCGAATTTATCGATGACCACTCCCTTCGAGCAGTAAAAAATGTAACCATCAATGAACCCTACTTTATGGGACACTATCCGGGACATCCGGTCATGCCCGGCGTTTTACAGATCGAAGTGATGGCCCAGGCAGCGGGAATATTGATGTTACGGCGTTATCAGTATGAGCAGCGGCTGGCATATTTTATGAGTTGTGATCGGGTAAAATTCCGAAAACCGGTAACTCCGGGGGATCAGTTGGAAATTTTTGTTAAAATCATAAAATATCGCGGCGATAAAATTGGTATCGCGTCGGCGGAATGCAAAGTCGATGGACAAATCGTATCTTCGGCGGAACTTGTTTTTTCGGTCATAAAGGCATTATGAACATTCATCCAACGGCAATTATCGAAAGCGGTGCACAAATTATGGATGGTGTAACGATCGGTGCCTTCGCCTTCGTTGGGGAAAATGTCACCGTCGGCGCCGGAACGGTTATTCAACACCACGCTTCGGTCGAAGGATATACCGTTTTGGGCGAAAATAATGTAATTTTTCCCTATGCTTGCCTCGGTGGCCAGACGCAAGATCTAAAATATACCGACGGTTGTACCGGTCTACGCATCGGTAACCATAATATTTTTCGTGAATATGTGACGATTCACAGCGGTACGAAGGAAGGAAGTGTCACCCAAATTGGTCACCATAACGCATTTTTGGCATATGCCCACGTGGCCCATGATTGTACACTGGGAAATCATATTATTATGAGTAGTTTAGCAGCCTTGGCAGGTTACGTTACGATTGGTAACCACGCCAATATCGCTTGGAATTCCGGTGTCCACCAATTTTGCCGCATTGGGGATTATGCGATGCTGGCGGGAAGTTCCAAAGCGGTTATGGACATTTTACCCTTCATGCTCGCCGAAGGGCAACCGGCAAAGACGCGCTATTTCAATAAGATCAATTTGCAACGCCATCAATTTTCCGCAACGGATATTGAGCATGTGAAAAATATTTATCGCATTCTATTTCACTCTAAGCACAATCGCTCGGAAGCCCTCGATCAATTGAAATATACCCAACAAACTTCCAACGTCTACGATACCGTCATTCGCGCAATTGAATCTTCCCAGCGAGGTTTTTGTTAAAATATGCCCAGAGGGCTCTGCCCTCTGGACTCCCGCCAGGGAGACCTCCACCTGGACCGGGTTTCCGGGCCTGTTCCCCGGGCTGGCCATGACTTTTTGGCCGAAGCGCTTCGCGCCGGGCGGAGTTTCCCTCTGCGGCCAATCCATGCGAAAACTTCGCATGGATTGGCCGTAAAAAGGTCAAGGAACTATGTTCCTTGCGGGGTATGGGGCAGAGCCCAATGGTAGCTGCCGGAGGACTCTGCCCTCTGGCAGCTTTTTTTCTACTTGATTAAATGGAGAGGAAATTTATCCCATAGTGCATGAATTGCCTTAAAAATTGCTTCACATGGATGTCATTTTTTATGGGCAGTTTCTTCGCTTCCTGTTCGGATGATTCAGCTAACATATCAATTGCTGCGGTTACAGCACCGGAAAAAGCGATGGAATTGGGCATAAAAATACCGAATGAAGAAATAAAAGTTTCAAAAAAAGAAGAAGTTAAAATGGAAACGACATTGATTATTCTCAAACCCGATTGTATGGAAAAAGGACTTGTGGGGGAAGTTATTAGCCGATTTTGCAAAGAAGAATCTGAGATCATTGGCTGTAAAATGATGACTTTATCCGAAAATGTG
>JAITAG010000029.1 GCA_031284265.1 Puniceicoccales bacterium | reverse complement strand
TGGCTCGAGGTCTCCAGTTGCAGTAATTTTACCGACTTTCAAGCGCGCCGCGCCGCCATTAAATTCCGCGAAAAAACAGGGAAATCGACCTTTGTCCATACGCTCAACGGTTCCGGTTTGGCCGTACCGCGCGTCCTAGCGGCGATTCTAGAAAATAATCTTCAAAAGGATGGTACCGTACTTTTACCGGAAGTGCTCCAGAATTTTGTAGGTACAGCGAAAATTGGATACTCAGTATAAAATTTTTCATTTTTTTAAAAATTTTCCATAAAAAAGTCTTGCAAAATATTTTTACCACCCACGTAATGGATCGTTGTAATATTTTTTATATTATTTTTCGTAGCGTAGAAGGAGCCTCGGGGCTCCTTTTTTTATTCCATAGAAAATTGTCGAAATACGGAGAAAATGCGCCCGGTAGCACGTATCCCTTGGATTAATTTCATTCCTTGAAAAAATTTGCCGCCATTTCATGATCCAAATCGTGGACCTGAGAAGCGATCGCCTCCAAATTCAAATGCAACGGCTATCGCCGTCCATGCTCCGTTCTCTGAATATTTTGCAGTTGCCAACCACGGAACTCCACCAACTCATCGCCGCTGAAATTCAACGCAATCCCCTCCTCGATATTACGACTAACGATACTTTACTTCCAGTATTTTCACTAGGGAGCAATGCGAATGTCAAAGGCACATCAATGGACGCACGCGCATGCGCGCCTAGCACTAATGAAGAAGAAGGTAGTTCAAATTTTTTAGAAAATATCAGCGCCGAATACCCTCCGGAAGATTACCTCCTTGCCCAGGTCCCCGATTTGGATGAAGACGTTAAATCGGCACTGGTAACGCTGGTCAATAGCCTCGACGAACGCGGATTTTTACCGGAAGACGTGGCCCGACAATTCGAAATTTCTCCAGTGGATAGCGATAAAAATTCCGATCCATTACCCGATGGCGTACACAAAAATGTTTTCGAAAAAGCCTATGTGATTCTGCGCTCGCTTTCACCAAAGGGTATCGGCGCTCGCAATTTACGGGACTGCCTCCAATTGCAAATTTTAAAAAATACACCCCTCCATGACCTCATTACCCACCATTTCGATGACTTGGAATGTCGCCGCTTCGTTAAATTACAGCGTAAATTGGGAAAAACATCGGCCGAATTGCGTGCGCTTCTGGCGCCCTTGAAGTTATTGAATTTTGCCCCACTTAAAACGATTACGCCGCATGCAAACCCGTTCATCGTCCCCGAAATCATCTTTCAAAAGGTCGATGGAGAATGGACTTTCGCAGTCAACGGCATACCGGAAATTCGCATGAGTGATCTTTACAAGGAATTGCTCATTCGCCCTCTAAAGGGAATAGATCGGAAATTTTTTACGGAAAATAAGCAACATGCTCAATTTTTAATCAAATCATTGCAACAGCGCCAGAATACACTCCAAAAAATTGCCCAGTACATTTTGAAATTTCAGAGCGACTTTCTAGAAAACGGTGCCGACTGCCTGCACCCGCAAAACCAAAAACAAGTCGCAGAATTCCTCGGAATTCACCCCGCAACGCTCTCCCGGGCAATCCAAAATAAATACGCTCAAATTCCCCGGCGAATAATCCCCCTCAACTTTTTTTTCTCCCACGGTAACCACGGCTCCCTCGTCGCACAAAATGCACTCAAGGAAACCATCAAGAATATTATCGAAAATGAAAACAAAAATTTGCCGCTCAGCGATGAAAAGATCGCCCAAATTCTCCAAAAAAAAGGTATCTGGATCATGCGGCGAACGGTGGCTAAATATCGCGCCCTTCTCGCCCTTCCACCGGCAAATGTGCGGCGATACCTATCCCCATAAGTAGCATTTTAATGGAAATTTTACAAATATGGCCAACTTCCGACGCTTCGCTTACCTCGCCCTCGCCTTCTAGCCTTGGACGATTTTTTATTTGGTCAAGTATTTCCGGATGTATTTTTTCCGGTTTTCCCAATTTTCATTGCGCAAACGCTATCCTTTGACGTCTTACCCTCACTACTCCAAATAGGCAATTCGCAACGTTCCCCATGGATTCGGGCATTATTAGAGGGATACGGATAAATTTGGAAAGAAATGGTTTTTAATGAGAATTTTACAAATATGGCCGACTTCTAACGCTTCGCTTACTCCCACCCTCGCCTTCTAGCCTTGGACGATTTTTCATTCGGTCAAGTTTTTCCGGATTTATTTTTTTCGGTTTTCCCAATTTCCGTTGCGCAAATGCTATCTTTTGACGCCTTACTTCTATTACTCCAAATAGGCAATTCGCAACGCTCCCCATGAATTCGGACATTATTAGAGGGATACGGATAAATTTGGAAAGAAATGGTTTTTAATGGGAATTTTACAAATATGGCCAACTTCTAACGCTTCGCTTACTCCCACCCTCGCCCTCTAGCCTTGGACGATTTTTTATTTGGTCAAGTTTTTCCGGATTTATTTTTTCGGTTTCCTAACTTTTCTATCGCGTGAAAATTATCCTTCGATGCCTTACTGCCATTACTTCAAACGGGCAATTCGCAGCGTTCCCCATGGATTCGGGCATTATTAGAGGAATACGGATCAATCGGAAAGGAAATGATTTTTAATGAAAATTTTACAAGCATGGCCAACTTCCGACGCTTCGCTTACCCCACCCTTGCCTTCTAGCCTTGGACGATTTTTCATTTGGTCAAGTCTTTTTAGGTTTATTTTTCTTCCGTCGTTTTACGGGTATGCACTTTAGTCAACGGCAATTTTTATTCTTTCGTTCCTTGCCCTAAATTATAGATTTCTCTCATCTCCATGGAAACGGCTTTTTTTCGACGATTACCCGGAGTGGAATTTTACGGCAATTTTCCTGAAAAAATTAATGGATTCTGGAACGATACGCGTACACTTCAATCCGGGGATTGTTTTTTGGCACTCACTGCCCGGCGCGATGGCCACGATTTCTTACCTCATGCGCAGCGAAATGGCGCTAGCTGTGCCATCGTCAATCGCATCGATAAAAGTTTAACGCTGCCACAACTTTCCGTCTCCGATGTCTTCGAAGCCGCTAAAACAATCGCTAAAATCCACCGCAAGCGTTATACCATCGTCGCCGTAACGGGCAGCTATGGTAAAACATCCACGAAGGATATGTTAAAATTGCTGCTCGGCGAAGACGCCTACGCCACGAAAAATAATCTCAACAACGAACTCGGCGTTACACTTACGCTAAGCCGCATGAAATCTCAGCGTTTCGGCATCATCGAAGGCGGGATTGATCATCCCGGCGAAATGGATCGCATCATCGATTTAGTCGAACCAGAAATCTCTATTACAATTGGGATCATATTCACACATGTCTGCCACTTTACGGATTTCGGACAACTCGTCAAGGAAAAATGCAAAATTTTAGAAAATACGCTTTCCCGACAAAATATGGGCATTATTTCGGAAAGTTGTCTGGCACATGCACCTTTCCAACGACTTGTGGACCGCTGTATCGTCGTCGGTCGGAGAGAAGATATTCGGCAATTTCCCCACTTTACTCATTTTCGATTGGTGGAAAATAATAAAATCATTCTGCGGGGAAAGTATTTCGACAATTGTACGTTTCTGCTACCGGCGATGAGTACCGGACAAAAAGAAAATTTCGCTAAAGCGGCAACGGCGGCAAAAATTTTGGAATTTAGTGATGCCACTATAGGGGAACGCATTTTAGAGTGGAAGCCGGGGAAAATGCGTGGCGAAACGATTTATTTCCATGGCCATAAGGTTTATCTCGATTGTTACAATGCAAATCCGGTGGCGATGTGGGATGCGCTGGGCTATTTCGATCAAAAATACACCGGCGTAAAGACGTACGTCCTCGGAGGCATGGGCGAACTGGGCGAATTTTCCGAAAATAATCACAAAAAGTTGGCGGAATATTTTCTTAATAAAAAAAATATAATAATTTTCGCCATCGGGGTAGAGATGAAAGTTTTTTGCGAACAATTGACGACGATTCCCGGAGCGATGGAAATTTTTTATTTCGAAGAAACTGGGCCGGTAAAAGCGATTTTCAGGGAAAGAATTCGGGGCAATATTTTTATCAAGGGGAGCCAACATTATCGCCTATGGGAACTTTTAGAAACGTAGGACGGGTAGAAAAATATGGACAGAAAAAAATAAAAAAATGCAATAAAAGATATTGACAAATCCTCCTAAAAAACCAAATTACTGTGCGATAAGGTATACTTATACTTTTGATTTAGAAAAAGGTTATGAAGGAAGAAAGTAAAAAAGTAGGTTTGCTGGTCAATCGTTATGGATTACTGGCAATTTTAGGTTTAGGTTATTCATTTCTGGGAATGAGTGCCTGTGAGGCAACGGCGACGACAACTCCGGCAGCAACAACTCCGACGGCTTTTCCCTCGGATTTTAATCTTAAAGGGATTACGCAGGATGTCCGATTGATCGCCAATTTTTCTGGAAATCCCAATGCGTGGATCTTTGATAGCAACGGAGCGTTATCGGCGCCGGGAACGGTGGCGGATATTTTCCGTGCAAACGAAAGCGACACCGTTAAGTTCCTTGGAGCGCCCGAAGCCGGTAAAGTTATCCAGGTGATTTTTGATGGATCCCATTTAGGTTCTGGTTCTGTGGCCGACAAGGTCAGTGATGAGATTCCACTGGATGTTTTGAATAGCCTTCGTGAAGAACCCGATAGCATCGGACCCATTTATGAGGCATTGTATAATCTTTCTTTTAATATTGGTATGGCTGCTGCGAGCAAGGAAGCCTCTGCGATTGCCACAGCTACTCAAACTAAAACGGCAGGTGCTTCTGCCTCTGGCGCCGACAATGCCATTAAGGAAGTTTTTGAAGATACAATTGCTAGGGTGTATGATGCCGAAAATGCTGCGAAGGCAAATCAAAGTAATTCAGATGATGCGGGTGATTTGGAGGAGTTTTGGGTGAATCTCGCGGACGATACGTCGTCTCAGGAAAGCCTGAGAAAGGCATGGGGAAACATTGTTAAGGCGGCGCAGGCAAATAATAATAATGATGAGATTAAATTTGATGATGTTGGTGATAGCGACCTTAATAAGATGACGTTGGGGTATACCCTAGGTACGGCACTACTTAAACTCATCAATGGTAAGGCTGTTGATGATATTAGCTATGCAGATCTAAGAGGAGCCATAGTTGCTGCGAATGGGGTTTATGCGGCGGATGTAAAGATTGATGCGATTAAAAACATCATCGCCAAGGCCGATGAAATTACCAAATTGTTAGAACCCTTGGAAGGTAAGGATAAGATCATGGACTTAGCCCAAAAGGCGGGAACGGGCAACACCGCTGTCAAACGCATCGAAGACGCAAAGGAAGTAATTGAGGAAGCTAAAAAAGTATCTAAGGAAGCTTGGGAAAAACTAGGACAGCTGATAGACGCAAATTCCGTCTTTGGGCAAATCAAAGCGAATTCTTTTCGTGACTATTTCAACGACGGAGATACTGATGTCTTCAAGAAGGCTTTAGAAGATCTTTTCGGAAATGGGAAAATGAAAGCGCCATTTGTATTCGCACCGGTACAAGCAAGTGCCGATGCGCCCAATCGCACATTCGTACTTCAAATTACACAACAAGGCCTCAGTGACACTCTCGATCTAACAAATAAAAATGGCAATCTTAGAAGTGTGGTTGTTGATGCCGAAAATATGCGAAAAGATGAAACATTCTGCATCGTCTTTAATTCCACAAATAATCAAAATGTACAGCCAATAAGATATGGAAGTATCTCGTATTTAAACCTTAAAACGGATACCAATTTGCTACTCGCCAATAACATTTCCGAAACTGTACTCGTAGATAATATTGGCGCCTTAGAACCGAAAGATCTCTATGATCATTTGACATCTCAAATTATAGTAAATAATAAAGAAAATGTCATTAAAGTAGCTTCCGGAGATATATTATATTTTAAAAAGTTAATTCTCGGAGCTCCTCCACCAGCTTCACTAAAATTAGTGAAGGACAATACATTAAAAGAGTCGCCTGTTCCCATTTATTATGGTAACTTTAATAGCGAGAGCCCATTATGCGTCCGCGATGGCATCGATGTCCGATCAGATTCTATTCTAAAACTCACCCAAATAACATTAGATAACGCTACGATGGATACGTCTGGTTTCTGTTTCATGGGTGGCGATATTACCATTCCGGAAAACACCACATTGACCATGTCTTTTTTGAGGATATCTCCACTAGACTTTGATGATAAAATAGCACTCAATGGTACCGGCGATGGCAAAGTAGGTGTATTTTCAGTCAAAGGCGATTTGATTTTTAGAAAAAATGACGTTATAAATTACAAAGATCCGAAACCGGAAACATTCTCAAGCTATGATATGGCGTTTGATGTCGTCAATGAAGGTAACACTTCCTATCATAATTATATTGTGGCAGAAGGTGGAACTCTGGAAGAACCGCTTTTGATAAATCTCAATGGAACTACTTTATCACTCAGAGATGAAGATGAAAACGGCAAACGTGTATTGGATAAAATTAACACAAAAGATAGCTCCCAACTCATCCTGGTTAAAAAGGGAAGCGTTGTAAAAATCAATGGCGGCTACCGCGAAGATGGTACCGCCTCCGGGACATTAAACTTAGATCTCCATGGCGATCAGGCTAAACGTGTGGCTTTAATCCGAACCGAAGGAGGTGCTACCGTAATCTTGGATCCCGTCACCCTTGATGCCGGATCCTATACCGTACTTGATGCCCAACCGGATGATGTGTTTCGGGTCTTAGATACCGATCCCGTCGTACTGAAAGGTAATATCAATGGAAGCCTCGTAAATTTTGTCTTCGTGCTGAGTGATCCCGATACCCCAAAAGCCCAATCAATGTTATCATGGCCGTCGGGAGCATCACAGCAAAATGCAAGAATTACGCTTTCCTATGACTTCGCAGATTTCAGCTTGGCACAGCAAGGTGCTAAAGTAGCACAGGCGTTCCTGGAAGCTTATAAAGCCAAAAATCCCCAAATCGTGTTTTTGGATTTGAAAAACAATCCCAATAAGGCCACCATCAAAGCTTCTCTACCTGACCAAATTAATGGTCCCATTAAAGGTATAACATTCAAGGTAGACCCAGATGGAAATGTGGTATTGGATCTCTCCAATGTAACCGTTCCTTCCGACCTTAAAGGATTGCTCGGCGGTGGAGTTGATACTTCTCATCTCTCGGACAGTTTTCATAAATTGCTCAATAATATAATCGCAAATGGAGCCCGTACCCAAATTGAAGAAAATATCGCAGCATATGTGCATAGCGGCCTAAATGATCAAGAAAAAAGTCGAATCCTCTCCGCATTTTGTAAAACTACAACCGAAGAGAAAAATCGCATGACATTAACCCTTGCCAATAGCGCCCGCGAAACCGTCTATTCCAAAATGGGACAGGAGTTCCTCGGCGATAAACACTATAGCGTGTGGGCTTCCGGCTTAGGTGACATCACCAAAAATGGCTCGTCAAGTTCCTATAAGATGGATTGCGATATCTACGGATTCACTGCCGGTATCGATTGGCGCGCAAGCAATAATCTGCTCATCGGAGCATTCGGCGGATACGGCAAAGCTAAAGCTAAATACAAAGGCGCTATGCAACTGCACGATAAAAATCCCGATGGCTCCGATAAAGCCAGTAAATGTGATCTGGAATCCTATTTCGGCGGTATCTATGGTATGTGGGATGAATTCATTCAGGATATCTGTGTGAAATTCTCCCTCATGGCCGGCCATGGAAAATACAAGGATCACTACGCCCTGCCGCGATTGGACGCCATAGCCTATCAGTCCATAAACTCTACCCCAAAAGGACATTGGATCAGCGGTAATATCGATTGTACCTATAAACATTGGAATCTCTATGGCGTTAATATCGGCCCTTGGGTGTCCCTGTCGGCCGCAACAGTCCATCAGAAAGCCGATGCCGTATCAATTAACGAAAGCGCTGTCGTCGTTGGACAAAATAGATTTCCATCGCACTTCTGGCGCAAAGTGGACGCAGCGGATCGCCGTTCCATCGAAACAACAATCGGTGTGGCTGCGGATTACGACTTCTCCGCAGGTGTCCTCGAATTGGCCTTGGGCTATAAACATGAGTTCCGTAGATTGAAAGATGGTAATGTATCCTTCTGCGAAATATATGACGATGGTAGTGGAACAGTCGCTCGAGGTGCCTATGCCGAATACCTTAAATTCGATACCTTTAATGTGAAAACAGGTAAGGACTCCTTCGTAGCTAAAGCAGCTTGGAATATGAAGTTCGGTGATTTCGGATTGTCTGTCGGCGGCCATACCCAGCTCGGTAACCACTTCCGAGATATTGCAGGCTCTATTACAGCTTCCTACTCATTCTAATTATCCTGAAATTAGAACCAAAAAGGCGGAGCAATCCGCCTTTTTAGTTCCATTGAATATGGCTATCATCTCCATCGGCCACGATATCGTCGAAATTACTCGCATTCAATCCGCTTGCCAAAAATATGGCGATAGATTCCTACAAAAAATCTATACTCCCAATGAAATTAAATACTGCTTCTCTAAAAAAAATCCATTCCCATCCCTAGCATCCCGCTTCGCAGCTAAAGAAGCCGTCTCTAAGGCATTTCACTGCGGCATCGGACCACAATTCCATTGGAAAAGTGCCGAAATTAATCACCAAATTAACGGACGCCCTATCATCATACTCGATCCCCTCGGACAAAATCTGTTGCAACAATTTCATGGCTCCGATATCCTCATTACCTTAACCGATACCCTATCCATCGCTTCCGCTGTTGCCCTGCTAGTCTAATCCAATCTCCCATACCACACGGAAGGTAGATTCATGCACCCGTGGAGGCTTCGCCTCCTAACCTTTTTCCAAAAGGTTTTGCGGTTTCACCGCAAACGGGTGCATAAAGAAAACCAACCGAACCTTCACTTTTTAAACGATTTTACAACACAACGACATCGTCATCTTCCACAGCGACATTCCGGGATGGTCGAAAACGGGTAAACGTTTCCGAAACATCTTCGGATACCGCACTATCCGTTACATCGCCGACTTCCAAAGGAATTTCCAATGATGAAAATCCATTAGCCTGGACGAATAACGTTCCACAGGCCGATTCTTCGCCACCCGTAATATTCACACTCACCGTACGTTCACCGGGCATAAAATGCACTTCCGGCATAATAATACTATTGGGGATATCGGTTGTAACTTCGACTTCAACGCCATTTGCCGGTGCTGAATGATCGAGCATAAAAACGATGCATTGGCTCTCACCGTTCGCCAAACGAATGGAATTCGTACTGCAATGCAACATCGATTCATCCACAAAAAACGTTCCCGCCGAGAGTTCTCCGTGATTTGTTAGGAGACACACTTTATGTTCCTTACCGCATTCCACGGGTGGGACTATAAATTCAATGGCCCCGGCGGACAACCATTTTGTCGGCACAATACGTCCTCCGAAGCGCACCTTATCCATCCTTGTTAGGCCGCAGCCAATAACATTCACAGCGATACCGACCGGTCCGCGATTTGCATCCAGCGCAAAAATATATTTATCCGTCACCGTCGTATTAAACAGATTAGATTTTGCGGTCTTCTCTCGAGTATTGCCATGGCGATTGATTCCGTAAACCACTTCAAAGTAGTAAGGGATTAAACCGACACCGCAGAAGCGGCAGTCATAAACAAACACATTATTGCCATCGGGATGTTTTTCCATCTCATGTTTTTCGCCGTTAACGACCACGTAAGGTTTAATACTTTTCTGTGAAACACCGCCATCCATTCCGCGGACAGCCATAGTAATCGTATAGATATTTGACTGATTTTGGGGCATTACATTGGGCGTCATATTACAGATATTTTCACTGTCGCAGCCGGCGAGAAGGAGGATACCCGTTACGAAAAAAATTTTACCCATACGCAATAACGAATTCATATTGAGGACAATATAGTTATGGACCGATGAATAGGCAAGAAAAAGTTTACACGCCATTGGGTTTATACGTACACGTTCCATTTTGCGCGACAAAATGTGACTATTGCGCCTTCTACAAGGAGCGGCCATCCCGTCAAAATCTCGAACGCTACATATGTGCACTACTGCGGGAAATACAATCCATTGGGGACGAACGCACCTTTGATACGGTTTATTTTGGTGGCGGAACGCCTGGGATACTATTGCCTAGAGCCATCGATCAAATCGCCGAAATATTGCATACCCGAATGCATAAAATACCTTTGGAGTGGACCGTAGAAATTGCCCCCAATACGGTTAGTGTCGAAAAACTACAGCACTGGAAAGCTATCGGTGTCAACCGCATTTCGATGGGCATACAGAGTTTTAACGAAACGACCCTGCGCACACTCGGGCGCCAACAGACTCCCCGACAAATTTTCCACGCCTATGAGCTCGTCCGCTCGCTGGACTTTACCAACGTGGGCATCGACCTCATTTTTTCAGCACCGGGTCAAACGAGTGAACAACTACTCAACGATTTATCGCTGGCGATCGCCCTCGATCCTGAGCACATTTCGACCTACTGTCTAACCTACGAGGATGACACGATCTTAAAGAACAAATTGGGCGATGGTGCCGAAGAAAATCGCGACCGCGATTTCTACGAAACGGTCTGTGAATTTCTCGAAATTCACGGCTATGGGCAATATGAAATTTCAAATTTTTGCAAAAAAGGCTACGCATCCCTACATAACCGCAATACCTGGCTTATGGGCGAGTGGATCGGAGTTGGGCCATCGGCGAGTAGCCAATATCGTGGGCTCCGCTATACAAATATTGCTTCTTTGGACCGCTGGGCCAGAGAAATTGAAAATAATGCTCCGGAACGGACGGATGTTATAAAATTAGATAAAAAGATATTGGCCATCGATGAAATCATCTTCGGATTACGGATGAACGAAGGGATAGATTTAGGAAAAAACATCTTTTGCCAAAAAATATCACCCTTTGTCGACGACCTTGAAGCCCAAGGCCTACTCAGAAGAGGAGAACAGCGCATTTGCCTTACGGGAAAAGGTCGCCTCCTCTGCGATGCCATCGCCCAAGAAATTTTTAACACTTTAGAATGAAAAACATATTATTTCCAATAAATTATTTGACAAAATTAAAAATAGTTCCCATGCTAGATGGCAGAGGGTGGGAACAAACGGCACGTTTGCCGCCTGAATACTTATTTTTTAAAATTTTCCAGAAATTTATCAATGCTATTTTCATCACCTGAGTCTAAAAATTAAAAAAATAAAAAATTACGCCATGGTATAAATCACTGCGGCGGGACTATTTTTGCCCGTTTTTCCGATGCGGCGCAATGGGCGAAAATTATCCGGAGGCGTCAGATGCACATCAATCGGCATCTCAAAAATCAATCGGCTGTTCGATTCTTGGCGCAGCCGTTGCGCATTCTGCGCTAGAATTTCATTGCCACGCATTCGAACCAAATCGTAGGGCGGATCGATGAAAATTAAATCAAATTGTTCATCCGTGTGGAGTTTGAGTGCGTCTACATTCCAAATGCGGCTTTCATTTTTAATACCGCTACTCTTACAAACCGCTTCTAAATTTCTTTGCAGCGCATCGGCAATTTTGTGGCTATTCTCAACGAATATACCCGCACGGGCACCGCGACTTAGGGCTTCCAAACCGTAGCCGCCAATCCCGGCGAAGATATCTAGAAAATTGGCCCCAACAATCACATCTCCCAGTGCGGAAAATACCGCCTGGCGTAAATAGTCCGTTGCCGGCCGCAGAATGGTCTCAGCAACGCTTTTGAGCACGATCCCTCGTGCTAAACCTCCCGTAATGCGCATGGAAAAATATATTAAAATCTCACGGTATTTTCCTCTAGGTATACAAAGCGCATAACCTATGCAAATTGTTTCTCTTTATCGATCCAATGCCAAGGTTTGACGCAGCATTCCGGCCGAGAATTTTCCCATTCATAAATCATTTGCATCGACATAAAATCCTCATCCTTCGAACCGCTAACGACAATGTAATCATAATTTTGGGCACGCCTAATCTCATCTTTTGCCGATTGTAAGCGCTGAGCTATATCTTCTTTTTTTTCAGAACTCCGCATGGAAAGTCGCTCGGTAAGGATTTCTAACCGTTCCGGCATCATGAAAATGGTCACCATATGCTTTGCAAATTGACGAAAATTTTTGCGTATACTTTCCATCCCATGGACATCGACGATGAGTAAGGAATCAATGTTGTGGCGCACATTGGAAGATATTTGCGCAATGGGTGTTCCGTAAAAATATTTCCGATGGACATTGGCGTATTCCAAAAACTTTCCTTCGGCGATGTATTTCAAAAAAGTCTCCTCATCGACAAAACAATAGTCGACGCCATCGACTTCGCCGGAACGGGGTTTGCGCGTCGTCGTCGTAACAATTCTTTTGAGTTTGCCTTCATTATTCTTGACTAAACGACCACAGATCGTCGATTTCCCGACTCCCGCGGGTCCTGAAACGATAAAAAACTTACCGCAGTCCATGCCTATACCTTCTGCTAGGAATTCTTCCCGATTCAAGCCTATTTTCGCACCTTGCTACAAAATTTTCGGATAAACATAGATCGTCGATGAAAATAGAGGACGTCTACCCCGGCTTAAATGCTCTATTACCCATTGAAAATCATTCCCCCATGATACAAAAAATTTTCTCTCACATAAAAAACCGTAAAAACGAAACGGTTCTATCCTTCCCATTACCCCATTTTAAAATCGTTCACATTTTCATTATTGTTAAATATCTTAAAAAAGATATTTTCAAATGTTCCCCATCGACCACATATCGCATATTAAAAAGGTGGGAAGCAGGCTTGCAATACTTTTATTTTTATTTCACTTCTTTCCATGAAGTTGTTTTCGGTCATCGAAAATCGTCGCGATCTGCACTCAATCGTTGACTTACTACATGCCAATGGCGGTCACTGTTACCTCGTTGGCGGATGTGTTCGGGATCATCTCCTGGGCCTTGGAAGTCAAAATTTTGACCTCGAAATTTTCGGCCTTTCCTCCGAAAAGATTATCGAAATTTTAAAGCCAATCCATGCAATCGACTGGGTTGGCAAATCCTATGGTATTCTAAAGATTCGCGGTCTCGACATCGATATCGGTGTCCCCCGAGAGGAACAAAAAACGGGCCCGCTACATACCGATTTCGCAATTCAAGAAAATCCTTTTCTACCGTTGGAACAGGCCATTAGACGCCGCGACTTCACCATCAATTCCATCTATTTCGACATTAAAAATCAACAAATCATCGATCCCTTCCACGGCATAGAAGATTTGCAACGAAAAATTTTACGCCATACGAGCGAACGTTTTTCGGAGGATCCCCTACGCGTTTTCCGCGGCATGCAGTTTTGCGCGCGATTTCAACTGATACCTACTCCCGAAACGGTCAAATGCTGTAAAACACTCTCGCCACACTCCCTTTCTCCGGAACGAATCTACCAGGAATTCGTCAAGCTCTTCATTCAAGGTACACAGCCGTCACTCGGTTTAAATTTCCTCCAACAAACCGACTGGTTAAAATTTTTCCCGGAAATTCATCGACTGGTCGGCGTCGAACAGGATCCCCTACGTCACCCCGAAGGCGATGTTTTCGCTCACACATGCTGTACTTTGGATGCGTTTGCCAAAAATAGGACGGGAAATTTTGAAGATGATTTAACGCTTGGATTCGCGCTTCTGTGTCACGATTTCGGTAAGCCGGCGACCACCGTAAAAGATGCTAAGGGCATTCATTCCTATTGGCATGAAATTGCGGGTATTTTGCCGGCTAAAAATTTCATGGAACGGTTGCGCGTCCCCAAGCACATTATTTTGCAGGCGCTAACGCTGGTGCAACATCACATGGAACCGCGACGTTCATTCAAACGCAAAGCCTCCGATGGAGAACTGCGCCGGCTTTCATATAGCGTCACCCGAATGGATTTGCTTATTCTTATGGGGTACTGTGACTGTTTTGGTCGGGTAAAACAAAATGACGAAATGCGCGCCTGGGCAATCGGTCGAGCTAAGGCCCTTGGCATTTTAAATGCTCCTCCAAAAGCTATCATCCAGGGACGCCATTTAATCGAACTCGGCCTATCGCCCTGCAAAGACTTCTCCAAAATGCTCCTAAAAATATATTTTGCCCAGCTGAATGGCAATTTTTCGACCGTCGAAGGAGGGCTGCTCTACGCTCGAAATCTCATGTTCGCGGATGAAAACTTAGCCTCCATACAACCGGATCACTCCTCAATGGGTTAAAAAATCGATTTTCCATATCCGTACAAAAGTGTTGCTTCCCTCCAGATTTTTATTCAGAATCCTCCGCAGTGCCTATGTTGGGAACGATACACGTCATTGATTTCGAGGGTAATCGCAGCTATGGGATTTTAGAATATGGTCTGATAACACTGAAAAATAATACGATCGTGGATATTTCATCGGCGAGTTGCTGTAAAAATCCAAGTGGTCAAACGATTCATTTCGCGGAACATTCGCGTTTCCCATCGAATGGAGAAAAGGTAAGCTTTGCGCATCATTTACCATTTTTTATAAAAAAAAGAGCGGAGGGTATTTTCTGCGCCCACGGAACCTCCGTTGAAGACCGCCTCCTGCGACAGTATTGCCCCACGCCGGGAACAATCGATTGCGGCATTAAAAATATTCCAAAGCCCACTGCTTCGAGAAATATTGCGACAAAATCTCAAATTTCTACCACAACAATAATGGCATCTCCAAAAAATATTTCCTGGGGACCATGGATTGATACCTACAAAATCTATAGGAAATATTATCCCGCGGCGAGACACTACGAAGTCGCAGAGCTTATCCGCCATTTCGGCCTCATGAAAAAGTTGGACGATTGGGCAACGAAATATAATTTGTCAAAGACAATGACCTTTCATCGGGCCCCCTACGATGCCTTGGCTACGGTACTGTTATTGCAAAACTTCATCAATCACTATCAAATCAAAGACATTCGCTTTTTACTCGATCATTAAAAATGGTCATTCCCAATGCCCCTATTTCATTGCCTAGATTTTTCGACAATTTTCGCTTTCTTCCAGAAAAATAATGGTTAAAATATTTTTAAGAATATTTTTGTTTACATGGGAAACAAAGTGCTATTTTTATGGGTGTGACTAGAGACGATTCATTTAGGGAACCGGGGAAGAGCGTGGTTCACACTAACAAAGAGCCCACTGAGTTCGTAAAGGCGACGAACGGATACGGCATTTAAAATCATGATGTCGGATAATCGCGTCGCCGCGGCATTGATTAACGAGATCTTTCGGGACATGAAAGTGGTGGATATAAGCGGGCATTATTTTACGCTGCGTCTACCTTTGCCTATCAGGCATTCGAAGGCGGAAGCGAATGGCATTCCCAAATTAAAAACGTTTATGCCATTCAATTTGTCGACTATTCCACATTGCAAGATGGTAGTTTTCGGAGATATTACCGCATGACCGATAAATTTTCTGATCAGGAGATTGAAGGCATTTGCTTGATTCAAATCGAACTGGCTGGGATGAAAAAAATCGCCGCCAAAGTACAACAGGGAAAATCGTTGACTGCGGCGGAATGGTGGTATTATATGATGGAAAATTCTGAAAAATTTACGGAAAATGAAATTCAAAGATACCAAAACGTAGGCATGCCCTCGGAAATTACAAAAGCCCTCGATAAACTCAAGCTCAGCGGCTGGAACTATAACGATCAAAAGGTTTACGAAGGAGAGGTTCAGGAAGTGGTCACCTACTACGGAGAACTGGAACGCTACGAACGAGAAGGAATTCAAAAAGGATTGCAAAAGGGAAAGCAGGAAGAACAAATTAAAAATTTAATCGATCGGTTTCTCGATGGGGAAAGTTTGCAAAAGTCATTGCTACGCATTGAGAAAAATTCCATTCCCAAAGATCTCGCGGAGCAGGTTTGGAATGATTACACTCAAAATCAATCCGTGCCTAAGGATCATAATTTAGAGGATTTTGTGCGAATCTTACAAAATGCCGATGTCCTTCAATAGGGAGTATTTTTCGACAATTTTCGCTTTTTCCAAGGGAAAAATGTTGAGCAATCGAGGAGATTTCTTCCATTGGAAGTTTTTGGACATAAAGAAGCGCACTGCAGTGCGCCCGAAAATAACCCTAAAAATCAATCTGCTCGTTATTGGTTGCTGCCACCAGGTTGGGCTTTAGTGGCGGCGCCGCCATATGCTTTCTCCTTAATCTGTCCTGAAGGAATCATCTCAAAAGCACATCCATTTGTCCCATCGGCAGCATCGAATGTAATTGTGGTAGCACCATATGCACACCACATACGGATATTGCCATTGTTAATGTCAAGCTCATATCCATTTTTCAGACCCCAAGGCGTTGTCCACGTATCCGCATCGGTTAAATTTGCATTATCAAGATCTGCTGTATTTTGCGGGAGCTTGCCTTTAGACGTTTGATAGGCCAGTATGATTGATTTGAGTGGCGACGTAAGAAACAATTTCGCTGCAGCCTGCCTCCCAGCCTCCTGTGTCCCACCCAGAGACCTTACCATAGCAGTCGTCAAAACACCTATCAATAATATAACCACTAGTACCTCGACTAGCGTCATACCACTTTTCCTATTTTTTTTACTTATATCCATAAACATTTCCTTTGTTGAATTATTCGTTCCCAATAATATTCCACTTCTTTCGAAAAACAAGTTTTTTTTACACTTCAACGCATTTTTTTAATTTTTTCTTCCCTTACCGCTTAAGCCCATGCTCTTTTTCCAAAAAATCGAATTACTTTTCTAAAAAAAATGGGAGTTCTTTCGAACTCCCACCGTATTTTCCACTTTATTGCAAAGTGAAACTTTTTTGAAGCACCTTCCTTATTCATCGGAAGGTAATTCTGTATCATGAAACTTTCATTCACTTGTCAACTCCTTTTCCATTAAATTTTCCAAAAAAATTTAGATCAAAAAATCCAACAAAACTTATCGCTAAATCCGCATTATCTCCAGCTAAAAGATACATCGATATATCTCTGAATATATGGGGACTGCTCCGCTACGGTGCCTGCAAAGTGATTTTTCCGTAATCCGGACGATAGATTCCCCACAAATTCTCCACAAAATTACCACTTGGTCACTCAAAATTTATCGCTAAATTCGAATTACTCCCGGCTCAAAGGATACGACCAATCGATAGGACTGCCCCGGATGCATGATCAGTGGATAGTTCCGCGATAACTCCTGTAAATAGTGAATTTTTCCGTAGCAAGTCCGATATTCCGAATCATTCGCCACTTCCCTAATTTCTTGCCAACTCAACATCATATCGTCGTGCTCCACTACCGCCCCTAAACTGCGCTCGTCCAAGGCCAAATTATGTGCCCCGTAAATCGAATGGGGCGCACTCAATGCCATCATATAACGCACGGATTCAATGCGTACGCGATCCTTCACCGTATACGTAAATTCCGACGTTATCTTCGCCTCCGAAAATATCCACGCCACTCTACAACTCGCTAGCCCAGGTACCATCTCCTCTTCCACCGTAATAAGTTCCGGTTGCTCGTAGGCAAATATAATGCTCCCACGCCCCCCTAACCCAGTCGATAACTTCTTACCGTAGTAGGACGGAATGTAGCGCTTGCCACTAATCGTCAGTTCCGGCTGCAAAATGGGTAGGTACCTCCCCGCCGGCCAATCAAATACCCCGGGACAATGCGGAAACGCTAGACAATCGCTGTCAGCTCGCCCATTGTTTCCAATTAGCGGTAATTGCAAATTCATCCCCGTTTTAGCGTCGCGATAGATAAATAATCCACTCTCTCGCTTCACATTCTTATCGAAAATTACTAGGCGATTACCCGACTTAAACGCCGATACACGGCGTATGCGACTCGCATTAATCGAACTCTTCCGCGTCAATCGCGACCATTGACAGAGATAGCGCACCGCATCGAAATTCGCTCGAATACTACTCTGCTCCACTCCCGAAAAACGCTCGCTATCGTGAATCACCATGTATCCGTTTTCCTGATCGATGTAGTGGCAGAAGAATTTTTGGAACAAATCGAGAACAATATTGACATATAGCGACTGCTTTTCCGGGGCAATCCAACGATCGCGCAAAGCCTGTAAAATCGTGCTGATACAATACATCTGCGTGTACGCTCCAACGCCCTCGCCATATACCCAACAAGTGCCGTCTTCCCGTATCAGATCGGGAATTAAACCAATATATTTTTCGGCATAGGTACGCAGACTGGGTAATTTTTTCTCGATGAAAAAACTATCCGTGTGGAGATGTAATGCCTGGCGAATAAATGAGAGATTAAAAAGCCCCTTGACGTCAAAATTACCGCCCATGCCATGCCCATTATCACCATCAAAAAATCCACCTACTGAATGCTCACCACAATAGACTAGAAATCGGTCGATTAACTTCCCCGTTTCATCCTTTTTCGTAATGCGTAACCCGTGCCGCGCAACGGCCTTCGCAACCGCACAGGCAAATCCATTACCCTTGAGTTCATCCCTGCGAAGCAATAAACTGTCCAATTGCATACGCACCGCTTCCGGCAGTTTCTCCCAAACGGAATTGCGCTCCTTGACTGCCCCGAAAGATAACAGCGCTAACGCAATATAGCCACCCCAATCACCATTTTTTGGCATATTCTGTAGCTGATAAACCATCATCTTTGCCGCAAGATCGACGATGTCGTATTGGAGAAAACTTGTCTCGTGTGTCAGGCGGTAGTATTCGCCGAGTGCAAACGCAATATGCGCCGCCTCATCACCTACAAGTCGCTCGCAATCGACTGTCCGAATCGTACCATCTTCATCGATGTAACCCAAATTGTGACTCAATATCGAACGAGCCACATCCGCACACTGCTCCGCGAAATTCTGCATTTTTCTAGTAATGTAATCTAATGGCTTAGTGTCATTTGCAATAAAATCAAGAATTCTTTATTGTTTTTTGTTTTTTTTATGCGCGCAATAAGCGTATCGATCGCTTCTTCCGGTTTGAACCTTGCCAAAGCCCTCCTAAAAAAGTGTACTTTATCCAATAAATCGGTCGATAGAAGCAATTCTTCCCGCCGCGTTCCCGAGGCTTGCACATCGATCGCCGGATAAATACGCATATCGGCAGCTTTTTTATTGAGGACGATTTCCATGTTACCCGTCCCTTTAAATTCTTGGAAAATGAGGTCGTCCATGCGACTACCCGTTTCGATCAGCGCCGTAGCCAAAATGGTTAGACTGCCGTGGCCTTCCAAGTTACGCGCCGAAGAAAAGAGCATTCGTGGGCGTTCCAATGCCTTGACATCGACACCGCCCGTCATCGTCCGTCCACTGGAAAATTGCCGATTGTATGTTCTCGCCAATCGCGTTATGGAATCGAGTAAAATAACGACATCTTTCCCTATTTCCACAAGGCGTCTAGCGCGTTCGATAGCCAATTCGGCAACTTGAATTTGGGTTAATCGAGCCTCATCGTTGGAGGAAGCGAATAACTCCGCATCTATGGTGCGCTGAAAATCGGTGACTTCTTCCGGCCGCTCATCGACGAGTACAACCATAAGGTGACAATCGGGGTGATTTTCTTTGATACCGATGGCAATGTCGTGAAGTATGGTCGTTTTGCCGGTTTTTGGCGGCGCCACGATAATCCCGCGTTGGCCCTTACCGATGGGGGCGAAGAGATCGATAATGCGATTGGCTAGGCGACTATCCTTGGTCTCCAGGGATAACAACCGGTCCGGCGCTATGGAAGTCCGATCTTCGAATTTCGGCAGTTCCATGCGCATTGGCGGTGTTAGGCCGTCGATTTTTTTGATTTCGATAACCCGCGGATTAGGATAATCGCTGCGCTTTAACATTTTTACCTCGAGGAACATTCCCCGACGCAACCGATAGCGCGTCAACATATCCCGAGCGATATAGGGATCTTCGCGCTGTACTTTACCGAAGTGACGCCAATCGATAAGGTTCCCAAACTTACCACCGGACTCGATTTCTAAAATACCGGCAACGGAAACGAGTTGATTGCGGTCCACATGCGCGTAACTCTCATTTATATTCTTATTTCTGCTATCATTTTCACTCATTTTTTATCTTTTAGCGGCCACACCCATCGCCCGATCATTCGTTAGAAACAGTATATGCCCTTCTTTTTCGTCCTTGTAAAGAATATTTTTCGCCCTTTCACCATTTTTATTTTCGGGGAATATTTATCATTATCGACTATATGTAAACACATTTTTCCGTTGTGGACCGATCCGGCAACTGCGCTGTCGACACTCCAGGGCCGTAACCGCGAGAATAACCGCAATGCTACGGCCGAAAAATCAAACCGTCATCGGCGGGTATGTTTTTTATCCCTATAGGCCACAGTTACAAACTCGATAACCCCCAATAATAACGCCAGCGGAATAACGGCGATGCCATGGCGAAATGCCGATTCGTCTTGAATGCCTCCGAAAAGTTCGATCACAGCCCCTATCGCACCATGCAACATGTAGCCGAAAATCATAATGATCATATTGGCCATAGCCGTCGTCAGGCTAGCCATATTTTCACTCACATAGGTCGATGCCTTGTAAATGGCTAATATCTGATACGCCGAACATATGCCGACTAAGAATAATCCGATGGCGAGTGTCGTGGTCGTGCAGAGCAGTGACGTCGTAAGCAATGTAAAGACGATAAACATCAATAGACCCGCCAATATGATGGTACCCAAATAGCTCTTTGATCGCTCCGCCATGAAATTGAGAACGGGAGCCCCAAAACACATGCCGACAAAAACCATCGACGTAATGAAGCTGGCTTTTGAAGCCTCAATGTGACAAATTTGATTCAAAAATTTAGGTCCCCAAAGGTCGGCGAATCCCTCAAGTGGCCCCACCATCAGTCCAGCGGAAAGATAGATAATTATGACGTTGGCATTTTTTAGAATCGATCCAATCCCGGCAAATGCTGAGGATTGTCTTCCAGGACCACGCGTATTGCCCATGGACGGAATGACCCGATAGGTTAGGAATGCCAACGCTATTCCCGCTAGGGCGAGAATGGCGATAACCAGTTGATAATTATTCAAAACTTTGCACATGTAGCGAACGGGCGTTCCTCCATAAATCGCTCCGAGTAAACCGATCATGACCGAAAAACTCAGCATCCCGGTAAAGCGTTCCTTAGGGTAAGCCATTCGGATGATCTTGAATACGCCCAAAACGGCAGCGGATGATCCTATGCCCGTAACAAATCGCCCCAAAATAGGCCATATCCAATGCTCCGCACAGATGATGGGCAAAACACCTATGATCGAAAGCAGTATGCAACAGGGAATTACGTTCCGTGGACCATAGCGGTCAAGTAAAATACCAATGGGTAGATGGAGCAGGGAATAGCCGATATAGTAAACGCCCGAAAATTGCCCCACCGTAGCGGTATCCATATGAAACCGTAGTATGATATCATCTAGCATAACACTGGGCATAACGCGCAGAATATACTG
>JAITAG010000049.1 GCA_031284265.1 Puniceicoccales bacterium | reverse complement strand
ATCGCCATGGATTCCAACGCAATCTTACCCGTTTCATCCCATCACGATAGCATCGAAAGCGCCCACAATATTTGCCTGGCAATGCCGACCATTGTCAATCGTTCCGGAATTGTGAAAGTCCTATATCCCAAATTGGATGAAAAAGAGCGCATTGCCCTCGACAAATGCGCCAAAGCGTAAAGGAATTGTGAGCAAAAGGCCGTCAAAAAGTCTAATATGGACAAAAACCGATAAATAATTAACCATAAATAGGGATACCCAAAGAAATCACTCATCGGATTATTCCTGCGCCGCTAGATATTCCCGGCGTAAAAGGCGATAAAATTTCATGTTTTCGTATTGGCTCCCTTTTTTGCAAAAATCATCCTTTTCGCATTCCAGTTTAAATCCACATTTCTCAATGACGCGTTGCGATCCAATGTTAACATTTAAATGGTTGATATCCAAGCGATTGAGTTCCAAATCCCGGAAAACATAGTCCACAATGCGCCGCGCCACTTCTGTCATGTAACCCTTGCTCCGATGTTTCTTGGCAAGCCAAAAGTGCATCTCGGCCCGATCATGCTCATGCTCAAACGTTAGCCCAATAACCCCAATTAATCGATCCTCACCCGGTAGCGTAATCGCCCAATATATGGAATGCTCACTCTCCATGGCATAACTCAAATTCATCATATATATTTTTACGCGATTTCGATCAAATGGCCACGGCATAAAGGCAAGCATATAGATCGTCTCATAGTCCGAAAAAATTTCCGTCAAATCATCCAAGTCTTTCGAATTCATCCCTCGTAAAACCAAGCGCTCAGTGCCTAAAATGGGAGCTATTGCAAGGCCGCGGAAATGGGAATCGCTTTCGCGATCCGGATGTTTCGCCTTTTCTTCCAACGCATGCAATACCTCCGGACTAGGATTGAGAACATATTTTTCAAAACCTTTCTCACTGGGAATCGAGTTGTTACGCGTCGTATGATGGGACGGACCATTCGCCTTTTCTTCCAACGCATGCAATACCTCCAGACTAGGATTGAGAACATATTTTTCAAAACCTTTCTCACTGGGAATCGAGTTGTTACGCGTCGTATGATGGGACGGACCATGATATCGGTTAATACCTGTTTGCTTCCCGATTTCAAAGGCAGCTAGACCGATCAAAAAAGCGACGACACCCGCCCAACAATAACGTATCGATTTTTTATTCATTTTGTCCATTTGTAAATCTCCATTGCAAAAATCAATATCTATCCTTTGCAACCTAATAAAAATTTACGCCACATATTCCTCTCGCAATAGACTGTAAAACTTTACATCTTCAAATTGACCAAAACGTTTCACATAGGAACGTAGCATCCCTTCCAATTTAAATCCACATTTTTCAATGACATGCTGTGAACGAATATTGCGCACCATATGGTTTACTTCCAGGCGATTTAATTTTAAATCTTCAAAGGCATAGTCAATAACGCGATGGGCAATTTCCGTGCCGTATCCCTGTCCCCAATACGCTTTCCCAAACCAATAGTGCAACTCCGCCTTCTCATGTTCCGGAAACATCGACAAACCTGCCGTACCGATCAATGTATTTTCTCCATCGTGGACTCCCCAGAAACAACCCTTGCCAACCGCACACATGTTATTGACGTAGTTAACCCAAAATGCAGCTTCCTGAAGCGTATAGGGCCAAGGCGCGTAGGTCAGCATCCAAACTGTTTCATAGTCAGACAATAGATTAACAATTGTATCTAAATCCTTCTCCCGTATCGCCTGCAACGTCAAACGTTCCGATGATAAAAGGGGACAGCGCACTAAACCATTCGTATTGACAAGGGACATTTCCAATTCCGATTAGGCGCCAAACATCATCATTCCCGGTACACCACCCGAACCACTAGGACCAGCTATTGTACTACTACTCGTCTCAGCCTCATCGTCAGTTAACGCCATCCATTCTTCAATACGTTTAGTGGCCCAATGTTCCATGGCATTGACGAATTTTTCCAAAATATTATAAAAAGCATCGCTATCCACCATATTCATATCGCAATATTGTACCAATAAAAGTGTACCATCGGCGGGATCAAGCGAAACATTTGCGCCGGCCGTATCATTCCAGAAGTGACAACTTTCAAGAAGCCCACGGTAAAAACAACCCTTATCCTCGGGTAATGTACCGATATAGGCCAATAAAGAGAGTTGCTCTTTTTCCGCGTTGAGGGAACATTTGACAAAAAATTTTCCATCAAAGGCCAGGTAACAGTCATTATTTTCATCCACATCCAGGCCTACAATTTTCAATTTCTCGCCGATCACCTGAATGTACGTTCTAAAAGTATCTAAACAATTTTCCATTTGTGTTTAACAGAATATATTTTTTTTGCAAAAAAACAACTAAAAATTCAATTAATCTCAACCCGTCCCCATTCCACGACATCAATAGGTTCCCCATCGATCCCTAGCCACAAACACACCATTTCGTTAATGCCATCTTCCATGGATAACGGAAGATCCATGGATTTAAAAAAGCGTTTCAAATACCATACAACTCTACCCCCATGACGCGTTGCCTGTCTGCGATTTATTGGTTTGAAAATATTCTCCAAAGATTTTACTTTGCCCCATGAGTGTCCGCGTCAATTGGCTATCGCCTGCAAAAAAAATACTCGCCAAATTACTCGCTATGTTACTGAAAATGTGGTCTAAAACACTTCGGATCGAAATCGACGCCAAAAGCCTACAACTGCTCAAAACGTATGGCCATAGGCCAAAAGTATGCGCCCTGTGGCACAATCGGCTCTTCATTGCCTCCCATCTCTTTCAAAAATATTTCCAGGGAACAAAAATGTACGGGCTGATTAGTCCGAGTCGGGATGGGGCATGGCTATCGGAAGCCTATCGCCGTATGGGGATTCACGCCATTCGCGGATCGACGCAGCGGGGCGGTTGCAGTGCTCTCTTCGAGATGGTTAACACCATTAGAGAAGGTCACACGGTTACAATTACGCCCGATGGTCCCCGTGGACCTCGGTATTCTGTTAAACCGGGGATCGCCATGCTGGCTCAAGAAACTCATGTTCCGATTATTCTCGCCGGCATACAAATACACCGCGCCTGGCGCTTTAGCTCCTGGGATCGGTTTTATTTGCCCAAACCATTTTCCTGTATTTCAGTTGCGTTTCGCGTAATTTTACCGGAACATTACGCGGCGAGTAGTGTCGAACAATTGCAAAGAACGATCCAAAATATCCTCTGCAAAATAAATGCAAAATCTCTTCCCAAATATATTTCTACGGCTCCCATTCCAACCACCGTTTGCTAAATTTTCAAAAAAATGATATTTTTCCAATGGAATCGAATTTTTTCTAAAAAAAATACTTGACAAGGTTGACCGACGCTGCTATTTCTTTTTCCATAATTTTAATTCAGAGAAATAGGATGGCTAACAGTAAAGCATCGTTAAAAAGTATTAAGCAAGCGGGAAAGCGTGCGATGAGGAATCGTATGATTATCAATCGCTTGCGAACACAGTTCAAGAAAGTGATGGCCCTTGCTAAAAGCAATGAGAGCGGGATTCGAGAAGCGGCGATAGAATACGTCTCATTTTTAGATAAAGCAGCCAAAGTTTCTGTTATTCACCATAATAAGGCCGTACGTCACAAAAGTATGATGGCTAAGTTTATATTTTGAAGAATTTCCCATCCATATCCCATCCAGCCCTCGGTTGAAAAACCGAGGGCCTTTAGAGGAAGAGGAGATGTCGCTTTGTAAAAGGGACTGCTCAGTAAAATGAAGAAATGCTTTTGGGGAGTGGATGTTGGCCGTTTCATTATTTGTGAGAGAGGTTTTGTTCTTGGAGAAAAGGGGCGGAGGTTTTTGTTAGCCAACGTAATAAGGCCGCACGTCACAGAAGTATGATGGCTAGATTTATATTTTGAAGAATTTCCCATCCATATCCCATCCAGCCCTCGGTTGAAAAACCGAGGGCCTTTGAAAGGGGATATCATTTGGGTCGAGAAACAACAAGAAGAGAAGTATGCGATTGTCGTAAGGAATATTAATGAGGGACAGGAATTTAATTCCCATCGATTTGTTTGTCATTTGTCACAAATACGGCATAAGTAAATGATTTGTAATTTTATATTTTTCGGGGAAAGCTTTGTAAATGTTGAATGTTTGGCGTAAAGTCCATTAAATCTTTGTAATTATTTTCTTGCTATCCGTTCTATCTTTTCTAGGGTGAGTGATATTCAAGGAATTGATGATGAATAATTGGAAAGATTTACTTGTTTTGTCCACACTTTGGAGTGGATTATCATTGTATGCATTGCAGGAACCCGCAGAGGAAGTACCTACAAGTCCAACGGTAAATGTCCCGTTGTCCAAGGATGCCGCATTGGATTTGCCCACTGTTCTAGCGAAAGATGTCGCATCGGCTATTGCCGATAAAAATGCCCGTGACAATCGCTGCCTACAGATATTCGGCCAAATTATTGCTCAAAACACAGGAGTGAGTAACCTCGGTCTACAAACACAGGAACTTGAACAAGTTATCTGTGGCATGAAGGCCGCATGCAATGGGGAGAAGGTCATCGCACCTACAGAGGAAGATAAAGAACGTTTACAGCAATTTCTAGAACAAAAAGAAAATGAGCAAATTGCAAAAAACAAAGAAGTCGGTGAAAAATTTCTAAAAGCGAAACAAACTGAGCCCAATGTTCAAAAAACACCTTCGGGAGTGCTTTATACAATTGAGAAATTGGGCGATAGTGTACGCGCCACTGAAGATAGTGTTACTAAATTTGATTGTACAGTATCGTCGATTGATGGAAAACCTATTGATAGCAATGTAGGCGTCTACGCCAATGTAGGTATGTTGATAATCGGTCTTAGGGAAACCGTTAAACAAGTCGGTCAGGGCGGTGAAATCCGGAGTTGGTTTTCGTCCGACCTAGGGTTTGGTGACGACACAATGGCAGGGATTCCCGGAGGATCCGCTTTGAGCGTTCATGTTAAGGTCCATGAAATTATTCAGCCAACGTTGGAAAAAGAAGAACCGAAGGAAAAAGAGGAACCGAAAATTGACACGAAAGTTCCCGCTAAATAAAATTTGCTCAGTTTGTTATGAGGTGAGGGGCCTGTTCGTTGGAACAGGCCCCTCAGGTTTTAATGGATGGTTTTTTGTTTTTTTAGGGAATGATTCCCGGAAAATTCCTTATCACTAATTATCTACCCCATGGCTTTATTCTGTACTCGCACTCGTTGATTTGCGCATTCTAAAAATAACACTCGGTGGCTGGTGGACTTGAATTTCTTCATCGGAATGCTCCACCACACAGGATTCATCCGCAATGGATGGCATCTCCTTTATCTCCGAATGTAACATTGGATTTCGCTCGGTGGCAACAATTTCTCCATTTTTTAGCGCAAGTTTTAAATTACGCGATGGTAAGAATTTATCGAACAATTTCACATTAAAGCTACTGGCCCCCGAACCAAAATGTAGATAAGCGATCAGCGAACTGCCTCCCAACCTAATCATTCCACGATCAGCGGGATCAATGCCCTTAGATTCTAGCAACGCTCTAAATTCCGGATCAAAATCAAAGATAGATTGGATACTAGAACGATTCAAGAGAGAACAGCAACAGCATAGACAACGTTTTAAACATTCCCAGCATCCCCCAGGATTTTCTCTGCCACAACCTGCATTCAATAAATCGAGCGCCGTATCGACTAGGGCAATGATGTTAAAGCGCCCGCTCGATGAGAATATAACCGTATTGCCATAGATGTTTCCGACGATTCGATCGAGTATGGCACATGTTGCCTCATTGAGTTGGATTTCATGGGGAAATAAATCACCGCGACAGATTCTTTGAATTTCTTCCCAATCGCAATCATACGTAAAAAGAATCTGATCTACGGTAAAATGTGACTCTCCATCGATACCGTTCCTTTGCCGATATCGATCGAGCGCAAGGTTACACAAATTCACAATTCCTTCCGGATTGATTTGTTCATAGGTAAACGGTTGATACGACAAGAGGTGCCTAATTTCATCCCAACAAATGGCTAATTCCGGGTTCTCATTCAAAACCCAATATCGATCATCATTTTGA
This sequence comes from Puniceicoccales bacterium, assembly GCA_031284265.1. GTDB lineage: Bacteria > Verrucomicrobiota > Verrucomicrobiia > Opitutales > LL51 > LL51. The sequence goes on along the minus strand of JAITAG010000049.1, from coordinate 12,122 downwards.
TCAAAGACACTGGCATCTACGCAGGCCCTAAGAAAGCTTAGCAAAAGCATGCGATTATTATGGGCAGCTTCCGAACAAATGCCGCGATGTAACACATCCCACGCCGAATCACAGGCTAAATGGCCCAATGTTTTGTATCCGTGTAGGCAAGCCATTGTGACGATATCGCGAAAGGCAAAATGATTAATCATATTATCATGACCTACCAATGCATTGTAATGATCTACCGTTTCCTGATCCGCGGCAACGCGCGGAGCCGATAGGAAATATCCAAAAAACCGCGGCGTTGCGATATTATCGACAAATTGGGGAATCGTCCCGCCGAATTGATTGATCATGAGCGGTAAAGCAATTTGCGCTAGCCCACCTCCTTGGCTATGGCCCGTTACAACAAAGCGAATATTGCTGCGTTCATTTTCCGGAATTCGTTCTATGGTGCGTTGAACACTTTCAAAAAGTGGGTAAATAAAATCTAATTCTGCCCTCGATCGCAGAGGATTATCAATTTCTCGATCCGCAACCATTTGCTCGAATTCCTCCCGCGATAAATTACAGGAATTTATTTTAGTTAGGTACCCACCATGCATACGACCGGCAAATCCGTATAACTCCGGATCAACTTCCAGCGGCGCCGCATCATAATTGGTCGCCCAACTGGCACTGAGTAATCCCGATCCCGGTTGAAAATCTTCACCTTGACTCCCCCGCAATACGACACAGATCACATAATATGGATCCATTTTTAGCGTGGCGACATAACCCGGAAAATCAATTTCCGGAGCAAATTTTCCCAGCGTAACGGCTTCAAAGGCAACGTTAAGTGCCCCACCGATACGCGAACTTCCCCTCAGATTGCCGTGGATACCGGTAAAATTTTGGTCGCAAAACCATAGATGCCCAGTCTCCGAAACGTAAAACATCGGATCTTCACATAACATGCGATGCTCATTGCGAAAATTACCGTCACTTTCTCGTTTGGTCAACACGTAACTGCGCTTAATCAAGTGCAGTAAATCGGGTTGAATTGCTCTGAACCACGGTGCAATGTGAAAGCCTCTCACATCCCTGAAAACTAAAGCCCTATCGTTAGGCATTTCCAATTGGAATGACGGCACCCCATACAATGGCTCACTTCCGGATATTAAAAAGGTATCATTCGGTTCCGATCCCCAGATCCATGTTCCCATACCTATTATAACTGCGATACTGATTATTTTTTCCATACTTTTTTATAATTGAATGGCATAAGCATAATATGTGAATTTATCTTTACAATATATTTATGTAAAAAAGTAAAAATAAAATAACTTTCGCAAAAACTCCCGCGACAAAAGGCGTGATTTACAAACAAAAAACGAAGAAAAAATAAATGTAAGAAAAATTCATTAAAACATTTAAAAGTACTATTTTAAAAAGTACTATTTTATATCCCGGCAACACGAATACCCATAGCGAATGAGTTAAAATATTCGTATCATCGGCTCGAAGTAACCCTTTTTAGCACTTTCGTTAATCTATAAAATCCTCAGAAATATGGAGGAGCAACGTATATAAATCGGTAAGTCCCATTAAAATATCGCTGGGACTTACCGGGTTAACAGGAATTTATGAAAAAAAACAATAGAAATAAAAATACTATTGTGGCATGTTAACATTAACCGCCACCCTTTCCCATGCATAAAAGACTTACAATACGGGAAAAAAATCATAATTTGGCCGTAATACAGGAGCGATGGATTTCTAAGACAGTACGCTCGCCGACTTTCACATCAAAGCGATCGGATTTTACACCACAAATTTCGCCAAAAATACCCGCCGCGGTTAGAACTTTATCGCCCGATTTCAACGTATTGATCATCTCCTCATGTTTTTTCTGTTTTTTCTTTTGTGGGGCAATAAGAATAAACCACATACCTAGAAATAGGAAAAGCATAATAAGCATTTCTATTCCCGGTGAACGCCCCGATACTTGTTCCGCTGCTGCCGCTAAAAACATGTCTGCTATGAAATTACTTGTACAAAAACTGCAAGTTTTCTTTTCCAAATATTTTCAATGCGCTTTCCCAATAATTCCACATAAAGATTTCAAAAATTATAAGGGATCCCTCCCTTGTGACCGCTAAAAGAAATGGACTTCAACGGCCTGGCAAAGGGCATGATAAATTGGCAAATGCAACTCCTGGATTTTAAATGTTTCATCTTCGGGAACACCGATACACACCGTACATAAATCGCGCATCATACCGCCACTGCGCCCCGTTAGACCAATGACTTTTAGATTTTTCGCCAGAGCAATCTGAATCGCATGGATGATATTTTTCGAATTTCCAGAAGTCGACAGCGCCAATAACACATCGTTTTCGTCGCCCAAAGCGAGGACGAGTTGCGCAAAATTATACTCCGCATCGCGATCATTCGCATAGGCCGTATGGAAAGAAACAAAATCGGGTAGCGGAATCGCCGCTAAAGCTCCCTCCAAATTCGAAGCCATTTCTGGACCAATTTTTGCGGCAATATCCGCTGGAATGGAGCGTTTTTTACAAAAACTTTTCAACAACTCCCCGGCAATATGCCCCGCATCGGCCGCACTACCGCCATTGCCCGCAAGCAATAATTTCCCACCGCTCTCAAAAGAAGTGATCAAAATATCGTATGCCGCTATGATCGCGTCGCGACAAATAGTCAATTGCGGATAACGCTCCCATAAAGGGTTAAAGGCACTCATAGGTCCTTAAAACTGTAAAATTTTTAATATATACAAGAAAATAGTATTGCACTCTTGAAAAATATTATCGAACATCTTAATAGGCTTTGTTTTTATGTTTCTTTTTGATGGATTGTATGCGCAAATGTTTTCCGAACTGTTTTCCGACCTCACGGCACTAGCACATGTACTTAAACGGATGATCTTAGCATTTTCCGTATCATTTTTAGGAGCAGCTATTATTACCCCACCGCTGATAAGGTATCTCAAAAAATTAAAATTAGAACAAGTCTTTCGCGACTCCAAAGAAGTCCGCGATCTCGCCGCATTTCATAGCCCAAAGGCACATACGCCGACTATGGGCGGTATTATTATTGTCGCCGCGACGCTCCTAGGAACAGCCGTCGCCGTGCATTGGAATACGCAAGTTGTAATCGCACTTTGCAGCTATCTGCTCTGTGCGGCCATAGGGGTTATCGATGATCTCGCTAAAATCCGCGCTAAAAGCGTAAAAGGAATGCCGGGGCGTATCAAATTACTGATTCAGCTCATTGCATCCGCAGCGATTATCATGGCACTGCGCTCTTTTCCAGACCTTTTAAAACAATACGCCGCCGTACCCATTCCCTTTACGGATCAATATCTCACCATTTTGCCACTCATTTGGCTCATTATTTTTCTGTTTTTTGTACTAGCTGGCACGAGCAATTCCGTAAATTTAACGGATGGGCTCGACGGTCTCGCAACGGGTTGCGCCATGCCCGTTTTACTTTTCTTAATCGTCGTGTCTCTCGCTACGGGCCATGCGCGCACGGCAATACTCATATCCTCCACATCTATTCCCGGAAATGGGGAATTAGCGGTTATTTGTGCCGCTGTCCTGGGTGCTCTGGTCGCGTTTTTATGGCATAACACTTACCCGGCGGCGATTTTCATGGGCGATACGGGATCGCTTTCCCTGGGCGCTCTAATCGGAATCATCGCATTCTTGACAAACCATCCCCTCCACCTCGTCATTGCGGGCGGTATTTTTGTGATCGAGGCCCTATCGGATATTTTACAAGTATTTTCCTATAAATTTTTCAATAAACGGCGCATTTTCAAAATGGCCCCTCTCCACCACCACTTCGAATTATCGGGTTACCATGAAACGAAAATCACCGTACGTTTTGTGATAGTTAGTGGTTTTTTGTCATGGATAGGATGCATAGGACTACACGCATTTTGGAGCTAAAATTAAAGATCGTGTTATTTTTTAAATAAAAAATTCAACCATTGACATGGAGGGGAATCATGGCCAGCATCTACTCTGTTTTCAATGTTAAAATTTTCCATGATCCTTCGACCAGCTAATCGTAAAATGAATGCTTGTTTTTTCAACGGTATCGCAGTCGGATTTACACCGATCAAAATAGAATGTTGTTATTTTTTTCAATAAAATTAGAAAAACATCATGTGCGGCATCGTCGGATATATCGGACAAAAGGAAGCCAATGGCATTCTAATTGATGGGCTGAAACGTATGGAATATCGCGGGTACGATTCGGCGGGCATTGCGGTCTTAGATAAGGGAAGTATCTTTTCGCTCAAACGTGTCGGAAAAGTTATGGAACTCGCTAAGGCTCAAACTAAATTTCACCATCACGGTCCCATCGGTATCGGCCATACTCGCTGGGCAACGCACGGCAATGTTTCCGAACGCAATGCTCACCCCCATCTCAGTGATGGCAATCGTTTTGCAGTCGTTCATAACGGTATCATTGAAAATTACTTACAAATTAAGGCCTTTCTCACCGAAAAAAATTACCGTTTCACCTCCGATACCGATACGGAAACTCTCGCCAATCTCATCGATTACCACTACCAAAAAGCCCCCTACCTATCCTTTGCGGAAATCGTTCGCAAAACACTACTCCATATCGAAGGTACCTATGGAATCGCGGTCATGAGTAAAATTTTTGCCGATGAAATAGTGGTTGCGCGTAAAAGTTCGCCGCTATTGATCGGTGTCGGTGAGGGCGAAAATATTATTGCCAGCGATGCCGCTGCCGTTGCCCGTTATACCCGATGCGTCGTGTATTTAAATGACGGCGAAATTGCTTCCGTACGCTCCGATAATTTTTCAATCACGACGCTCCATGAAAACGCAGTCGATGTGATTCGTCATGAACTCGATTGGGAAATTCGCGACATGGACCTCGAAGGCTATCCCCACTACATGTTGAAAGAGATCGTCGAACAGCCTTTTGTCATCGAAAATGCAATGCGCGGACGTTTTACAGCAGACGGCTGTTCGGCAAAATTTGGCGGTATTTCGCTGACACCGCAGGAATTGCGCACGGTCGATCGCCTTCTTTTTTGCGCCTGTGGCAGCGCCTACCACGCATGCTTGGCGGGAAAATATCTCATCGAAAAATACGCACGTATTCCCGTAGATGTCGAATATGCCTCGGAATTTCGCTACCGTAACGCTCCCCTGCAGCGCAATACACTCGTTTTTGTGGTAAGCCAGTCCGGAGAAACCATCGATACGCTAGCTGCACTCCACGAAGCTAAACGCCGAGGTTACACAGTTCTGGGAATTACAAATGTCGTCGGTTCAACCATTGCACGCGCCACGGATGCGGGCATCTATCAGCACGCAGGCCTCGAAATGGGCGTAGCTTCAACGAAAGCTTTCGCGTCACAAATTACAATTTTATCGATGCTAGCACTCCTATTGGCACGGATACACGACATGGACGCAATCGCCGGATTACAATATGTCCAAGCACTCAAGTCATTACCAGCCATTACGAACGAAATATTAAAACTGTCCGATCCAATCCGGATGATTGCTGAAAAATACTACGAATGTGAACGATTTCTATTTCTAGGCCGTCAAGCAATGTACCCAATCGCACTCGAAGGAGCACTTAAATTAAAAGAAATTGCCTACGTCCACGCGGAAGCATTTCCAACAGCAGAAATGAAACATGGCCCCATTGCACTCATTTCCGATGAAACGGTTTGCCTGTTCATCGCGACGCAGAATGAACTATTGGATAAAACGATGAATAACATACAAGAAGTGAAGGCGCGAGGCGGAAAAGTAATCGCAATTGTAAATAATGACTGCATCGCCTGGGAAGTATTCTGTGACGAAGTACTCACCATTCCCGAAGTCCATCCGGGTATTAATCCGATTGTTTCAGTCATTCCGCTACAATTTTTTGCCTATTATATCGGGATATTGCGAGGCTGCGATGTCGACCGTCCACGAAATTTAGCCAAATCCGTTACCGTAGAATAGATGGGTAATAAACCACAGTAAGTTAAAAAAATATAACTTCCTTAACGGTATTTATTTAATTTTTTCTATTTTTGTGAGATTTTTATATTTTTATTATTGCAATGATGGAAAATTTTTATAGGCATTTTCCGCTTGCTAGAAAATTCAATTTCGACAGAATGGAACCATGGTCTATGTTGATTTGGTTGGGATTTCTATTTTTGATATCGTCCTTTCTAGCGGAGCTTCTTCCATCATTATGCAAAATCATGTCGATGGAAAAAGATTCCCGATTTATGTTTCGAACGAAACGGGCACTCTTCTCCGCGATCTTTTAAGAAAACAAGCGGCTAAACGCCCATATACATTTACACTACTTTCGAATTGTATAACTTCACTCGGCGCTACAATTCAAGCTATCATTATCGACGATACCTTCGAAGGAATTTTCTTTGCCAAAATTATCCTAAATAATAAGGGAACACTCCTGCATCTCGATGCACGCCCAAGCGACGCCATCGCCCTCGCACTCATCAACCAACTTCCAATTTTCGCAACACAAACACTCATGCAAAAACTTTCTTGGTTCAACAATATTCCCCATCATCCACAAACTTTAGGGGTCGCTCACCCATAGATTCCCCACCAGGGGAGGTTGTCCAAGGGCTGCGCGCCCTTGGATCCCCGCCAGGGGATCCATCCCCTGGACCGGGGTTCCGGGCCTTCCCCCGGGCAACGCCCGGGGAAAGGCCCGCAGGTCCCTCAGGCCCCGCCCGCGGCTTCGCCGCGGGCAGGCCTGGCTTTTTTTTGGCCGAGGCGCTGCGCATCGCGCAGTGCTTCGGCCAAGGTAAATAAAAATTCTTGACTCTGTGGCCAAACCATGCGAAGTTTTCGCCTGGTTGGGCCACAATCCGTGGAAAAGGCGTCCGCGAGTCGTTGCGGGGTATGGGGCAGAGCCCCATGGCTGAGTGTCCAAGGGCTGCGTGCCCTTGGATCCCCGCCAGGGGATCCATCCCCTGGACCGGGATTACGGGCCTTCCCCCGGGCAACGCCCGGGGGAAGGCCCGCAGGGCCCTAGGGCCCTGCCCGCGGCTTCGCCGCGGGCAGGCCTGATTTTTTTTCGCCGAGGCGCTGCGCATCGCGCAGTGCCTCGGCCAAGGTAAATAAAAGTTTTTAACCCTACGGCCAATCCATGCGAAATTTTCGCATGGATTGGCCGTTAAAAAGGTCAAGGAGTCTGCGACTCCTTGCGGGGTCATGGGGCAGAGCCCCATGGTAAACCTCCCTGCGGGAGTGCCAGAGGGCGGAGCCCCATGGTACTCTACCATTTACAATGGGAAGTCAGTTTGTATAAATTCATCTTTAATGATGGATTTTTTTGAAACCTGTCGCATGGGATCGGGGCCGCTGGCGGTACGCATGCGGCCGCGCAATCTCGACGAAATTATTGGGCAAGATGCGCTCATGCAATCACCATTTATCGACCTCGTGCGCAACCAATCTTTGGGAAGTGTAATTTTATATGGTCCGCCCGGCAGTGGAAAGACGTCTATTGCTGAAGTAATTGCCAATGAAGAAAAGCGTCACTTTGTAAAAATTAATGCCGTCCTTTCAAACGTCACCGAACTGCGCGAAATTTTAAAATCAGCCCAGTGCGATCCATCTGAGCGCACCGTGCTCTTCATCGATGAAATTCACCGTTTTAATAAGTCGCAGCAGGACCTTTTGCTTCCCGATGTGGAAATGGGAACCATTCAGTTGATCGGTGCAACGACGCATAATCCGGGATTTTACGTCATCAATCCACTGCTCAGCCGCTGCCGATTGATCGAATTGGAGCCGCTCTCGAACGAGGCGATCATTACTATTCTAAAAAACGCCCTCGCCGATAAGGAACGCGGACTAGGGGCAATGAACTGTACCCTAGGCGGAGAAGCGCTCACTCTCATTGCCGAGCAATGCAATGGTGATTCGCGGAAGGCGCTCAATGTTTTGGAATCGATTGTGCTCAATACGCCAACGGGAACATCGGTCACCGTCGAACGGGCGGGAAAATTTTTATTCAAACAGCAGATTACCTACGACGCCGATGAGGACGAGCATTACAATACAATTTCCGCATACATAAAGAGCATTCGCGGCTGCGATCCGGATGCGGCGCTCTACTGGTTAGCGGTGATGCTAGAGGGGGGAGAAGATCCGCGATTTATAGCGCGGCGGCTACTAATTATTGCTTCGGAAGACATTGGTCTAGCGGATTCGCGGGCAATATTGATTGCCAATGCATGTTTCGATGCCTGTGAGCGCCTCGGATTACCCGAATGCCGATTGAGTTTGGCACACACGACGGTATTTTGTGCGCTAGCGCCGAAGAGCAATTCGACGTATTTAGCGCTTGGGGCTGCGACGGCCCACGTAAAAAAGTACGGAAAAGAGGCGGTACCGATTTGGCTACGGGATGCGCACGGTACGGCTTCGAAAAAGCTGCAACACGGGAAATATTACCAATACAGCCATGATTTCGATCGGAACATTTCCGGTCAGGAGTACATGCTAACGCCCAAGACATTTTACATTCCGAAGGAAATTGGCGCCGAAAAGATTCTAGCGGAACGCCACAAGGAGCTGAAAGCTCTAAGGAAAAAACGGGAAACATAATGCGATCAATTGCCATACTCGCCCGGAATAAACATTTCTTGTCGTGGGTATAAACGGGAAAAATAACGCATTTGATTGCCAAAAATTAAGTTCAAAATTATTCGTTTTCCAAACGATTTTTGCTCCATTGCTAATAATGTAAATTTTTTAGAAAAAATACTTGACAGAATGATGAATTCATGGCAGTTTAAGCGCGTTTTTTAAAGAAAAAGAATAAATTTAAAAAAATAATTGACATATTTTATATAATTCAGAAAATAATAAATAGATTTTGAAATAAAAAAAATGAAAAATAAAACTATTAAAATAAAATTCTTAAAAAACCTCGCACTGGGCAGCTTTCTCTTCGGAAGTTTCTCGGGTGCAATAACATCAATCGAAGCCGCACTCCGCGTTCGAGCATTGCTAAATAAAATAGAGGATTTTCCTGAACCAGAGGATTTTCCTGAACCAGAGAATTTTCCTGAACCAGAGAATTTTCTGCTTCCGCCACAAGCCCAACAAAATCATCGGGCCACAGCGACACCAGCCTCGATACGGAATTTGCCACTATTGCAGTTACTGGCCTTGAGGCCAGCGCAGATAGGGGCCTTGACGCCTGCGCAGTTAGGGGCCTTGAGGCTAGCGCAGATAGGGGCCTTGAGGCCAGCGCAGTTAGCTGCCTTGAGGCGATGGCAGATACCGTTCTTTACCCCAGCACAGATAGCTGCCTTTACCCCAGCGCAGATACCGTTCTTTACGCCAGCACAGTTAGCTGCCTTTACCCCAGCGCAGATACGGGCTTTTACGCCAGCGCAGATACAGGCCTTGACAAATGCCCAATTTAATATATTAAGGGAACTATATCCCCTTCTGCATCTGACCAGATAAACCAGATAAGTGTCCTTACACCAAGGCAAGGCGGATTTTAGGAACGATTAGAAAATCTGCTAAGGACCCTACACCTCGAACTGAATATAACGCAACAGAAACATTTTTCTAATTTCAAAAGCATTCCCAAGGGAGTGCTTTTTTACGATCATTCGTAACGTTTATTACAATTTCAATCGAAATACGTTACAATTTCGATCGGAACATTTTAGGAAGTGTTTTTTGTCATTTCTCAGTGTTAAACGATAAACCGGTGAAGGATTATCGGAAAGTTCCATGGGCATAATACTCCGTTCAGGGATTATTTTTCGGACGAACGTAGGGATTCTCCCTCTTCTCCTTGCCAATTGTCGTTAGCCAGCCATGGCCGGGAATAATTTGCGTTTCATCGGGCAGTGCATACAGTTTTTCGCGAATATTTTTAAATAAAGCGTGCTTATTACCTCCCGGTAAGTCGGAACACCCCACCGTTCCCGCAAAGAGCGTATCGCCGACAAAACAAACGCCGATATCCTTGAAATAATACGCCACACCGCCTGCGGTGTGTCCAGAAATCCATAGAGCCTGAATCGATAATTCGTGTAATGTAAAGTTTTCGCCATCACCTAGGACACGGTCAACCTTACAAGATTCGATCGAAAAATCCGACGGCAATAGTAACTCCGTGCGTTCAACGCGTTCGATAAAAGGTACATCGAGCGCATAGGCATATGCTTCAAGTCCTCTTTCGCGGAAAGCCGATGCACTACCAATGTGGTCCCAGTGGTAATGGGTAATTAGTAACGCTTTCAATTGGACTTTTTTTTCCATGGCGATGGAAAAAATTGTTTCCGCCGATTCGGGTGGAGCATCGATAACAATCCCATGCCCACCGCGAATAATAAGTCCAACGTTGGTCCGCAAAGGCCCCAAAGAATATACGTCCACCGCAGTACCTAATTGATTGTAAATTTCCACCTCCTCAAAGAATATGGATCCAAGATTTCCGTTCAAGTCTGTTTTTTTGATAATAATTTTTCAATTACCATAAATGTTTTATTAATACGACATTGACAGATTAACAATTATATCTAATATAGTGTAAATATTTAACGCATATTGCGTTAGATATAAACAGAAAGGTTAAATATGAACAAAAATCACAATACAAAAAATAAACTATTAAAAAATATCGCGCTCGGGAGCTATTTGCTAAGCAGTTTCGCGGGCACGCTTTCCCAACTCCAGGCTGACCCGATCCATGCCAAGGCAGCGAATAGCAAAACAGACGAGGTTCAACAGCTGATTGCTAGCGGTATTAACGTAAATCAAAAAAATAGTACCGGAGCTACGCCATTACATTTTTCGGATACTGAAGAAATGACTGTCTTATTATGCGATTTAGGAGCCGATGTCAACGCAACGGACGACAATGGTGATACGCCGCTGCATAACGCACTACGCCGCATTCTCTATGCAGCAGAAGTGGGAGATGCTCGAGATGCCCACGGTAAAAGCAATAAAGATGCGGCAAGGATTGAAAAATGTAGGCAAAGATTAGCATGCGTACAGCGATTACTACGGGAAGGTGCTGACCCATACAAAACCAATCACAAAGGCTATTCCCCATCAGGGATTGTGGAGAGCGCACTTAAAAGCGGTAGATTTAACGATGGCAATATTAACAACGCCACAATAAGTAGTGAAGCGCGTGGGGTATATAGTGGAACCAGGGAACTATTCCGAGCAACTGTGGCATCCCCTAGAGCGACAGAGGAACTCTCGTATGCGGTAGAAAGTGGCGATGAAGCCAAAGTACGTCAATTATTAGCTAGCGGTGTCAGTCCAAATAGACAAAATTCATTTGGATATAGGCCGTTGGATGCTGCATCAACTCCAACTATGGTTGAGCTACTCTGTGATAATGGAGCTCAAATCAACCAACCTAATCAACATGGAGATACGTCATTGCATCTCGCCGTGCTTGAGGACCCCAAAAATTTAGCACTCATAAGAACACTCTTGCTAGCAGGTGCTAGAATCGACATACCCAATAGAAACGGATACACTGCCCTTTCGATTGTACAACAAGCAGTCAATCAAAACTCAATTAGCAATGGTCTACTTCCACCTAGAACACTAACTACTGAAGAGCGTAATGCGTATGTTAGAGTTTCAAGACAATTCAATATAGCAAGAATGCGATAAATCTACGAGGTGGCAAAGAAACCCGTTGAGGTGGCAGAAAATGATAGCGAAACAAAGATACGTCAATCGCTAGCTGGTGGTGCCGAATCAGCTTAGCTCCATTCATTGCGTCACACCACTCATTAAAGAAAATATTCAAGGTGCCTCCTTCTGGGAGGTGCCTTTTGTGTTTTATACCAATGGGGAATGCTCCCAAAATATTCCCAAAATTCTGGACTTTTAGAAAAAATTACCAATAGTCCCAGCCATGGCAATAATTCCCGAATTTTTAAGAGAACTCATGATCGCCCGATCACCCTCCGGACATGAATTTGAAGCGCAACAGGTTATCGACCGCTACATGGCAAATGCCGTCGACGACTACCGAAAAGATACCATCGGTAACCGATTCGCTACGCTTAAAACAAACGAACAAAACCCAATACTCATGCT
>JAITAG010000036.1 GCA_031284265.1 Puniceicoccales bacterium | reverse complement strand
GACACGGCCGAAGGCCGAAAACCGGTTGATGGCCTTGAATCCGATATTACTGAATTGAGAGAAGGAAAATTAGTGGTTAAAATGTTTGCTAAGAGGGGATTGTTTGGCAGTATGAGATACCCTGGAGTTATTAATTGTGAGGATGGGGGTGTCCTTATGCAATTTGGTGGTTTATCGGATGAAAGGATAAGAAGATTGGATGAAATGATAAGAAGATTTGAGGCGATGAATCCTAATCTGGCGAAAAAATAAGAAAATGGAAGGCAATGAATCTGAAAAATCCTTGAAATTTGTGCTGGATTCGTTACTAGAAGGGTGCAAGGCATGGTAGCCAAGTGGTAAGGCAGAGGTCTGCAAAACCTTTATCCGTCGGTTCGATTCCGTCCCATGCCTCCAGAACGTGTTGTTTTTGTCACCCTTCTGGAATAAACGGAATTTGAAATATAAAGATTTTAAAAATTACTTAAAAAGCTTGACAAATCATTTTTGTCAGTGAATTTACTCGGGATTTAAAAAATTATGGAATATTCAATAAAAACATTCCGAGCATGGATTCTTTTAGTATGTATATGTGGTGGTATATATATTATGAATAAAGGCAGTCAGCTTATATGGTACTGGTTTCAATGTGTAGTAAAATGTGAAGAATTAATCATGGAAAATGAGTGCAAATATATCCTCGAAAGAGAGAAGTTCTTTAAATAGAATTAGACGTATTAAATGGACCAACTTTCTTCCCGTGAATCCCGCTATCACATAATAACAACCATAATATCCCACCGCACAAATAATAACTCCATCGACAAAAGCCAATCCATCTCTAGTGGTGGGTTATACTTAGTCGTCGGTTGAAAACTCATCAAAATATTCATCCGAATCGTCCAGGGGCGGAAAAGGCTGACACTCCGGTTCCTGACATTCCAGACATTCTGGAGGGAGAGTCGGCTTTTCCTGATGAGAAGGTACGGTATCTTCCTCTGGTACAACGTCCGTTGCTAAAATAATACTCCTACTACCTAGGATACAGATAACACTTACTAATAATCCTATGACTTTGCTCATGAAGGAGATGATAAGTGAACTTTTTCTCTTGTCAAGAGATGTTAGAATGATTTTAGATAAATTTTTCTCAAAAAGTTTTTTCACTGAGAACAATGGCAATTTGAAACGTTTTTCCATTGCGAATAACTTGGATATGCAGAATGTCTTCAGGATTTTTAAAAAAGAGAATATCGGCAATATCACTTTCGTGGACAATATTTTGGGCATCGATCTTTATAATAATATCGCCCAGTTGTAAAGTTTCCATTCCGCTGTATCTAATTTTTTGAGCATCAATTGCAGAAATAACCACTTCTTTTCCACCTGCTTCCGATATCTGGCCGCGTGCACTGAAGCCCGCAGCGCAGTAGGAAACATTTTTATGCTGAACGATATCCTTAAAGATGCGGGCCAAAGCGTGTTTTGGGATGATAAAACTCGAATGTAATTCGGGCAATGATGCGATCAAAGTACCACATAAACTGCCATCACTATTGAATACCGGCGCGCCACTTTCGCCGCCACACATGCCGATATCGCTGCGGAGATAGGTTGTCGCAAAAACGCGGCTGCCCCAAATAATATTTTTCCCCGTAATGAGGCCACCTATCGGTGCCGGTTCCATGCCTAATGCGCAACTAATTGCAACCACAATACTACCTTCAGCCGTTATTTCGGCAGTTGCCGTATGGCATTCGGGAAGTAGGATAGGCACAAAATGTTCCGGTTTTTTCAGAAGACTGATGACCGCTATGTTTGTTACGGGATCTTTTCCCACTATAATTGCCGCGTAGGATAATTCTTGATATTCCACCCATAAATTTTCAGCTTCCGTTACAATCGTCGCCGTTGTGAGTACGTTGCCTTCCCAGTCTGCGAAAAATCCGGTGCCAAATAGTAAATTTTCTGACCCATCGTTACCTTTTTTAGTCCCCATAACCTTTACAACGCTGTCCCTTCGCCGATTCCATAGGTGTTGAATATCCGCAGAAAGTGCGCAGAGTAGAGATGTGGAACATTCCTGTAAGTCTTTATCCGTTGGTTGAGATGAGTTTAATGAAGCAATATCCGCAATATGGGGCGAAAATCTCGACAAAATTAAACTCATCAAAACCCAAATACTATACATAGTTTAGAAAACTAGTTCTTTTGTTTTAGAGTTCAATCTCGATGTATGTATATTGTCGCGAATATAATGGATATGCTGTGTCGAAGGACAATCCAGTGCCAGTGTAACATCTATCCAAGTTTTGGAAAATGGAATAATATCGGTGAGTGGCAATGATGCATATGACGCCTGCGGTGCTTCTATTTTGGGGGAATGGAATTGGATAACGCCTAAAAATAAAGCGCAACACATAGTCGTTGCACAGGTAAGAGGCCACATAGAGACTTTCCATTTCTGAATAATAGCGCACCATCTTACCCACAGCGAAACCTTTGCCGTTTGTGCTAAAAATTTTTGCCGCAACTGCGCATCAAAACACTCCCAAAATTCCCGGCTAGGTTGCTCCACATTTTTCTTCAATTGGAACAACTGTGATAATTTCGTGTCCTTATCGATGGGTAACATGCTATAAAAACTCCTTTAGATACATTTGTAGTTGTTGTTTTGCGTAATGTAAACGCGAACGCACCGTTCCAACGGAACACCCTACAACTATAGCGATCTGTTCCTGGGATAGGCCTTCAATTTCAAATAAGACAAACACAACCCTATGCTTATTAGACAACATTTGCAGTGATTCGTTCAATTTTTTTTGTAATTCTTTCAACTTAGCCGTTTGATCCCCACCTTCGACGGTGGGAATGGAGCGCAATTGTTCGGGAGCGATGCCCGATTCGTCGAGTTGATCGATACTGACGAAACGATGATTTTTGCATTTGCGCAGGAACGACAGCGATAAATTCACAGCAATGCGGTAAAGCCAGGTAAACGTTGAAGAATTCGATTTAAAGGTGTGGATAGCCTGGTAGGCTTTGATAAAGACGTCCTGGGTAATATCCGAAGCATCGTCCGGATTGTGAACAATGTTATAAACAACTGAAAAAATCCGTTGCTTATGGCTATCAATAAACTGTACTAAAGCTGTTTTAGAGCCTTTTTTAATATCTGCGATGAGGGGATCTTCGGGAGGAATATTTTCTACGATAGGACCAGAATCACTCTCGAGGGTAACATTGGAAAGTGTGTCATTCCCGTTGGTAGTCAGGATGTTTGCGTTCCAACAGTATGAACCCTTTAAGGGTGATATATTCGTTTGCCGCAAGGAAATTTGATCGTCTGCAAAGTGGAACTTTCGGAATAGGAAACCCACGAAATAAAATAAATAGAATAAAACGAGCGCAGTACAATAAAAAAGTAAAATGGAATAGACCTTCGCTCTATACCTTATCAAATTCGTTGATTGTAGTAACGCCGTCGCGAACATTTTTAGCGGCGACTTCTTTTAGCGATATGAGACCATTTTTAACCGCCAGTGCGTGTAATTCGTCCAGCGGTAAACGTCTGCGAATACCATCGCGGATATTGAATGTTAGGGGCAACCATTCGTAAATGCCGAAGCGTCCTTTGTACCCCTTACCGTCGCACTTGGCACATCCTTGGCCGCAGTAGATTTTTGTAATGCCATAGGGTTCGAGTTTTTTTTTGTCTTCATCCGCCATAGGCATTTCTGCCTTACAATTGAGACAGATGCGCCGCAGAAGGCGTTGCGCTATAATGCCTTTCACCGTATCGGCAATGAGGTAGGGATCGATTTCCATATCGACGAGTCGCGTTACCGCACTGGGGGCGTCGTTGGTGTGTAGCGTTCCCAATACGAGATGTCCCGTTAGTGCCGCTTGAATGGCGATTTTTGCTGTAATGGTATCGCGCAGCTCGCCGACGAGAATTTTATCGGGATCGTGGCGTAAAAAAGCGCGCAAAGCGCTTTCAAAAGTGAGGCCGACTTCATCGCGAACGTTGACTTGTACCATACCTTCGGTTTCGTATTCCACGGGATCTTCCACGGTAACAATTTTCGTTTCTTCGTCATTAATCTCATTGAGTGCGCTGTAGAGTGTCGTCGTTTTACCGCTACCCGTTGGGCCCGTCGTCAAAATGATACCAGATCCGGAGTTCAATGCCTGGCGAAATTCCATTAAAATTTCCGGCGCGATACCGATTTCATCCAGGTTAAAGTGCCATGAACCCTGGTCTAAAACGCGGAGTACAACGCTTTCGCCGTATTGTGTGGGCAGGGTAGATACGCGGAAATCGACGGAGCGACCCAAACACGTTCGCTCGATATGGCCATCCTGGGGGAGGCGTTTTTCGGCGAGGTCGAGCGTGGCAAGGGTTTTGACGCGGGAGATAATGGCATCGCCGAGGCTGCGATCGGGAGCTGGCAACTCAATGAGTACGCCATCGATGCGCAGGCGAATGAGAACGCTATCGGCAAATGTTTCGAAGTGGACATCGGACGCGTTTTTTTTGACGGCGTATTCGAGCACATGGTCCACGAAACGTATAATGGGAAACTCCGCATCCTCGGACATAGCTGTTTACGGCAATCTAACGAGAGACAAATTTTTCACAAGACAAAAGTGTACCGTTTGCACATTTTTTCTTTGGGTTAAAAATTTACCGAATGTGAATGAATTTCACTTTAAAATTCATTTTACGTACAAAAAATAGCGAACGAATTTTCGCCGTCACCGTTATTGGGTTCTTGAATAAGTTACGCAATGGGGATATGATCCGCTGCGATATCTACTCCACTGGATAGGGAAGAACCGTACCGAATGAAGGGCCGGCGAAAAAGGCAGACATCCGCTTTTGCACCGTTCCCGCTCGATATTTTGGCCGCATGTAACGACCCACTACAATCGACGATAGTCTCCGAATGTTATGAAATCGGGATATTAATCTTGTTTCTGCCACTGGTCATCTGAATTATAATCTGACTCCTCTGCTTCGCTGCTGTCCGACGCTGCTACATCCTCGCGTATTGCTGCAGCCTTAGCCATTATATCACCAAGTGTAACGTCATCTTTAGTATCCCTGACTTCGACGTCTTGAATTATTGCATCAGCTAATACTTTACTATCTATTATTCTTAATTGTAAGCTTTTGACTTCTATTTCTAGTATTTTCACGCGTCCATCGAGCATGTCTAACTCTGATTGTTTGGCATTAATATCATCGCCACCGTTTAACTTAGCCTGGGCAAGTTCTACATTTTTCTGTGCTGCTTGCATTTGCAATTGATGTAATTGCTCTCGTTTTTTCTTTAATTC
>JAITAG010000070.1 GCA_031284265.1 Puniceicoccales bacterium | reverse complement strand
CCGCTTGAAACCACGCCATTTGGTTTTACTCGTGGTCTGCGCGAAGATGGAAAGTGGGACGAAAAAGCAGGACTCTATGGCAGTAAGGGCGGTTATGTGATCTATTGCGATGGCCATGTCACTTGGTTTGATGGTAGTAAACCGGCGAAATTTTTAAAGTGGGATCAGTCTGGCTATACGAACGATATCCGCGAAGCAGTACCCAGTTCTAGTTGGATTACTTGCGGTAACCCTGGGACAAAGACAAATTACAAAAGCGACGGAAAACTCGTCATTCTTTATCACGCCGGCACCGGCGGCGAGTGAATTTTTTTAACGTATCGCTTGCTCTCACCCTCTACTTTCCAGCCTTAGAAGAAAATGGAGCGTTGTTAAATTTTTTTAGGAAATGTTTTTTCTAGAGATGCCAAAGGGCTCCGCCCCATACCCCGCAAGGAACATGGTTCCTTGACCTTCTTTTGCGGCCCAGTCAGGCGAATTCTTCGCCTGACTGGGCCGCTGGGCAAGTTTAAATTTTTCCTTGGCCGAGGCGCTGCGCATCGCGCAGCGCTTCGGCCAAAAGGTCAGGCCTGCCCGCGGCGAAGCCGCGGGCAGGCCCTTTGGGCTTTTCGGGCCTATTCCCCGGGCGTTGCCCGGTGAACAGGCTCGGAACCCCGGTCCAGGGGATGGATCCCCTGGCGGGGATCCAAGGGCGCGCAGCCCTTAGACAACCATCCCCTGGCGGGAGTCCAGATGGCGGAGCCCTCTGGGCGGCTGCTGTCATAGGGCGCCGCCCCATACCCTGCAAGGAACATGGTTCCTTGACTTTTTTAACGGCCAATCCATGCGAAATCTTCGCATGGATTGGCCGTAGGGTCAAAAACTTTTATTTTCCTGGATTATCTTTACAAGAAATCTAAAGCATCGATATCAAATGTTAGATAGATATCGGAAGGGATGATTAGTTTATTGTGAAAAATTCGTATACTTTCGGCGATTTTACTCACGCTTTGTACAAAAATTAGAACGGAATAGCGATAGCGATTTTGTAATTTTTCTAATGGAGAAACTACTGGTCCTCGAATTTCTACCGATTCGTTGATAAAAAGTTCTCCTAATTTTCGTACAAAATCTTTAGAGAAAAGTTTTACTAATTCCGGATTTTCTCCGGATAAATTTATATTGATAATATGCCGATAGGGTGGATAGCGAAACATTTCTCGCATTTTCAGTTCGCTCGTAAAAAATTCTCCATAGTCTGCATTTTTCGAAAAAAATATAATTTCATTGCCGGGAATGTATGTTTGAACGATGACCTCACCGGGAATTTTTCCGCGTCCTGCCCGTCCCGCTACCTGAACTAGTAGCTGAAACGTCCGCTCATTTGCTCGAAAATCTTGCTGATTGAGCGATCCATCCGCATTCAATAGCCCTACAAGCGTCACATTCGGAAAATCTAATCCTTTCGCAATCATTTGCGTGCCCAATAAAATATCTATTTCCTTTTCGCGAAAACTTGACAAAATATAAATAAATTCATGTTTTTTCACCATGATATCCGAATCGATACGGGCAACACGTGCCTGTGGAAATAATTCACCGACTACCTGTTCAACGCGCTGCGTGCCGACACCATTGTAAAACATTGCCGGGGCTCCGCATTTGGGACATTTGAAGTGCGATATTTCTTGGTGGGTACAAAAATGACAAATGAGTGAATTTTTTGTTTTGTGATAGGTCAAAGGAATGCTACAATGGGGACAAATGACGATAAAATCACAACACTTACACAAAACAGTCGTCGCATAACCCCGACGATTGAGAAAAAGTATAATTTGTTCACCTTTTTCGAGACGTTCTTCCATTTTTTTCACTAACAATCGGGAAAAAATATTCGAACTTTTTTCGTAACGCATGTCGACGACGTGTACCAAGGGTAACTGACGACGATCAATGCGCTTGGTTAACGTTTCTAGTTTGTAATTTTTAAATTCTGTGTTAAAATAAGACTCGATCGAAGGTGTAGCCGAACCCAACAGACACACGGCATCGTGCAGCTTTGCGCGATAGATCGCCACATCGCGGCCATGGTAACGCGGATGTTCATTTTGTTTATATGCCGATTCGTGTTCCTCATCAACGATGATTAATTGTAAATTGTTTAGCGGTAGAAAAACCGCCGATCGTGCCCCTACAACAACCGTCGAAGCCGCATTTAAAGCGTTCTGCCAAGTATCACGTCGTTCGCCATCCGATAAGCCGCTGTGCCAAACTAAAACCGAAAGTCCTTCGAAACGGGAACGTAATTTTTCCACAACTTGTGCCGTTAGAGCAAGTTCCGGCAATAAATATAAAATTGAACCTCCATTCTCAAGAACGGAGCGAATCAGTTCGATGTAAACCTCTGTTTTTCCAGACCCGGTTACGCCATGTAATAGATGAACATTAAAAACTTTGTCCTGTAAACTCCGACGTACCGATGCCACAACTTGTGTTTGTTCCGGTGTTAGCGTTATATTTTCATTGTATTTTTTTAACAAATTTGATGCCTCATAGCCAATCCGTTCCTGCCGTTGAAATGTTTCATAGATAATATTTTTTCGCAACAAAACCTCTAAGACGCTTCGTGAGAATTGCTTTAAAAATTTATTCTTCGCAATAAATGGATTTTGCTGTAAAAATTGCCACGCTTCGTACTGCTTAGGTAATTTTTTTCCGTCGATTACCGTTCCATTATTGGGAATAATTTGTAGATAAGCAGTTAATTTAAAAGAAATATTTTTGCGAACTATCAATGGGATTGCCGCATCAATTACTGAAAATAAATCACAAAGATAATATTTCGCAACCCAAAAATAAAGCTTAATAAGTGTCGCATCGGTAACCGGAATGTCGTAAACCGTACTTAAAATGGGCTTCAAAGTGTAAGAAAATGCCGTGGAATTTTTTTCATTGAGCGCGATCACAAGCCCTATCTTTTTTGACCGGCCAACGATAACATTGACGAGTGATCCAATCTGGACTACACCCTGTAGCGCATCGGGAATCGCATAATTTAACGCGCGATCAACAGGGGCAAAAATCAAAACTTCAGCAGTAAACATCGTGCTTGCTTGCCTAAATGTATGTTTTTTCCTCCCATTGCAACCATCCTCATTATAATGAAATTTGCCCAGAGCGCCCCGCCCTTGGGCGGCTGCCATGGGGTGCGCCGCCCCATACCCCGCAAGGAACATGGTTCCTTGACCTTCTTAACGGCCAACCCATGCGAAATTTTCGCATGAATTGGCCGTAAGGTCAAAATTTCCCGGGCGTTGCCCGAGGAATAGGCCCGGAACCCCCGGTCCAGGGGATGGATCCCCTGGCGGGGATTCTAAGGGCGAGTAGCCCTTAGATTTTCGACGCGCTTTCTATGGTCAGCTTCTATCAGTGTATCGAGCAAAGCGTCGAGATCGCCGTCCATAATTTGTGGTAGACTATAAAGGGTTAGTCCAATGCGATGGTCAGTAAGGCGATTTTGGGGAAAATTATAGGTACGGATGCGTTCCGAACGGTCGCCGGAACCGATTTGGTTTTTTCGATTTTCCGCGTATTTTTGTCGTTCTGCTTCTTCTTTTTCCTGCAGTAGGCGTGAGCGTAAAACTTTTAAAGCCTTCACCTTATTTTTTTGTTGCGAACGTTCATCGGCACAGGTTACCATCATTCCCGTCGGTTTATGTACAATTTGGACAGCAGAATCCGTTGTATTGATTCCTTGTCCTCCGGGGCCACTCGCTCGACAAACGGTAATTTCCAGATCTTCCGGTGCGATTTGGATGTCTACTTCTTCCGCTTCCGGTAGCACGGCTACGGTTGCCGCCGAAGTATGTATGCGGCCATTGGCCTCCGTTGTGGGTACGCGCTGTACGCGATGGACGCCACTTTCGAATTTTAAACGTTTAAAAACTTCTTCGCCACTCACTAAAAAACTGACTTCTTTTAGGCCTCCGCATTCCGAAACACTGGAGCCCATTAATTCGATTTTCCATCCTATTCTTTCCGCATACATCGCGTACATGCGGTACAAATCTGCGGCGAACAAACTTGCCTCATCGCCTCCCGTACCGGCGCGAATTTCGATGATTGTGTTGCGCGAATTATTTTCATCGGGCGGCAACATATCGATTAAGATTTCCTTTTCTAGGCTTTCGAGTAATTGCTCTGTGTCGTTTATTTCTTCCATTGCCAGCGTTTTCAATTCTGGATCAAGGGTTATATCTTGTAATAGCGCTTGATTTTCTTGAATGCGTTCCAGGAGCTTTAAACGGCGGCGATACTTTTCGAGAAGGACGGACAATTTTTGATGTTCGCGGGATATTTGGGCCGCTTTTCGGCGATCGGAAAAAAAATCGGGAGTCAGGAGTTGAGCATCGAGTATTTTATATCGCTCTTCAAACGGCTTAATATCGGGTATTTTGGACATATCGAGTGAGCAAATCTTTCACAACTCTTTCTTAGCAAGGGTCATATAAATTCGATCGCGGACCTCAACTGGGGAACCTTTGGTATCAATTTCATAGTAAGTCGTAAATTTTCTAAGAGATTTTAAAAAGGGATATGTTTCTTCAAGAAACTTATTGTAACGGAGGTGTGCCAGTTCGGGGTCACTATCCGTTTTACGCACTTTCATATTATATTTTGCGGCTTCTTCTCCTCGTCCCAACTGCCGTTGAATGCTCGTCCTTTCGTCGACGAGTAGGTTTATGGATATCATATGGGGCGGCGTATCTTTAAATTGCTGCAATAGAAGTTGTACACATTCCACTTGAACTTTGGTCCGGGGATAGCCATCGACGATGATACCTTTTCCCGCTCCTTCTTCGAAAATACGTTTAAAGACGAGAAACGTAACTTCCTCATCGTCGACGAGAAGCCCTTGGTCGATTTTCATTTTAAATTCTTCGGCATTTAATAGGTCACTGACAACAATCGGACGCAGTGAAATATTCAGTGCACGCATCACATTGCGCGTATTTGTTCCCTTCCCCGATCCGGGTGCTCCATTGATCCAAACAATTTCCTTTGGACTTACGATTTTATTCCCCTTTTCGATGAGGCGATCCCAAACTCTACAGAAGAGTAAAATAGCATTTGCCGGCGCAACCAATTGCCCATCTTGGATGAACTGCCCATAGCGTTTCTCTTTTAAAAATTCCATACCAGATTTTGCCATTTTAACATACCCTCCCATGGTCAGCATACAATCCATTTTCCACTTTTCTTCGAGAAAAGAATCGCCTGATAATATCCTGATCAGTGCAATTACCGAAAAAGTTACTTCTAGCAAACCGCTCACAATAAGAGAAACAGCACTTTAGTAAGGTTAACCTGCCATCGGTCAACTTAAAATGTGGTGTCACTCCCAATAACCGCATCTTTGCCAATGCAAAGTACGCCATCGCGAATATAAATGTCATTTGAGTAATCATAGGTTAAAGGTTTATTTTCCGGGGAAAGAATACAATTGTCGCCGATGCGGGCGTTGCAATCGATAATACTGTTTCTAATTTGACAATTTTTTCCGATACCGAGGTGGGGCAGTGCCCTATCGCAATCAATGGATTCGAAACGGTCCGCACCAAACATGAGTACATTTTCCAGTTCCGAATGGTTACCAATGACTGAGCGCTCACTGATAACGCAACGTTTTAACGTTGCATCGGAAATAATGGCCCCATCGGCGACAAGTACCCTCTGCATGTTACATCCATTAATCTTAGCCGCGGGCAATGTTTGGGACTGCGTATAAATGGGTTTATTGGCATCGAAAAAATTAAATTCCGGCACGAGATTGGTCAGCATGAGATTGGTTTCAAAAAAAGAACGAACGGTACCGATATCCTCCCAGTAATCATCAAAGATATAGGCTTTCATGGCGACTTTTCCCAGCAAACCGGGAATAATTTCCTTTCCGAAATCGCTGCCTTCCTCTTCCAGCGCTTTTTGTAAAACGGACATTTTAAAAACGTAGATACCCATAGAAGCGAGGGAGCAGGGCTTTTTATAGGGATATTTGAGATATTTTTGCAGTTCTCCTTTGAGCGAAAGGGAATTGATCAGGTTTGGATCCTTCGGTTTTTCTACGAATTCCGTAATGGAGAGATCGTTTTGTATGCGCATAACGCCGAAGGCGGAGATATTTTCATTGGCGATAGCCTTGGCGGCGATGGTTACTTCGGCATTGGTATCGATGTGGTGTTGAATAAAGTGGGCGATATCCATGCGGTAGAGTTGATCGCCGGAAAGGATAACGACGAGGCCCTCTGGACTTGCTCCGAGGTAGCGGAGATTTTTACGCACGGCATCGGCCGTTCCTTCGTACCAATTGCCGATCCCATCGCCCGTTTGTTCAGCGGAGAAAATTTCAATTTTCCCCTTGCCGAAGATGTCAAATTTGTAGGTATTGCTAATATGCGTATGGAGGGAGCGCGTATTGAACTGGGTTAAAATATAAATATTTTTAAATCCCGAATTGATACAATTGCTGATGGGGATATCGACGAGGCGATATTTACCGGCGAGAGGAACCGCTGGTTTACAGCGATCCTTTGTTAGAGGAAACAGACGCGTTCCTCTTCCACCACCCATAATCACACACACCACATCGTCCATCTTGCCTATTATGCTAAAACTTTCTAAATAAATGTCAAATAAAATTACATAAATTTTAATGCTAAGACTTCCGATGGAGTGAAAATGCCCGATTAAAGTGGACTAAGGTGTTATGTTCGTAATTGAATGCGAGGACTTTCTCGAGGGAGGCAAGGGCCGTTGAAAGATTAATTTCTCCCCGTTCGAATCTTCCACAATTCCCCAATAGTTCTCCAAAAAGTTTTTCACATTGGGCGCGTAGTTGTTCCTTTTCTTCGGGAGATTTTTTTGTATCGGCGGCGATATTTTTTAGATTGTCGTTGTAGAGGCCTTGCAATTCATAGAATGGTCCCGATCCGTCTCGGGCTAAACTTTTTAAAATTTCAGAAAACGCATCTTTATTATTTTTTTTTAAAGCCTCCCAGGCGGTACTCATTTTTTCCGTTGTTTTATCAACGCCCATTTGCCAAATATTGAATTTGGATAAAACGTAGCTGATCGTATTCGTTCCTAATATTTGAAGAATTGGCCCCTTTACCGTGTGGGAAGCGGAAGCTTTGCCCTTTACGGCTACACCTATTGGCGTTTGCCCTTTACCTTCTACTCCAATTCCCTCTTTTATGCTGGTACTAGCTTTATAAACTTGAGCGATCAAATAGGAAGAATCTTTCACCACTAATTCTTTTCCCGGAAGCGGTTTAAGTGAGTCTCGTTCATGGGCATTTGGCTCTATCCACATGGATTGTGCACTTACATTTGTAGAGCTGGAAACGGATGGACCAATTTTCGGCGCAACGTCAATATCAACCATATCTATCGCAAGGGATGGCAATGTTGTTTCAGTCCAAGTCATTACATCAATGGCAGCATGCTTTAGGCCATCAAATATATGATCGTTAACTTCCTGATCGGTAAGCATTGTCTTACCGGCTATCTTGTCTTTTATGGCTTGTATGGCTATGGAACCAAGCGCTGAATAGGGTATCGTAAGCGCAAAGGAAAGATATCTGCCGTTTTCGTCTAAAAATGGACTACCAGAATATTCGTCATAATTACACGCAATGGAACATCCCTCTATTTCCATGGTTCCCGAAACTCCATTACTGATGAGATTATGGGCCGCATCTTGGGTAAAAGCTCCCGATCGAGACTTTTTGTCCTTTGAAAATTCCAGGAGCGATTCTAATTTTTCCAATTCCAAAAATACCTTTTTGCACAGAGCAATTTCTTCTTCCGTTTTGGCATATTGACTGAGCATGGCAGCCGTTAGAATGTAAGTTTTTAAAATGCCGATACGACCTTCCGAGCCAATAATTTTATGTGGGGAAAGCCGCTCTTCATAGGCATGTTTTCTCGCCGTTAATTCCTTTAAGCCTCGCTTGAGTCTTTTTATAGTTTCCGCATTCGGATTTTTCGACCGTTTTAATTTAGCTAATTTTTGATCCAATGCGGCCAATTCTTGTAAAACGGAAATATAACCACACAAATCGCCTAAAAGTGCGTGAATGGGGACTAATACTTTCGCATCTACTTTCACATCTTCATCCACTTTCACATCTTCATCCAATGTAGATCCCAAAAGTTTTTGGAAAAAATCATATTCTTGACCAATAACTTGCTTAATATCTTCCGCGGTCAAATTATCAGTTGGACGGCAGCTATCATCGAGTAATGATAAAAAGGAATGGGATTTTTGGTAACTTGTCTCGGCGTAGCTTTTAGAAATTTCGAAACCAAACTCAGTAAAACATTTAACCTTGGCGGAGACAGCCCCCTCCACTCCCTTGGCCGTACTGGTCATAGGAGCTTCGGATTTTGTGATATGCGGCCATTCGATCTGGACATCAAATGGAATAGCTCCGACCATTTTTAAAAAACCTTCCACATCGCTACCCATAACGCGCAGCAATTGTTTTTGTGTATCTTGCAGTACACCTCGTTCTAATAACATTTCAGAAAACATTTCAGAAGTTTCTTGCGAAACGATTCCTTCCAATTTTCCAGAATCGAGCAGTTGTTCAATGGAACAAAATAGAGTCGTATAGGTCAAACTACCTCCGCCTTGAATCGAAAGAGAAAATACATCTCCGGGACCATTCAGGCCAACCCCTACGGAAAAATCACCGCTTTTAGATATTTCATAGAGGGAATTTGATCCAATACCCTGTTTTATATTATAATTACCTCCAATACTGAGACTCAATGGTCCAAATCCTGCAGAAGTTTCCAACGAAATTGAAGTGGAGGTATTTGTTTTGAGTAATTCCGCTTCCGACTGCGATCTCATCTCCTGAAGAACTTTTTTAGCCACCGCATCGGCAACGATAACATCGATAGCCTTCATATTGCCGTGGATAAATTTTGCAAAGGCGTTATCGACTGTAATATTTTTGTCTTTGGCCATCAAATGGTATGCTCTTTCAAGGAGAGGACGAATCTCACATAGCTTTGATAGGTAATATTCTTCCGCTAAAGTTCCTTCGGAGAGGGTTTTCAACTTTTCGACAATTTTTTCCAACTTAGCTTTTAACTTTGGATTACTTTGAATCGCTTTCGGAAGACTGTAAGTACCCATAATAAAAGGCATATCTTTGTTTCCACGAGTACCGTCAAAATCTAGAAAAAATTTAATGGCCTTTTGGGTTGCAATTTCCAAATTGTTTTTACAAAACAAATCGAGTTTGGGTATCTTTATTGTATAGTCTGACAAGTTTTCTGTGCCCACTGACCCGGATACCTGTTCTGACCTTTCCATGGCAGTTGACGTAGGTTTACTATTTACAGTTTCTGAAGGAGTTACTTGTCGGCTCGATAACTGACTAAGTGTCCTATTTGAGGGATTGGGTGTTTGGCCCATCTGTCGATTTATCTCAAGTGTGTGATTGTCTATTTCCGTAGGCTTAATAGGACTCTCTTTTTCTCCAGAAGAAGAACCCAGAGGAAGTGCGTTTGGCAATGGAGTGATATCTGGGATGCCCATGGCGAAATAATATAGAAAAACATTACAATATTGCAAGTAATTTTACAAAAAAATATATCATACAAAAATTAAAGCAATAATCTAAGCAATTACGCGTACGCAAACAATTATTATGAGCTAACAAAACGCTCAAAGAAAAATCGATTAACAATTGATTGGGTGCAGGGCTTGGATTTGAACCAAGGACCTTCAGGTTATGAGCCTGACGAGCTACCAAGCTGCTCCACCCTGCAATCTAAGAAGATGAAAGAGAATCATTACTAAAAATTGTCGAAGTCAATCCTATTTCGAAATTTTTCGAATTTTCTTTCGAAATTCAATTTTCTTCTCCTTTGGAAGCTAAATACTCGGTAACTTTTTCCGCGATAATTTTCTTCTGTTCCAAGTCATGATTGACGCAAATTATGTAGTCGCAACCCGCTTCCAACGCAGCAATGGCGCGTTCCCATGGCGCTCCTTGCAAAGCTTCCATCATGATACAATCGGAGACAATCTTTCCTCGGAAACCAAAATCTTCCCTTATCATACGAATTATTTTCGGCGATTGCGTGGCGCAGTAGTCGGGATCAATCGCCGGATACAGAATATGGGCAGTCATCACCCAAAAAAATTCATCGGAAAGATCGTCATCGCACAATGTGCGGATCACATCTTTAAAAATTTTAAAATCGCTCCTCATGAGATCGGGCAATGATTTTTCCACGCGGGGAAGCACTCTGTGGCTATCGCCCACCGCACTGCCGTGGCCAGGGCAGTGTTTTAAAACGGAAATTATACCATCGGCCGTGGCCTGTTTTACCCAATCAACCGCAAAGGAGTGCACTACATTCGGATTGGTCCCGAAACTGCGATCGCCAATAAATGAAGGAATGTCCCCAAATAACAAATCACATACGGGAGCGCAATTGACATCAAACCCAAGTTCCCGTAAATCGTCATCTATGGAACACACATTTTGGCGGAGTAGTGCGCACTTTTCTTCCAAGTTTTCTTCCATCGCTCCCGCGGAAAATGTTCCCGGTGCAGAAGCACGGTAACAATTGGCACCGCGAAGATGCTGTATGCGCCCACCTTCCTGGTCGATTAAAATATATGGAGAATAGCAATGAATCCTATCACAAAGTTGGCGCAATTTTTCTTTATCGACGTTACTTCGCTCATCGAATTCCATATTCCATATGGATAAAATGGTTCCAACGGGACGATATTGCTCAAAAAACGTGACTTCTCCATCGGAAAGTTCAGAACCCGAAACGGCAAAAATAACGGGCAAACACCCTGAATCTGAAACCGCTGAAGCATGCAAATGAGTAGTAAACTCAGATGCTATAAAAAACAAAATGTTCCTAATACGCATTTTATGTAAAGTTAAAAACTATGGGTGCCCAGAGAGGGGGTCGAACCCTCACTCCCTCGCGGGAATCGGATTTTGAGTCCGACGCGTCTGCCGATTCCGCCATCTGGGCAAAACAATATTTATAAAATCAAAGTAATTTTCCCAATGTCAATGCAATACCCATCCGCAAAACGCTCTTTTTCATCGATTTTTATTATTTCAAAAATAATTCTTCGGGACTGAAAAAGCATTTCAATTCTTTCTGGGCGCTCTCTTCGCTATCCGAAGCGTGGGCAATATTGCGCATCTTATCCGTCCCCCAGTCGCCGCGAATTGTACCTTTTGAAGCAAGGGTAGAATCAGTTGGTCCCAACAAATTGCGCACTTTTTTAATAATATCTTTTCCCTTTAATGCAATTACAATGACCGGCCTCGAACGCATAAATGTGAGGATCTCAGGAAAAAAAGGTAACGCTGCGATATGGGCGTAATGTTCTTTCAGCACATTTTCGGATAAAGTCATCATTTTACAGCCAATGATCTCAGATTCTTCTTTGCAAAATCG
>JAITAG010000033.1 GCA_031284265.1 Puniceicoccales bacterium | reverse complement strand
TTTCTGAACATCGTGAAACCCCGTGGCGTATCCCTAATTTTCCGCCAATTCCTGATTCTGACTGGAGGATCATCGGCCATGCTTTACCATGGCGATATGGGCGGAAGCGAGTGGTATCTTTTGGGGAATTTTTCGTAAAAAACATCCCCCCAGTACTACTTTTCCGAAAATTGGAAATTTTTTTTCGAAATTGAATATTTATTATTGCATTACGCGCACTTTACAAAATATAAAAGGCCTAGTCCTTTGGTAACTTTTTATGTTTTGATACAATGCCCGATATCATCCAAAATCATGTGGCTGCTACACGCTTGGAGCAGTATTCCCTCGAAGATCTCATGGGTTTCATCGACGGTGGCATCGATGCCATCGATGCCACCAGACTCGCTAATACCTCGCCCTATGACGTTGGTTGCTTCCTGGAGCGTCTTTCCTCCGACGATCAGCAGTTTATTCTCCGCAAACTCTCTTCCTCGGATGCTTCCCTCGTCCTTGCGGAGATGTATTCCTGCGATTCGGCTGCGATCCTTAGTGAAATGCGGGATAACCGCGCCGTTAGGATTCTCGAGGAACTGGAACCCGATGACGCCGTTGATCTGCTACTGAATGTCGAAATCCGTGACCGGGAGCGCCTTCTCAGTAAACTGTCCAAGGAATTCGCTGCGACGCTGCGCAGTCTCATGCGCTATGATCCCGATACGGCCGGCGGCGTCATGACTCCCTATGCAACTACGCTGCGCGAAACGATGACCGTCGACCAGGCCATCCAGTACATCCGCCGCGAAAAAAATGAAACGGAAAATAGCGACATCCTCTACGTGGTCGACGGTCACCGGCGACTCATTGGAGCGACGACGGTACGCAGTCTCATTTGGGCAAAATCCCAGCAAAGCATCGCGGATATCATGGATCGGGATATGGCGTCCGTTTGCAAGCCGGACGAGTCGAAGCATGATGTCGCCCTAACGATGACCGAGAGCCACGCGCAAACCCTACCCGTTGTCGACAACCAGGGACGTTTATTGGGAATCATTACCCACGACGACGTTATCGATATTTTGCATGAATTGGCGACAGCGGATATGCAAAAATTATACGGTGCGGGTGGCAATGAGCACATTACCGACGGCGTTTTTTCTAGCGTCAAACGTCGCACGCCCTGGCTATTTGTTAATTTACTCTTTTCGACGATCAGCACCAGTGTCATTTCGAGGTTTTCGGATCAGATTCAGCAGTGTGCGGTTTTGGCGGCATTTCTAAACTTAATCACGATTTTGAGCGATAATTCGGCTTCGCAGGTGCTGTCGATTGCGATCCGTGGCCTAGCCTTGGGGGAACTTCTCCCTTCGGACGTGAAGCGCATTTACGTGAAAGAGATCTGTAAGGGCTTCATCAGCGGGATTATCATTGGTATTTCCGCCGGCACATTATCCGTCCTGTGGACCCATAACCGGATTATGGGTTTACTGGTTTTTGCTTCGCTGACGATTAACATGGTTCTTGCGGGTTTACTGGGTGCTTTTGTGCCGATTTTTCTCAAAAAGATGAAACTCGATCCGGCCAATAGTTCGACGATTATTTTAACGGCAATTTTGGAACCCATTTCAACTTTTGTTTTCCTTAGAATGGGTGTTTCGCTATTGAATGGGTAAGGGCGGAGTAACTTTGAAAAATGATCGATGAAAATGCCCTTCGGGCGGGATGACTAAAATTTTTTGATAAAAAAGTTTGACAAGGCTTTTTAGGGACCTAGGCTGGGGAAGGTTGGTTATTCCATGAAGACGACTTTGGTGAGAAAAGAGGATGCCCAGAACAAGGCGTGGCGAATTGTCGATGCGGCGGGTATTGTATTGGGTAAGTTGGCCGTCAGAGTGGCGGATGTGTTGCGCGGAAAGGATAAGCCGACGTTTACGCCCCATGTGGATAACGGCGATTTTGTGATTGTCATCAATGCGGATAAGGTGAAAGTAACGGGTAAGAAGGAGGAGGCAAAGGAATATATGTTTTATTCAATGTATGTGGGCAATGAGCGGCGCATGTCGTTGGGCAAGATGCGAAAACGCCATCCGGAATTTATCATTGAGCATGCGGTAAAGGGAATGCTGCAGAAAAATCGCCTCGCAAACGCGATGATTCGCAAATTGAAGGTCTATGCTGGGGCCGAACATCCCCATGCTGCTCAGCAACCCAAACCCCTAACAATATAGCAAACAGAAGACGATGAGTGGGCAGCTGGTAGAATTTTTGGGAACGGGTCGGCGAAAGACTTCCGTGGCGCGGGTAAGAATTTCAAGCGGTGCGGGTAAAGTGATTGTCAATGGAAGGTCATTTGAAGAATATTTTAGCCAGGAGATGACGCAGAAGATGGTTCTTGCTCCGCTAAAAACGGCGGACATGGAGAAAAAAATCGATGCCCGTATTAGTGTTTTGGGTGGCGGTGTTTCTGGGCAGGCGGGAGCGATTTGCCTCGGCATAGCGCGGGCGCTTTGCACCATGGACATTGGCCTACGGGTCGCCTTAAAAAAAGCGGGGTATCTCACGCGGGATGGCCGGAAGAAAGAACGCAAAAAGCCAGGGCAACCCGGAGCTAGGAAGCGATTTCAATTTTCTAAGCGTTAGTTTTTTGTTTTTTGTTCATATTTATTCATGGAATGGAGGGCGTCATTTTTAGACGCCCTTTCCATTTTCCGTCACCGGTGGAATTTATTTCCGAAAGTAGAAATTGATTTTTGAAAGAAATTTTTTATGGACTCTAGGGGACGGACTTCGATGGAGGCAACTGGTGTAATATTTCCCGGGCAAGGGACGCAGATGGTCGGAATGGGGCGATCGCTCGTGGAGCACTGCGAGGCAGCGGCAAAATTATTTCGACGGGCAAGCGATATTCTCGGATACGATTTGGAAAAATTATGCTTCGAGGGCCCCATGGAAAAATTAACGGAGAGTTGCCACTGCCAGCCGGCCCTCTTCGTACACCAATTCGCCGCGGCCCGAGTTTTGGAAGAACTCATCGGTGATGGCCGATTCGCGCTCGCCATGGGCTTGAGCATCGGCGAGGTGACGGCGCTCGCCATTGGGGGAGTATTCGACTTTGAAGTAGGCGTAAAAATCGTTCAAAAGAGAGGCGAATTTATCCAGGATGCCTGTGCGCTAACGGACGGTAGCATGGTTTCCATCCTAGGCGCGACGGTGGATTCGGTAAAAATTTTGTGTAATTTGTGTGGCGTGGAGATGTCCAACGTCAATGGGCCGGGGCAGATCGTCTTGTCCGGCGAGCGGGACAAAATACGGCACGCCATTGAAATGGCTACGGAAATAACGGGAGGAAAAACGATGACTCTAAATGTTGCGGGAGCGTTTCACAGTTCGCTAATGGAACCGGCGCGGGACCGATTCGCTGAATTTTTACAAAAAATACCCTTCCAGAGCCCGAAAATGAAAATCATCGGCAATGTGACCGGGGAAACTATGGCAGATCCGGAGCAGATTAAAAAACTACTGATCCAACAAATTGTCTCTCCGGTGCGCTGGTGGGATTGTATGAATAGGGCCAAACGGGAGGGCGTTACCCGTTTTTACCAGTGCGGTTCCGGTAAGACGCTGGTCAATATGGCAAAGCGGATCGACGATGCATTTCACGCATTGCCCTTCGGAGAATACGGCGACCGTACCCAGTTTGAATTTTAATGGAATTAGGCGGTGAAAGAAATGACAGGCGGAACCGATGCCGCAGAAATTGAAAAGATATCCCATTGATTTGCAAATTTCACTATCTACGCTTCAATTGCCACTAGAAATCGGTGGATAGGCGTCGCGAAATTATCATTGCTCCGGGAGCCGGATTCTGCGGTGGCGTGGAATCGGCCCTGGGGAAAACGCTCCGCATTGCCAAAAATAAAAAAAATGGCCACATTTTTTTGGATGGAGAATTGGTTCATAACCGGGAAGTGGGCGATCGGTTGCGTGGGCAGGGTGTGCAACTTTTGGAGGAAAATTCGAAAGTTTGTGCGGAGGATACGATCATCATTCGGGCCCATGGGATTGCGCCGCAGCGCCGATCCCATTTGGAACATTTGGGATGTGAAATTGTGGACTGTACCTGCCCGCTCGTGCGGCGTATTTCGAAAATTATCGAAACCCATGGCGATGGGCAAATTATCCTTTTGGGTGATCGCAATCACGCGGAAATCGAGGGATTGTGCGGCCATTCCAAAAATATTCATGTGTGCGAAAGTCCCATCGAACTCGCCCAATTTATCGATGGGGTACGGCAAAATGGTCCAATCGGCAAAAATATTTTTAATAATAAATGTGTAAATTTCGCCGGAGCGGATATGGTACTCCTTTGCCAGTCGACGCTCGACATGGATTTCTTAGCGGCGGCGAGGAATTTGTGTGACCAAAAAAACTTTCCCGTTAAAATTTTTGATACGATTTGTGCGGCGACGAAGCGGCGCCAACTCGGCCTCCAAAGGCTAGAAAACTGCGACGCAGTGATCGTCGTCGGTGGAAAACATTCGGCAAATACGAAGCGTTTATTTGAAAAAATGAGGCGGAAAATGGCGGCAGTTTTCTGGATCGAGAACGCTGGAGATCTAGCTGAAATTAATCTCAATCCCCATCGAAAAATTGGCATTGCGGCCGGAGCTTCGACCCCACGGGATGTCCTGGGAAGCATCCACCGCAAAATTTCTAAAAAATAGCTTGAAATTGTGAAAAAACGGAAAAGTATAGGAATACGGTTAAATTTTATCCCAGGCCTGCGGCGTCCATGCACCGTCGATAAATTTCGGAGATTGAATGGAGTCAATTTTTCGCAATTTATGTGCCATCGCTGCGGGTACGGAGTCTTACCATGAATATTACCATTAGTGATTTATTCGAAGCCGGTGTTCATCTTGGACACCAGAAACGGCGTTGGAATCCCAAGTCCAAGGGATTTATCTACGACCATAGGAGCGGAATTTCGATCATCGATCTCGAAAAAACCTACAAAAAATTGGAACAGGCCTGTGCGTTTGCGCAGGAATTAGCGGCTAAGGGGCAAAAAATTTTATTCGTCGCAACGAAAAAACAGGCGCAGGAAATTATCCGTGGGGTGGCGACGGGTTTAGGAATGCCCTTTTGTGTCAATCGCTGGCTCGGCGGATGCCTGACGAACTTTGAAACCGTAAAACGCAGCTTGAATAAGTATCGCCGATTTTTAGCCATGGAAGCGGACGGTACGCTGGCCGCAATGCTTAAAAAAGAAGCCTCCGTTATTCGCCGCCAAATGGTTCGCATGCACCGTGGGTTTGAGGGGATGCTGGAGGTGAACGACCTACCCGACGCGCTATTTATCGTCGATGTGAATTACGAGGACATTGCCGTTATGGAAGCCAATCGCTTGCATATTCCCATTGTTGCCATTGTGGATACGAATTCCGATCCCACGCGCGTTGCCTATCCCATTCCCGCGAATGATGATTCGACGAAATCCATAAAAATCATTCTGGAAGTAATTGCGGAAGCGATTCAGGGAGGACAGACAGCCTACGATGTGAAACAGGCGGACAGTAAAAAACGCAAAAGAATCATTTCCAATGAGGAAATGGTGGGAGCTAACGCGGTGACGATGGATGCGGCGCTTGAAAGCGAAGCGGAAAAAGTAACGGATAAGGACGAAGAAGCCGCAATCGCGAGCCATGAAAAACCGGTTGTAACACGGCGGAGGCATCCGACGAAAAAAATTGAGGAAAATGTTGAAAAAAAATCTGCGGAAGCAGCGGAATAGGAGTAAAAAATGGTAGAAATTAGTGCGAAATTAGTGGGTGAGTTACGGAATAGTACGGGAGCGGGCTTCATCGATTGTAAGAATGCGCTCATCGAAGCGGACGGTAATTTGGAAGAAGCGGTGACCATTCTGAAGAAAAAAGGCGTAGCAACGGCGGCCAAAAAACTAGGTCGCGAAGCAAACGAAGGCATTGTCGAATCCTACATCCACGGCGGTGGGCGCATCGGCGTGCTATTGGAACTAAATTGCGAAACCGACTTTGTTGCTAAAAATTCGGAATTCCAAAAATTAGCCCGCGACATTTGCATGCACATTGCGGCGGCCAATCCGCTGTATGTTTGCCGGGAAAGTGTGCCTCCGGATGTGGTTGGCAACGAAAGGGAAATTGCGGCTGCGCAGGCACGGGATAAGCCACAGCATGCCATTGATAAAATCGTGGAAGGCAAAATGGACAAGTGGTACCAGCAAAATTGCCTCCTGGAGCAGTTCTTTGTAAAGGATCAGGAAAAAACGGTGAACGACCATATTACGGCGGCAATTGCGATAATCGGTGAAAATATTCGCGTCGGCCGTTTTGTCCGTTTCCAGATTGGTGAGTAGCGGAGCAATTTTCCCGTAAAAGTTTTGAGGATTCGTAATAGATTTAGTTTCTACCCCGCGGGGGGCGCTATCTTTATTTTTTTTGGCCAGAAAGTTGATTCCAATGGGCGAGGGTCGATTGAAATTTATTGCGTTTTTTTTAAGATTTAAATGATCCCGTTTCGATGTACCTACTCGATCAGCTAAAATCCCATTCAACGGTGGTTGCGGATACCGGGAATTTGGATGTTATTGAAAAATTTCGTCTACGGGATGCGACAACGAATCCATCGATCGTCCTCAAAACGGTTATGGGAAACCCCAATTTTTTAGAAAATATTTTAACGCTTTACGGCGGATGGGGTACGGAACAGATCCTAGATCGTCTTATTGTCGAAATGGGAGTAGAGATTTTAAAAATTATTCCCGGACGCGTTTCGACGGAAGTTGATGCACATCTATCGTTTGATACACTGGCGACGGTTAATAAGGCTCGCGAATTAATTGATTTGTACCAATCTAGGGGGATCTCTCAGCGGTCCGTACTCGTAAAAATTGCGGCGACATGGGAGGGCATTCAGGCCGCTAAAATTTTGGAGAAAGAGGGCATTCGCTGCAATGTGACACTGGTATTTTCCCTGGAGCAGGCGGCGACCTGTGCGGAGTCCGGAGTAACGCTCATTTCTCCGTTTGTCGGTCGCGTTTTAGACTGGTACCGATTGAATAATCCGGAAGTTTTGGTGAGCGGTTTTGATCCGGGAATTGGATCGGTGCGAAAAATTTTTGGCTATTATAAAAAATGGGGTTACGAGACGGAGATTATGGCGGCAAGTTTTAGAAATATTGAACAAATTACGGCGCTTGCGGGTTGCGATTTGCTGACGATCAGTCCGAAGTTACTCGAACAGCTAGCGCAAACGGAGGGTATCATAGAAAATAAAATGGATGGATTAGCGGAAGATATTTCCGGACCAAAAGCAAAATTAAAAGAAACTGAATTTCGGCTGGCGTTGAATGAAAATCAGATGGCGACGGAAAAATTATCCGAAGGTATTCGGCTGTTTTGTCGGGATATTCGCAAGTTGAAGGGACTTATTGCGGAGCGGTTATGAATATTATCGAACATTTTAGCGGTGCCGAACAATTTTTTTCCATTTGTGAACAACTCAAAGGAAAACGCGTCGGCATTTTGGGGCATTTGCATCCGGATGGCGACTGTATTGGCGCGCAGATTGCCATGGGCGATATTTTAATGCGGTGCGGTGCGACGCCACTAATGGGGTTAGTTGAAGATAGGGTTGC
Source organism: Puniceicoccales bacterium (assembly GCA_031284265.1). Lineage (GTDB taxonomy): Bacteria > Verrucomicrobiota > Verrucomicrobiia > Opitutales > LL51 > LL51. The sequence goes on along the minus strand of JAITAG010000033.1, from coordinate 14,997 downwards.
GATGAATTTGCAGTGGATTACCCGGAATTACGATTTTCTGAAGCCGGAAGAAATGGCTGCCGACGAATATGTTTTTGTGGATTGCGGGGTAATGTTACGGGCCGGCGATTTTGCAAAAAAATTGTCCAAACCCATCATGTTAATCGATCACCACATTTCCGGGGAAAAGTTTGCTCGAAATAATTTTTTCTATCCCGAAGCGGCGGCGGCTTGCGAGATTATTGCGGATTTTCTTGAGCAAACAAAGTGGACAATTGCGGAACCTACGGCGACGGCGTTGTACGTTGGAATTGTGACTGATACGGGAAAGTTCAGCTATTCATCAACGGTGGCGCGGACGTTATTTTTGGCTTCCCAACTCGCGTTACATGGTGCGGATCCCCATCGCATTTTCGTCGAAGTTTACCAGAATGAGCCCCGGGAAAAATTTGTGCTAATGAAACGGTTTTTAGCTTCGCTGAAATTTCATGCTGGAGGAACGATTTGCGTAGGGCGAGTGACGGAACAGGATTTTATCGAAACCGGTACGACGGCGGATGATACGGAAGGATTGGTGAATTTTCCGCGCACGATAAGTGGAGTACGCATTTCGGCCATTGCCTACGATCGCGAGGGTAAGACGCGGATTAGTCTTCGTTCGGATGATCCGATGCTGCGACTAGATCTTTTTGCGGCCAAGTTTTTTGGCGGCGGGCATTTTTGTGCGGTAGCCTTCACCGTAAACGATCCCTACGAAAAATTTGAACCCACCTTCATCGATGCGTTGCAAGCCCATTTGAATGCTTTTTTGGAGAATCACCGCTGAATGGTATTCGGAGTTATTCCTGAATGATGTTTTGTTATAAATAAGTTAAAAAAAACTGAAGCGCGAATATTTTCATTGACAATAAGGTTTTCCATACGATTTTGATTAAAATCATGGTGAAAAAAGTTTTATTGTGGTTGGTGCAATTTTTATTGCTGGGTTCATTATTTGGACAGGAATCGCTTTTCCTGAAAGCCAAGGGTCCTTATCAAAAGTTCAAGCCTGATGCCGATAATATCATTAATGGGGAATGTAGTTTTGAAGTAGGGAAAGAAGAGGGAGGAGAAAATATTTGGAAGAAAGGAAGGTGCATATTGATTGCTAATCCGACCTATAATTTAACATTTAAATCGCTATTTATGCCGGTGGATAATAAAGTGGGGCTGGAAAAATTAGGGGATAAAGAACACGCTAATGGGCGTTTAATGTCCCTATTAAACAGTATTATCTATCCAGATTTTGAAAGTGATGCCGAAAATGAGCGGATTATTAAGGTGGAGTGTAAAACTCCAAATTTGTTGACAACGAACAAGGGCGGCGAAAGTGAAGATTTGAAAAATATTTTGACGGAATTGCGTTGCGATGTGGTTTGCCGCTGTATGATTCAAGGGACTAATCGAATGGACAAAAAAGGTGTGTTTTTTGTCTATTTCGACATAGAAATGCAACGGGCGAATGTGCCAGGAAGGATAGCGGCTTTTATGCGTTACAGGGAGATTTTACAAAATACCTTTTCATTGGGAGAAAATGACGAAATGAGATTGGTAGCTTTTTTGAATTATAGGACATCGGAGGCGACATCCGTTGGCAATGTGGTTGTAGCGGCTGTTATCATTGATCCCAAGACCAAAGAAGTGCGTCTCGTTGATGAAAAGGACGCCATACGGGAAGCAGAATTGTCGAAATTGATTGAACTTCCGGCGGTTGTCGATGAAATACAAAGTAGTAAAGAAATAAAAATTGCTTCCAGATCTTTGAGAGCGTCGGGTAGGGAATGGTTAAAATTACTGGGAATTGAATGGTGGGCCAAACACGTAAAGACAGAAAAAAAAGGGAAGGGTCATCGCTATGTGGTACCCATTGATGTCAGTTGTGAAAAAGTGAAAGAGTCTTTAAAGATATTGAGTCATAGGGGAATCACAGAGGAGATGCTTCGACGGGAAGCTGAAAAGGTTCTTGGTGCCGAGGCAACGGCAAGAGCATTTGAGGAGCGAGGCGAGAAGCGAGGCGAGGAGCGAGGCGAGGAACGAGGTAAAAAAAAGGGCCAAGAAGAAGAGCAACGGAAGCAATTGGGTAAGCTTATGGGTATTTTCATAAAAGAGAATAGGTTCAGTAGTGATATTGCTGGTATATTTGAACCGAATTCTTTGACGAGGGATTTTGTAAGAAATGTTTGGAATAGTTTGGAAAATCCGGATAAAACGAAGGAGTTGTATGGGGTTTTTTGCCAAGAACTTGAAAGTAGGGGTTTAATAGCAGAATAACGCACCGTTAATTTCTGTGGAATGAAAAAGCGAGAAATGTTAATTTTCTCGCCTTTTGTTTTTCTAATATTTGTAGCTTTTGCATTGCAAGCCCATGCGAATTCCTTCTCTGGGAATTCATCCATGAATGGCATTTTACTAGTCGATAAGCCGATGGGATGGACGTCCCATGGCGTAGTTGCCAAATTGCGCCACCACCTGGGAATCCGAAAAATTGGCCACGCGGGAACGCTGGATCCCATGGCAACGGGACTGCTCGTTTTACTCATCGGTAACGGGACAAAGATTTCCCAGTATGTCACCAATCAGGATAAAACATACGATGGAAAGTTTTACTTGGGCCAGGAAACGGATTCCTACGATGGCGAGGGCGAGGTGGTGGCAACCCATGAAGTTCGCGTTTCGGAGGAAGAAATTCGCCGCTGTGCACGGCAATTTTTAGGCGACCAACTGCAATTACCGCCCATGTTTTCCGCTAAAAAAATTAACGGTCAGCCGCTCTACAAATTAGCCCGTAGGGGGGGAACGATTGAGCGTGAACCGCGTCCGACGAAAATTTACGAATTTTCGATCCATGAAATTGCATTGCCCTACGTGGCTTTTACGGTAGCCTGTTCGAAGGGAACCTACGTGCGGACACTGGCCCACGATATGGGACAAAAATTGGGTTGTGGAGCCTACCTATCGCAATTGCGGCGGACGAAAGTGGGTAATTTCCAAGTAGATCAGGCGCCAGCACTGGATCGTCTTTTGGCGATGGAATACGGTGAAATTGAGCGTTGCCTCCTGGCAATTACGGATATTCTATGAGTAACGATGGAGCAGATTTTAACAGTAAGGGATGATTTTATCCCCATTGATCAGCCCGTTGTGCTTGCGTTAGGGGCATTCGACGGCATACATATTGGTCACCAGGCGGTTATTATATCGGCGCGCAATGAAGCACGGCGTCTCCATGCGGCGGCGGTGGTTTATTCTTTTTGGCCTCACCCGTCGGTTATTTTAAATCGTCCGAAGAAACTCATTTTGATGCGGGAACAAAAAAACGAGCGATTGAAATTTTTAGCAATAGATTACTTTGTTGAACAATGTTTTACGGAGGCGTTCAGTGAAATTAGGGCGAAGGAATTTGTTCCGCTGCTACAAAAAAAGTTTCATCGATTGGTTGGAATTTGTATCGGTGAAAATTTTAAGTTTGGCCAAGGCTGCGAAGGTGATCCGTGGGTTTTAAAGGATTTAAGTCAGGATTTCGCAGTAAAGGTACAGGAATCCGTATTTTTTGAAAATCAGCGGGTGAGTAGTTCGAATATTCGCAAATGTCTCAGCGATGGGCACATCGATCGGGCCAATCGAATGTTGGGCTATCCCTATTACCTGTTGGGAGTAGTGTTGAAAGGTCGTGGAATTGCTAGGAAGCTGGGCTACCCGACGCTAAACGTACATTTTGGAAATGATTTACTACTAAAATTTGGTGTCTATTTGGTGCGTTACCGCTTCGGTGAGGCAGGGGAATACGTTTGGGGCATAGCGAATTTTGGCGTACGGCCGACATTTTTCGAAGGTATTCCGGAAGTTAGTTTGGAAATACATAGCTTTGATCCGGTTATTTTACGCCGTCAGAATGAAGCGATAGAGGTACAATTTTGGAATTATATTCGTGGGGAGAAGCGATTTACATCGCAAGCATTATTAGTAGAACAAATTCACCACGACATAAAAATTGCCAAAAATCAAATGGGCCATCTATTCTAGTATTCATCGCCGCTGCTAGAATCGAAAATATTAAAAATATATCAAAACCATTGGCCCATAAATAAACATTTGACTGCGGCCATTAGTGGCTAATAAAAGACGCCTTCAGAAGGTGTTTTTATGGAAAAATTAAGTTTATGTTTATTTAAAGGGTTAATTGTAAATTTTATTTTTTGTAGTTCCAATGTAAATGCTAATCCCGAAGAAAAAGGGGAATTTAATGCAGTGTACTCATTGGTGGCTAATGTAAATCAACAGAATGTCGAGGTTTTCAGGGCAAAAACAAACGCTTTGTTAGAAAAGCTACGAAATATGTCAAAAAAGTCCAACAAAAAAGGAAAATTACTGCTTAAAATAGCCTATCTTTCAGATTTGTTGGAGATTGTGAAAAAGGTTTTGCGATATCAACAAAATGCAGATGAACGGGAACAACTAGGGCCCGAATTGGATGTTGCAGCCAGGACCTACGGGGGAAATGTGCATAGACTCATATGGCCTGTGCTCCATCCACATCCCGGGGATGCTCAATAAAACCAATGGAGTCAAAGTCTCATTGGAGAGAAGTGAGACTTTTCTCGATGAAAAGCGAAATATATAAAGTTTCGCTTTCTTTTTTAAGAATAATACCGTAGGTGATATTTTAAAGATTGCTAAAAGTTAAATGGCCCGTTTCTTTTAAAAAATGGCGATCGCTTTCGAAGGAGAACTCAATGAAGAGCAATATGCGGCTGTGATTTCTCAGAGTCCTACAAATCTCATTCTCGCCGGTGCAGGAACGGGTAAAACGCGGACCTTAACCTACCGCGTCGCCTGGCTCATTGAAAACGGCATATCGCCGGAAAATATCCTGCTGCTTACGTTTACCAATAAAGCCGCTCGAGAAATGCTCCAGCGCGTGGAAGCATTGACGGGCCTGGTGAGTAATTTGTTTTACGGCGGAACATTTCATCACATTTGCCAGCGCTTACTGCGGCGTCACCTGGAAAATCCAAATTTTGCAATCCTCGACGAAGACGATTCGCTAGCGCTATTTAACGACGCGATTAAGTCCGTTTCCCCGGATTTTGCAAAAAATAAAAATAATCCCAATCCTCGCCTATTGTACGAAATTATGAGTTTTTCGCGGAATACGATGCGATCCGTTCCCAATATAATCGAGGAAAAATATTCTTACATGGCAGACTATGGCGGTATGTTGAAGCTTTTTATGGGACGCTATGAATCGATTAAGGCGGAGCAAAATGTGATGGATTACGACGATTTGCTTTCCAATTTTGTACAATTGTTGGAGGAAAAACCGGATATCGCTGAATACTACAATGGGCAATTTCAACATGTTTTAATCGACGAATACCAGGATACCAATCCGATTCAGCTAAAAATGATTGATCTAATTGCTAAAAATGGACAAATTTTTGCAGTCGGTGACGATGCCCAGTGTATTTATACCTGGCGCGGTGCAAATATTAAGAATATTATTGAATTTCCCCAAAAATATCCACGAACGAAGGTAACTAAAGTTCAGGTAAACTACCGCAGTACCCCGGAGATTTTAGACTTTGCCAATGAAATTCCAGTTTCAGAAAAAGTCGAATATACAAAAATTTTAAAATCGACGAAAAATTCCTTTCGCAAACCCCTCGTCGTTTCCGTGCTCGATGCGCGTCAACAGGCCAATTTTATCGTCAAACGGCTCATCGGTTTGCGCAGTGAAGGCTATCCGCTTTCCGAAATTGCCGTTTTGTACCGGGCACACTACCAGTCGATGGAGCTGCAAATGGAATTGACGCGCAGTGATATTCCGTACACGATTACAAGCGGCGTACGATTTTTTGAACAGGTACACATCAAGGATATTTTGGCATTTTTACGTTTTATCATCAATCCGAAGGATGCGCGGGCATTTGTCCGCATTCTATGCCGATTTCCGAGGGTAGGCGAAAGTACCGCCGAACGCATTTTACTTTCTTTGCAGCAGCTTGTCGAAATAACAAAAAAGGATCTATTTTCTCTGTTGGAAGCTGAGGAAATTATAAAAAAAATCCCGGCAACCGCTTTGGAATACTGGTGGCCGTTAGCACGCGTATTGTGTGGATTATACAATGGGTCGTTCGATTTTCGAAAGGATGAGCAAAAATCTCGTCAAAACGGAGATCTCTTCGCATATGTTCAGAAAAAGCAAGAGGAAAAAATATCTTTTGAAAATATTGGTGAGATGATTTTTTTTATTCTAGAAGGCGAATACGGCGATTATTTAAGAAGAACTTTTGCGAATTGGCAGCCGCGCCAGGATGATATAGAGGCTTTTACGAATTTTTGTAATAAATTTCGAGATATATCGGAATTACTTCAACAGGTGACGCTCTTACAATCGGAATCCAATGAGGAAAATTTAGATAACAAGGAAAATATTCGCCTCAGTACGGTTCATCAGGCGAAGGGGTTGGAATTTTCGGTGGTATTTATTCTGTCGTTAAACGAAAATAATTTTCCATTAAGGCGTACGATTGAGGAGGGAGATGTCAATGAAGAGCGACGATTATTTTACGTTGCGGTGACGCGGGCGCGCAGAGAAGTGTACTTATGTGTGTCCAATCAAGCGATTATTGACTATAAAAAGGGATATTTTCCGATAGCATTGCAGCGCAGTCGATTTATTAAGGAAATCGATGAAGGGTGTTTTGAGACACTCGATTTTGCAAAAAAGAATAAGCCGATTTATTCTCGACGTTGGTCAGGACGGCCGGACTCGAAGTGATGACTTCATGTACCCAAAACATGCGCTCCCTCGGGCTAGACTACGCCTTATTCTCCATAAAATACAAAAAAATCAAAAGTAATGCTAAAGTCGTCATTTAAAGACTGAAGCCACGGGATATTTTTAGTATGCCATCAAAGTAACTCGACCGGCGAACAGAAACGACCGTGGTCGTCTTTTTTCAAATACTTGTCCCATTGGGCTAGGGTTGGAATTACAAATGGTGTGGAATGGACTCCTTCAATAAGGTCAATGGGATCGAGATCATCAAAGATAAGTGTCATACGCCGAGACTTATCGTCGAGTAATTCCGGTATGTTTTCTACGGAGCATTGCGAAAGAACTTTAATGAGTAATGGGTAACATTCCTTTTGCTTGCAGTGTTCTAAAAATTTTTTCAATCGATTGCGATCAATTTCGGGATTATTATCGATGAGTAAGATATCGGAGAAATAGGCCATGGCGTCGAGCAAATTTTCGTGGCATCCATCGAAATAGCAGCGATCGACGATGGCGATAATTTTTGGAATATTTAGTGAGAAACGTTCATGGAACGCGAATAATTTTTGGAATTGTTCTGCGAGATTAGTTTTCGGTGACAGCATAACAATCGCTTTTTGCTCGTCCAGACCGGATTTATTTTGGAAAATTTCTATAAAATTATCCCAATCGAAAGATTTGATCGTTAAATTTTCGGCTACATGAGCAGGTTCCCAAAGTTGGTTTCCTAACTGGGGGATGTGAACTTTATCGCCTAATTCGAGAAAATCGCAAATGGAACGGATAATTTTGAAGGTATTTTTTTGAAAACTTCCCAAAATAACTATAAAATCATAATTCTCCATGGTTTCGCAGCCAACTTACTGCGGACTCGATCATGTATTCCAGTTGTGGATATTGCAAGTGCCAATCGAGTTCTCGCCGTGCTAGGTTGGAATTGACGGCTAGGCGTTCAATTTCTCCGGCCCGATGTTTTTGGAGATTGACAGCCACATTTTTGTGTAAGATATTACGGGCAGTATCGATAATATTTTTAATGGAGTGGGTATGTCCGGAGGAAATATTATAAACGAAATATTTTTGAGCATAACTAAATTTAGGAAGTGCTGCGATGATGGCATTGACGACGTCATTGACATGAATAAAATCGCGTTCCAGAGCCGTATCGTTATCGCCAAAAATATCCACAGAATCGTCAAACAATACGTAAGAAAGGAGATCGTCATTTTGCGGGAATTCGATTCCATTGGGGTCCATACCGATGACGTTCGAAATCCGTAGAACAATGGCGTGTAAATCGTGGGAAAATGCCAGTGACTCGAGGAGTTGTTCAATGGCGAGTTTTATTTTCCCAAGTGGATTAATGGGATAGGGAGGCGTATTTTCATCGGCAGAATATTGGGAGACGTTGCCATAGACCTGGGCAGAGGAAAGAAATATTATTTTCTTTACATTGTTTTCCAGGGCCGTCCGAAGGAGGAATATGGTTCCCATTAGATCGTTGCCGTAGTATTTTAATGGATCTTTGACGGTCTCCATGACATTGGAGGATCCGGAGGCATGAAGGATACATTCGATGCGTTCCTCTTTAAAGATTGATTGGTTAAGGGTCATATTTCCGTGATCGCCGACGTAAAATTTCCGAAAAAGAGAAGTGTTCTGTGGTCTAAAAAAATCGAGGCCGAAAAGGGAGTGACCCAATGGGGTTAATTTTAAGGCGCAATGATTTCCGATGTATCCCGCAGCGCCTGTGAGCAAAATATTCACGATCAAAAAATTATAAAATATAAAAAAAACGGCAAGAAATTTCTTTCAGCAATGGGCAGTAAAACTACGGCGATGGAGCATTGACTGCAAGATGACGCTCCGTTTTTTAATTTTTAATGGACGATTTTTATTTTTCCTTTCAATATGTCGGAAGGCCATAGCACCAGCGAGATCGGGCGCTGAACTCGGGGAGGAAATGTTTTTTATACCGTAAAAAAATGCTTCCAGGCTGGTAGAAATTGTTTTTTCTGAAAAATTAGCTGATCCTTTTGCGTTGAAAGCCGTTTTCTTTAAAATTTAACCGGCCCTTCGGTTGCTTGCGAATGTCTCCATTCTCCCATTCTCTATTGGTTTTCGAAGAATTTTCAACTTTTTTAGAAAACATACTTGACTTGGACAGAGAATTTTGAAAGTGAAGTAAAGACTTTAAGGCTTAAAAGCAGAAAAACGTTTGTAAGCTAAAATTTGTAAGTTAGATATGGAAAATATGTTAAATATTATTAAATATGCTACGGTAAGTAGTTGTTTATTCAGTTCCGGTTACCTCTTGGGGGCTGTTCATAAAGATTCGCTTTTTACATTAGATTGGCAATTTTCTGATGAAGCAGAAGAGACAGGAATTGAAAGGCAGTCTCTATTGGATATGCAATTGCCTAAAGGGACAAAAATTGGAAGGCAGTTTCTATTGAATAGGCGATTGCGCGATGCAGCGGAAGCGGGAAATTCGGGTGAAGTTCAAGAATGCCTTCGACTGGGTGCTGATCCGAATGCTAGGGATGATGGATCCGGTGACACATCTCTGTTTTTAGCCGTAATAAAAGACGATCCAGCGATTGTCGAAATATTATTCAAGGGAGGGGCTGTTTGGAGTGATCCTAATGCACCAATGGTGCATTTCGCTGCAAAGGCTGGCAGTTTAAATGTCGTCCGGATGTTGGTCAGAACGGGCCATAATTGGCACATCTTGGATGGTCGTAATCAAACAGCAAAAGACAAAGCTGTGATAAGGCAGAGTCGTCTTTGTGGGCAATTGGATCATGAAGCTCAAAATTTAGAGCGAGAATTGGCCGGATTGCCGCCGGATTGCCGTGCTGGAATAGAGCAAAATAGTGCTGCGAGATTAAGTGCTGCGAGATTAAATTATGGAGAGTGTCCCCTGCCGCACAAGTGCCGGAATGGGTTTTGCCGCTTGGTAAATCGCCATCGGGCGAAAGTGGATCAAGTTCGAACTAGAATAGATCAATATGAAGAAATTATACAACTATTTCAATAATAGACGGGATTAGGTGTTAAATTATTAGGACTCATTCGGGGCAGGGAGATTTTTCCTGCTCCGATTTTTTGCGCCATCAATTGCAGGATGAAGGCGAAGATTTTACAGTTACGGTAATTTTTTTAGGAAAATAGAAAATAATTTCTTGACAGATATTAAAAGGCATGCCTTTCTATAGCCGTGTTTGGAAAAACACATTTTAGATTAACAATTAGAAAAGGGATAAAAAATGAAAAAGTTAGACGTAAAGAATATTATAAAATATGTGGCGATGAGTGGTTACTTACTCAGTTCTAGTCAACTTTTAGGGACTGTTGATGTAATACAGAAAAATAAAAATGCATTGGATCAAGCTGTGCTAAGAAGAGATGTAGAGACAATTGTAAGATTGATTGAACTAATGCCTGTCTTTGAGCGGGAGATTATTCATCTTGATGAGCAATTAAAAGAGGCAGTGAAAAGGCTGCTTATGTTAGGTAGACAGAAACGTGAGGCAACAGGAGAGCAGTTTATGTTAGATAGGGGATTGCGAGAGGCAGTGGAAAGTGGAAATTTGCCGGGCGTTCGAAAATTGCTGCAACAAGGTGCTAATCCGAATGCTAGGGATGATGGATCCGGAGACACACCTCTGTTTTTAGCTGTACGAAAAAACGATCCAGCGAGTATCGGAATATTATTCGATGGAGGAGCTGTTTGGAATAATGCTAATTGGCCGATGATAAATTGCGCTGCAGAGGCTGGCAGTGTAGGGGTTGTCCGAATGTTAGTCGAAATGGGCCATGATGGGCGTAGCTTGGATGGTTGTAATCAAGCGGCAAAAGACAAAGCTATCATGGGGCAGAATCGTTATCGTAGGCAATTGGATGATGAAGTTCGAAAATTAGAGTCAAAAAGTCGTCCTGTGGCATGGCTACCGCATATAAAAGTGGATCAAGCTAAATGGCAAAGGAAAATGGATAAAATTCGAGCTGAACAGCAAATGAAGGTGGATCAAATCAAAGCTAGAATAGATGGATATGAAGAAATTATACGACTACTGTCGTAATAAGGGCGAGATTAAACACTAAATCATAGATATGACTCGGTCGGGGCAGAGAAGTTTTTCCTGCTCCGATTTTTTGCGCCATCAATTGTAGGATAAATGTGGAAGTTTTACAGTTGCGGTAATTTTTTTAAAAAATAAAAACAATTTCTTGACAGATATTAAAAGGCATGCCTTTCTATAGCCGTGTTTGGAAAAACACATTTTAGATTAACAATTAGAAAAGGAGTAAAAAATGAAAAAGTTAGACGTAAAAAACATTATAAAGTATATGGTATTTGGTAGTTGTTTACTCAGTTCCGGGTGCCTTTGGGGTAGGGTTATGTGGGACGGTAGGCTTGTCTATGTTGGAGATCTTAAGGTAAATGCTGTCAATCGTGATGGCCTAACACCGTTGGTGGTGGCCGTAAAGGAAGGTAACTCATCGGCCGTAGGGCTGTTGCTGAGGAATGGTGCGAATGTAAATGCTGTGGATCAGCATGGCCTAACACCGTTACATATATCTGCACGGAAAGGTGACCTGAAGAGTGTAAAGCAGTTGTTAATGTGTAGCGCAGCTGATGGTACGATGCTGGGTGGGCAAGCACTGCTATATTCGGCTGTGCTTGGTGGCAACCCGGAAATCGTGGAACTGTTGTTAGAGCGCGGTGCGGATGCAGTGGCTGCAGATAGGAATGGCCAAACGTCACTACACGAGGCTGCACGTGGGATGAATCCGGAAGTTTTAAGTTTATTGTTAAGGCACGTCGATGCTATTCCTGTCGGGAGTGATACGTGGCTGGAGCTTCTGCGTTTGGCTGCGCTGTATGGGGCTCCGAAAAACATGGAGATATTGTTTGGTTTAGGTACTGAAGCGGATGTCCAAAATGCTCTTTCGGGCTCAGAATTGATATGTGATGTCGCAAAGTACGGCAAGTGTGATGTTTTAGGAAAGATAAGAATGTTACATGGTAAGGGCTTAAATGTAAATGCTAGGAATGACTATGATTATGCGTCTATATTTTCTGCCGTTTATCTGCGTCCAATCGATGTTTTGATTGGGTTGTTAGATATGGGCGCCGGAGTGGATATTCTAAATGATTACGGTCAAACGGTTTTACATTATTGCATTCGAATTCGTGAAAATTGCGAGCCATTTGTATTGGAGTTACTGGATCGGTTTCCTGAGTTGGTAAATGTCAGAGATCTTTTTGGTTGGACGCCTTTGCATTATGCCGCTAGCAGTGTTTGTCTTCGTTGTCCTGAAGTTGATGGTAGTACTTCGGACGGTGTTCCCGTAAGAGGTGGCGGTGTGGACGTAGTATTGACATTACAGGGTCGAGGTGCCGATGTGAACGCTCGGAATTTCAATGGCCAAACACCACTGGATCTGGCTATAGAAGGTGGCAATCAAGATATTATAGATTCATTGAGGAGTAGAGGTGCATTGACGGGCGCTGAAATGGATGCAATGGGTATGAAATTTGAATCGCCTTTGTGTTGGGTTACGACTTGTTGCGACACAGAAGGCATTCTTAGGAGGCGTCAGAGCGGTTGGGATGCGAATGAGAGGGATTGTTTTGGCCGAACACCTTTGCATGTAGCCAGAAAAAAGAAGGACCTTGAATTATTGTTGGAATTTCCAGGTGTTGATGTAAATGCTAGGTGTAAAGATGGCAATACGCCGCTACATTCGATTGTGAATTATGAGGATTTGGAGGTGATAGAAGTGCTTCTAGCTGCTCCGGGTGTGGATGTAAGTGCTGTGAATAATAATGGCCAAACACCATTGGATTTGGCTAGGAAATATGGCAATAAAGGTGCTGTAAAATTATTAAGGAGTAAAGGTGCGCGAACGGGCGATCAGGTGCGAAGGCTTGCCGCTGTAGCTTATTAATACCTGATATTGGGTAATAACTCTAGATATAACTCATTCGGGGCGGGGAGATTTTCCCTGCTCCGATTTTTTTGCGCCATCAATTGTAGGATAAAAGTGAAAGTTTTATGGCTACAGCAATTTTTTCAGAAAAATAGAAAATAATTTCTTGACAAATATTAAAAGACATGCCTTTCTATAGCCGTGTTTGGAAAAACACATTTTAGATTAACAATTAGAAAAGGGATAAAAAATGAAAAAGTTAGACGTAAAAAATATTATAAAATATGTGGCGATGAGTGGTTACTTACTCACTTCCGGGTGCCTTTGTGATGCAATGACTTGGAATGATAGGGAGAATGTCGATGCGAGTACCATTAATGTAGATGATGTGGATCATGAAGGCCAAACACCGCTACACGCAGCCGTACGGCAGAACGACCTAAGAGCTGTAGCAATATTGCTAGAGCGCGGCGCGGCTGTAGATGCCGTGGATCGAAATGGCCTAACACCGCTACATATAGCCGCAGAGCAGGGTAACCTAGAAATTGCGGAATTGTTGCTAGAGCACGGCGCGAATGTAGATGCCATGGATCCGGCAAATCAAACACCGCTATTCAAAGTCTTATTGCGGAGCAACCTCTGGGCTTACATAGAACTTACGGAATTGTTGCTAAGGCACGGCGCGGATGTGAAGGTCAAGGATCGTTACGGCCGAACGCTGCTACATGCGACTGTGGGGGACGCTAAGGCTGCGGAGGACGACAACAACTACAACTTAGTAGCTATAGTATGGCTGGTGAATAGGGGGGCGGATGTAGATGCTATAGATCTGAATGGTCAAAGGGCTGAGGAGTTGGCTCGGGCGAATAAGAAATTTGTATGCGCAAGGTATTTACGGATAGCCAGGCTTAAAAGAATGAGTCTTTTTCGGCAACTTTTCCATTGTTTTACATTTGATATTTTTCTATAACCGTGTTTAGAAAAAACACATCTAAAATTAACAATTAGAAAAGGGATAAAAAATGAAAAAGTTAGACGTAAAAAATATTATAAAATATGTGGCGATGAGTGGTTACTTACTCACTTCCGGGTGCCTTTGGGGTACGATGAGGGGGGGGTGTGGTGTACTGGATGTTTTGGGATGATATGGAGTCCGATTTAGAATACATTAATGTAAGTGCTGTGAATCGGGCAGGCCAAACACCGATACACGCAGCCGTACAGCAGGGCAATCCAAGAGCTGTAACAATATTGCTAGGGCGCGGCGCGGCTGTAGATGCCGTGGATCGAAATGGCCTAACACCGCTACACTACACCATATTGTGTAGCAACCCAAGAGCTGTAAGAGCGTTAGAAGTGTTGCTAGAGCACGGCGCGAATGTAAATGCCATGGATTGTGCGGGCTGCACACCGCTACACTACGCCGCATCGACTGGCAATCGAATGGCTGCAGAGATGTTGCTAGGGCGCAATGCGAATGTAAATGATGCAAATAAGTCCGGCATGACACCATTACATCTTGCTCTATGGCGAGGCAACCGAGGAATCTCAAGGCTGTTGATAGAGCGCGGCGCGGATGTGCATGCTGTGACTAAGGATCGGTCGACAACTTTGCATTTTGCTGTAATGGGAAACGATATAGAAGCCGTAAAGCTGTTGCTAGGGCGCGGCGTGTATATGGGTGCTGCGAATAGAGGTGGTCAAACGGCGGAAGAGATTGCCGCTGAGAATGGAAATGTAGAAATTGAAGACTACCTATACAAAGCCAGAATTAACGCGGGACCAGCGGGTGATTTTCAACCGGAATTAAGCCTGGAAGAAGTTATCGCTGCGAAAAAAAGGAGGGAAACTGCAAGCGATTCACCGGGCGGTAGTAAAGGGGGAAATTTTCCAATATTGTTTAGCGGAAGAACGAATAATGGAAATGATGAAAGTGATGATTATGATGAAAGTGATGCGCCGGGAATTGGGCAGGAAGATGATATTATACGGGGAATATCTGACATTAGGATTTAAAAATTTGTTCCCCTGGTCTCAATCGGCAAGTTGTGAAATAGGGTCAAAAGTTCGGAAAATAAAAAAATAGATCAAATCCATAAAATAAAGATTGACCAATAGGGGTGCGATTTGCAAATTTTTTAGGTCGAGAGCCGTCATGTGGTGTCTCCCGTAGTGGATCTCGATTCTGTCGGGCCCTTGTAGCTCAGTTGGCAGAGCGCATCCTTGGTAAGGATGAGGTCGGCGGTTCAAATCCGCTC
>JAITAG010000028.1 GCA_031284265.1 Puniceicoccales bacterium | reverse complement strand
GCCTCGCAAAATGAGGAGTATAGAATACTATGCGCTCAATAATAACCCGGAAAAACTTCGAGAGGCCTTAGAAAAATGCAAAGATCCGGATCACTTTATTGAGCGACATTCGAATCTATTGGTACAAGTTAGAAAAAAATTTGGTAGCAACGGTGAGGATTGCCAAGAAGTTATCGATCTTCTCGTCCATTTTGGCTATCCCGACGTGGAACGCATAGAAGACCTTGCGCTCAATAGAGATGTGGAAGGACTTCGAGAAGCCTTAGGAAAATGCAGGAATTCGGATATTCTTATTGAACAAAAACCGGATCTATTGTTGCAGCTTAAAGAAAAATATGATGAGATATGGACCGGTGAAAGTAACGATGCGGCTTACCTAGGGGTTATCGATCTTCTCGTCAAATTGGGCTATCTCAACGAAGAATATTACCCAATTTAAGTACCAGAACCGATAGCCACCGCTGCGGACGTAGAAAATACTGGTGGAGCAAGCTCTTTCCATGCCTCGGAAAAGTAATGGTGTGTATCCTATGCCGCTATGCCCTGGCGATTGTGTTTTTTTGAAGAAAATTTTATATTTTTTGAATATTTCTATTTACTTTTGCCAGGGATTTATTTTTATCATAGCCGAATGTGTAAGGGGATATGCGAAAAAAATTAAATCATTTTAGTTTAGCTTTGGTTGGTGGTATGATTTGTGAAAATGCAAATCTAGAAGCTGGTTCCGGGGAAGAAAATACCAACCGAGAACTTAGGGAAAATTTCCAAAGGATACAGCAAACGGACTACGAAAAGAAATTACAAAAGGATCCGGTTAGCGGTATTTCGTATGTAGAATTTGAAAGAAAAGTTAATAGAAATGGAAAAACGCAAATTGAAACCGTTGTTGAACACAAATGTCCCAATGGAGAGACGGTGACATGGGTAAAATATCTCAAAGATTCAAGGACTGCCTTCCCAAGTAAAGCCCTGGAAAAAATCCTGGAACAGGAAGAATTGTACGACGCCATGGAAGAGAATGCCAAACAGGCCATTGTGGACAAGTCTCTTGAAAGGCTTGAAGGAATACTGCAAAAATGTCAAAACCCGGAAGCTTTTATCATCCAACATCCCTACCTGTTACGGGAAGTGTTCCGCTATCTCAATCGAACGGGCGCCGATGGAGGATTTTGTGCAACCGTGATCAATATCCTAGTAGCTTTTGGCTATCCTCCCCGAATGTGAGTTGAAATAATTTTTCTAGTCTTCAATTTCCGCACCCACTAAGCCCTGTTCGCGGAGAGTATCCATGATGCGTGCAGCGCGGTTGTAGCCAATTTTTAATTTGCGTTGTAGAAAAGATGTCGATGCGCGATCATTTGTTCGAATAATTTCCAGGGCACGGGGTATGAGATTGTCGTCCCATTTCCCACCGTCCTCGGATCCCATTTCGGCATCATTTTCGATCTGATCCTGGACCGATTCTTCAAATTTTGGCCCCCCATTCTTTTGGTAAAGGTAGTCGACGATGCCGTTGATTTCGTCGTCGGAAACGAGGGCTCCCTGGGCACGGAGTAAGCCCGATGCTCCCGGTGGGGAAAAGAGCATGTCGCCCTGACCGAGAAGCGCCTCCGCTCCCCCCATGTCCAAAATTGTCCGACTGTCCACCTTCGAAGATACTTTAAATGCAATGCGACAGGGCAAATTCGCCTTAATAATACCCGTAATAACGTTAACCGAAGGGCGCTGTGTTGCCAGAATGAGGTGAATGCCCGCCGCACGGGCTAGCTGTGCCAGTCGCGCAATGTACGTTTCGATATCTCCGGGAGCCACCATCATGAGATCCGCCAGTTCGTCGATGATGCAAATAATATAGGGGAATTTTTTGTATTCCGTTCCGTCTTCTTTGCCAAGTTTTTGTAAATCTTTCAATTTTATGTTATAATTAGCGGCATTGCGCACGCCCGCTTTGGCGAAAATTTGGTAACGCAGTTCCATCTCCCCGATGAGCCATTTCAATGTACTGGGCACTTTTTTAGGGTCGGTTACGACCGGAACGAGCATGTGGGGTAGCTGGTTGTAATTCTGCATTTCGACAATTTTCGGATCGACCATAATGAAACGTAAATCTTCGGGCGAGGCGTGGTAGAGAAGGGAAGCAATGATCGCATTAATGCACACCGTTTTTCCGGAACCCGTCGCACCGGCGATGAGCAGGTGGGGCATTTTAGCGAGGTCATAGATCATGGGATCACCCGTAACGCTGCGGCCTAGGACAATCGGAATTGTTGCCGTTGATTCCGCCCACGTCTTCGATTCCAAAATTTCCCGCAGGTGGACAGTCGCCGGATCCCTATTCGGTAACTCAATGCCTACGCAACTTTTTCCGGGGACCGGCGCAATGATGCGTACCGACTTCGCCGCCAGACCCAGGGCAATATTTTTATCCAAATTGGCAATTTTTTCGACGCGAATGCCGGCATCTGGCGCCACCTCGTAGCGCGTAATGACAGGGCCCTTATGAATTTCGCCCGGCGTGACATGCACACCGAATTGGGCTAAAACTTCGACCAATTTCTGCGCAACCTGTTCACAGTTTTCGCGATTTGTAGCGGTATTTTTGCAAGAATTTAGTAAATCGATCCCGGGGAAAATGTACCCTGAGTCACGCTTCTTGAATGCCATATTCGTTTTATCGATGCTTATTTCTTCAAAAATTTGGACACTCGGTGAGTTGGAAGATGGGGTTTTATCGGAAATTGCCATTCCAGATCCATGGGATTTGGGTGCAATACCCATCTCCAATGGCGGAGAGGTGGTATGCGATTTGAAAGCAAATGGTTTTTTGATACATATTTCGTAAATCAATTTGATCAGTGAATGGGGATACTTGAATAATTTTCTCACAAAATTATTCCCCGATGGGATGCCATGGAAAAGAATTTGTAGCAATAGAATGGCGGAAACGGTGAGTATGGAGCCCAATTTGCCGAGCAGTGGTAAAAAAATACGTTCCAGAAGCAGCGTACCGGCAATGCCACCTAAGCCGGCCGACAGTGCGAGTGGGGATGGCAGTTCAAGAAATTTTTGGAGCCAGCTTAGAAAAATTGCGGTGAAAATGATAAAATTGATGGCGAAAAATGGATGCCAAGTGGAAAATTTTTTGGGCACTAGAAATGTGCAAAAAAATAAAAAAGGAATCAGTGGAAATAAAAATGCCGTTCCTCCACAGATACGAAATAGCCAAAATGCAACCGTTGATCCAAATGTTCCAATGAGGTTATTGGATTCCATGGCGCAATGGGTCGTCATCCAATGACTCTGCTGCGGCGAAAAATCGAAGAGCGCAATCGCCAGCAGTATGGCGCAAATTGCCATGAGTAAACCGAAAATAATTCGTTTTTTTATGGACATATTAACCCCTATGGCTGAAGCATACCGAAGCCCTCCCCAAACGACAACAAAAATCCAAAAATGATGAAAATTTTCCTTGCTCGGCCAGCGGATGTTTTTTCCATAGGCCACGCGGGGGATTAGCTCAGTTGGTTAGAGCGCTTGCATGACACGCAAGAGGTCACCGGTTCGAGTCCAGTATCTCCCACCAAGTTTTTATGGGGCTCAGCCCCATACCCCGCAAGGAGTCGCAGACTCCTCGACCTCTTTTTGCGGCCCAGCCAGGCGAATTCTTCGCCTGGCTGGGCTGCAAAGGTGAAATTTTCTTTGGCCAAGGCGATGCGCAATGCGCATAGCTTTGGCCAAAATAATTAGGGCCCGCCCGCGGCTTCGCCGCGGGCGGGCCCTGGGCCCTTCGGGCCTCCCACCGGGCGTTGCCCGGTGGGAGGCTCGGAATCCAGGTCCAGGGGATGGTATCCCCTGGCGGGGATCCAAGGGCGCGCAGTCCAAACTACCATGAGGCCTCCGCTTCATACCCCGAAAAGGGTCCAGAAGGCAGAGCTCCTTGGAAAACTACCTAAGATTTAGTAAGATTTCGCCCAGACAACTTTTTGTTGGGTTGGTCGTCCTGTAAATATACAATTTTCTACTTTTTCGCCAGTTTCGTTAGACAAAATACAGCGAACTGTTACGTTAAATTTTTCTTTCATATTTTTTTCTATGGTCCGATCTCCCGCGAAAAATGTTACCGCATAGCCTCCCTGTGTTTCAAAAAACTTGTCAAATTCTTCTTCTGAAGTGATTTGTTGCGTACTTTGTTCGCGAAAAGCACGCGCTCGCTCTAGCATTCCGCTTTGGATCTGTATCAGTTCTTGGCTCAGACTTTGAATAAATTCTTCGATCGGTAGGGTATACTTTTCCATGGAGTAGCGGCGTAAAACGGAAACTGTATGTTTTTCCCGATCGCGTGGACCGATTTCTAAAATTAATGGAACACCTTTCTTAATCCACTCCCATTTTTTTGCACCCCCATTGAGATCGCGTCCATCGATGTGGACCTTTATGGAGCAATCACTATAATAAATTTTCTCAATTTGTGTTCTAATTTGTACACAGTATTCCCAAATGGCGTTTTCATCTTTTTCGTGATGGATAACGGGTAAAACGACGATGTGTTGCGGTGTTAGGCGTGGAGGCAAGATTAGACCATCGTCATCGGAATGGGTCATAATAAGCCCGCCAATAAGCCGTGTCGAAACTCCCCAGGACGATGTCCATGCATATTGATATTCGCCGTTACGCCCTACAAATTGGATATTTGAGGCTTTTGAAAAATTTTGACCTAAGAAATGCGATGTTCCCGCCTGTAACGACTTCCGATCTTGCATCATTGCTTCGATACACAATGTTTTCACGGCTCCAGGAAAGCGTTCCATTTCCGTTTTCTCGCCACAAAGAACCGGTATTGCCATATTATTTTCGGCAAACTCGCGGTAACATTCGAGCATCTTTTCTGCTTCTGCTTCCGCTTCCGTACTCGTTTCATGGGCGGTATGGCCTTCCTGCCACAGAAATTCCGAGGTTCGCAAAAATAAACGCGTACGCATTTCCCAGCGCACGACATTCGCCCATTGGTTGATGAGGATAGGCAAATCGCGGTAGGAATGGATCCAGCGGGAAAAGGATTCACCGACAATTGTTTCCGAAGTGGGACGAACGATGAGGGGTTCTTCCAGTGGCGAAGCAGGAATTAATTTGCCCTGATTATCCGCTTGCAAACGGGTATGGGTTACGACGGCACATTCTTTGGCAAATCCTTCGATATGTGCCGCTTCACTTTCCAAGTATTTTAATGGGATAAAGAGGGGAAAATAAGCATTTTGGTGACCTGTTTTTTTGAACATATCGTCCAAGATACGCTGCATATTTTCCCAGATCGCATAGCCCCAAGGTTTAATGACCATACAGCCGCGGACATCGCTATTTTCAGCCAAATCGGCTTCTTTGATCACCTGTTGATACCACTCCGGAAAATTTTCCGAACGAAGTGGCGTTATGCCAAATTTTTTCATGTTCCCCTTTCTTTACTAATCGCTGCCATCGCTGCAATTTTTTTCATTGTTTCTTCAATTCATTTCAAAAGCTCCAAATTTTTTTTAGCTTCCATAATCGCTCTCCTTAAATAACACTTTCAAGCAAACTTTAGACATCAATTTCAATTTATTGTCGAAAGTTTTAAAAGTACTGCTTCCAACTCTTTCTTTTTGGCCCGGTTCTCAGCCAATAAATTCCTCGCTCCTGCGATGATGTTCTGTGGAGCACGCTTTAAAAAGTCTTCACTGTTCAGTTTTTCTTGATTCATTTCAATGAGTTGATCGAGCTGCTCAAGCTCACGCTTCAGACGCTCCTTCTCCGCTATGAGATTGAGGCTATTCGCCGTATCTATATAAATAGCTCCCAGCACTACTACAGTCGTCGGTAGTTGTAGAGCTTCCGCCGTTTTGTCAAAAAATTGCGTAAGAAGCAAGTGTTTTATACCACGCAAATGACGATCGATTACGTCTTGAGCCTCTGGATCGGCCTTAAAATAAAATTTTACGTCGCGGCGGGATGATAACTCAAACTGTGCCTTTAATGCCCGGCTTGCGACCACTAATTCTCGAATATGTTCGATTTCTTCGCTTAATATTTCCACTTTCCCGAAGTCAATTTTAGATAAATCATGGCGCAATTCATCGCTATTTCCTAAAAGTTCTTCGCTTAAAAATTTCGTTCCATAACCATGTTCCCACCAAAGTTCTTCTGTAACAAATGGGATAAAAGGATGAAACAAAAGTAATAGCTGACGCAATAGGAGGTCGTGTATCGCTAAAACCGTTCCATCGATGCGTATTTTCGAAATTTCAATGTACCAATCACAGTAATCGCTCCAGAAAAAGGTATACAAAATTTGTAGGGCATGGCTAAATTCATAATCCGCCATCGCATGCTCAAATTCGTCCATCACTTGCAATAATTTTCCTAAAATGGCGATATCATCTATTTCTAAAGTAGCGTCGTTGATGCGTTCGACAATCGCTGCAAGGGAACTTCGATCTCCTTCCATGCTCCCCTGCTGGCGAAAACGAAAGGAATTCCACAATTTCGTACAAAGTTTTTTCCCCTGGGCAACGCGATCTTCGGAAAATAAAATATCTTGGCCGTTAGGCGCCATCGATAGGAGACCAATGCGTACGCCATCTGCTCCATATTTCTCGATGAGGTCCAGAGGATCTGGCGAATTGCCCAAACTTTTCGACATCTTCCGTCCTAAGTGATCACGGATAATTCCCGTGAAGTAAACGTTTCTAAAGGGAATACGCCGGCGTATTTCGTCGTTGGATAGCCTTTCTTCTCCATCGCCGAGCAAATTTAATCCCGACATAATCATCCGCGCCACCCAAAAAAAGATAATATCGGGTCCCGTAACGAGATCCGCCGTTGGGTAAAAATAGTCAAACCCCATCATTGCCATCGCCTTTTCATCTGGCCAACCTAAAGTAGCTAGTGGCCAAATCGCCGAAGAAAACCATGTATCCAATACATCTTCATCTTGATCCCAGTTTTCGAAATCCTCCGGTCCGTCGACCGATACGTGCCAATTTTGTGGATCATTCCGATCTTTACCTTTTCGATACCATACCGGAATGCGATGTCCCCACCAGAGCTGTCGACTAATACACCAATCCTTGATATGGTCAAGCCAATGGATATAGGTTTTTTCCCAACGCTCTGGCCGAAAGCGAATGAACCCTTTTTGTACCGCTAGTTTTGCTTCTTCTACACATGGATATTTCAAAAACCACTGCTCCGAAAGCATGGGCTCAACGGGAACTCCTGCCCGCTCCGAAAAACCGATGCTATTGGTGTAAATCTCTTCTTTCACGAGGAGACCATTTTTTTGCAAGTACTCCCCTACTCTTTTACGCGCTTCGAAGCGATCCATATTCGCAAATTCCGGTCCTGCAAAGCGGTTTAATTTTCCATTTTTATCGATTACACCGATGGCCGCCAATTCATGGCGCTGGCCGATTTCAAAGTCTACCGCATCGTGGGCCGGCGTTATTTTCAATGCTCCCGTTCCAAAATCCTTCAACACCATTTCGTCGGCGATAATGGGAATGGATTCGCGCAGGATAGGACGCCAGCAATGCAGTCCTACAAAATCTCGGTAACGCTCGTCGGACGGATGTACGGCAACCGCCACATCGCCCATGATCGTTTCCGGGCGCGTCGTAGCGACGATGATAAATGTACCAGGCTTTTCGACGATCTCATATTTGATGTAATAGAGCGAAGAATTTTGTTGGCGCATAATCACTTCCTCGTCGCTGAGCGCAGTCATACTCACCGGACACCAATTCACGAGCCGTAAGCCTCGATAGATATATCCCTGCCGATACCATTTTACGAAAGTGGTCAATACGGCGCGATAGTAGTCGGGATCTAGGGTATATTTTAGGGCGGACCAATCGCAGGAGATGCCCAATTTTTTAAGTTGGTCGAGAATGATGCCACCATGTTTTTCACGCCATTTCTGGGCGAGATCCAAGAAAGCTTCACGGCCGATGTCGTAGCGGGTTTTATTTTGTTGGGCAAGCTCTTTTTCGACCTTAATTTGGAGAGAGATTCCGGCATGATCGGTACCGGGAATCCAAAATACGGATTGATTTTTTTGCCTCGCGCGGCGGATCAGGACGTCCTGGATCGTATTGTTAAGAATATGGCCCATGTGGAGAATTCCCGTTACATTGGGTGGAGGGATAACAATGGTATAGGCGGTTTTATCCGGGAAAATTTTCCGTTTAAAGAGATCATTTTCGAGCCATTTTGCGTACCATTTTTGTTCCAAATCATTGGGGAAATAGGAAGCCTCGATCATATTTAAAAAGATTTGATAGTTGAAAATCTGAAAATTAAAAGCTAAAAGTTAGCGCTAAGCCAAGGGCTGCGCGCCCTTGGATCCCCGCCAGGGGATCCATCCCCTGGACTTGGATACGAGCCTTCCACCGGGCAACGCCCGGGGCAAGGCCCGTAAGGCCGGAGGCCCGCCCGCGGCGAAGCCGCGGGCGGGCTGACTTTTTGGCCGAGGCGATGCGCAGCGCCTTGGCCGAGGAACATTTTACCTTTGCGGCCCAGTCAGGCGAATTCTTCGCCTGACTGGGCCGCAGAAAGAGGTCAAGGAGTCCGCGACTCCTTGCGGGGTATGGGGCGGAGCCCCATAGCAAACCTCCTTGTGGGAGTCCAAAGGGCAGAAGCCCTCTGGGCAAAAAATTTTATTCGGGAAAGTAAAATCTATTTTAAGTTGACAATGCGCGTAATATTCCAGAATAATTATCGGACTGGGTACTATGCGACCTAGAACCGACTAACTCCGCCAGGTCTGGAAAGAAGCAACGGTCGTCAGGTATCGGGTGTGCCGTAGATTGCCTAGTCTTTTTATTGTTATTTTAATTTTTCTGTTCAGCTTAGGATTTTTACCGAAGGCGTTTAATCGGTAGAATTTTTTATGGGAGTACTTTTTCCCGCAGCGTTTTTTCAATAGGTGAAAAAATTTTTTTCATTTGATAATTTTTACGATTTCATTATAAAGCTTCCAGGAGCAGTTCTATGGTAGACGTACAGGGAATAGCAAATAGATTACAGGGTAATTTTGACATAAAATCAGAAGATACTGCAAAAGTCACAAATTTTAGCTCCTTAATGAAGCTTTTATATGATAAAGGCTTGACGGTTACTCTTACTAACGGTAATTTTGAAGTAAAAAAAAGGATGGGCGAATCAACAGCTGTTCGGCTTTTTTCCATGGAAGACAAAGCAGCTGCGCCACTTTTGGACAATATCAAGCGAAAGTGTGGCAAAAATGTACCTCCATTTCTTAACGGTGTGGAACTAGCGGATAAGGAAAGACAAGCTAAAGCCCTAATTGGTTTTATGAAATGTCCACCTGTACTCTTAAATCAACTAGAAGCCAAAGGAAAGATTCACGAATTTTTAGAACAGGTGACAAATCCTGACAATAAGAAAACGCCTAATGTCATTGCTTCAGATATATTCAAATCCGAAAAACCTATTGAAGCTAGAACAAATATAGATGGTGCAGGTGATGGTACGGATGGTGCAGGACCTACTATTGGTGCCAGAACAAATGTAGGTGGTGCCGACGGTACGGGTAGCGCTGGCGGTGCTGATGCAGGCGACGGTGCGGGCGATGCAGGACCTACTATTAGTGCTAGAACAAATGTAGGCGGTGCCGACGGTACGGGTGGCGCTGGCGGTGCTGACGCAGGCGACGGTGCGGGTGGTGCAGAACCTACTATTGGTGCCAGAACAAATGTAGGTGGTGCCGACGCTGCTGGCGCGGGCGGTGAGGAGGGCGCTGTCGGTGCTGCTAGTGCCGACGCTGCTGCTGGTGCCGACGCTGCTGCTGGTGCCGGCGGTGCGGGTGGCGCTGCTGCTGCTGGCGGTGCGGGTGGCGTAGGTCCATCAGGAGTTGGGGGTAAAACAGGTACTACTGTACCGGAATGGGAAGGTCCGCCAGTAAATATCAAAAAAATAAATCATAGGGATATCGATGAAGCGTTAGACGAAATAGAAAAAGCAGGCGGTCCCAGTCGAGCAGAGATAGAAAAAATGATCGATGAACGGATCCCCAAAAGTAAATTTAAGGCTATCGATCTTATACATAGACGGGAAGAACAGAAAGAGCGTGCCATGAAATACATTGTCGCAGCATGGCAATCCATGCGAGATGCTAAACCCAAAGAAGAGGTAAAAAAATCTCTTGAAAATTCTGGAAATTTAAAGCATATTGTTGGGAGGATTGTAATCTCTGCTACTAACAGTAAAAATGATATTGTATGTCCTTGCAGTAGACCTCCAGAAAAAGATCCTGCATTGAACAAGTACGTCGAAGCATTGTCGGGGACCCCATTTAAGGACAATAGCACCGTGTGGCAGGCATTGGGTCATTTACATCAGATGCTATTTCCGCACTCCAACGATCTCAATTCTGATGAAAAACAAATGATGCGTAATATGATGCATGAGCTAAATGAGGTACTTACGGAATTGAGCAAAGATGAAACATATGAAGTTCCCAAAGATTCATTGGAATGTGCGGCAGAAATTTTGGCCAGAGCACGAAAAAAACGAAATGATTTATTTAAGAACGTTGATCTTCCAAATGTAAACATTACTCCGGGAGTTACTTTTGAAGAAGTCGTTAAGGCCAAAGAAGGGATGCAACCGTTATTTGAAACTGCTAAAAAGAATTTTGATGAGCTTACTGAAAACATGGAAAAGTATATCCAAAATCCGAATGATACCGATGCATTGAAAGCTATAGCTCAAGCATATTTAAAAGGTAAAAAAATACTGGAAAGGTTTGATACTGGTGGTTTGAAAAATGATTTAAGCAATGAACAAAAAAAATTGCTAGAGACATATGGAAATAAACTTGATAGCATTGAAAGTAATAAGGATCTGCTTCCGGAAATCCGAAAACAACTGGATACCGTAAGGCCCGAAGGGACAATAGTGAAATTGTTATTTAATGAGGCAAAAAATACGTTTGATGAGCTTAGTGAAAAAATGCCCCAAAATGGCGAGAACCCGAAAGAAGCCGATTTAGCACAGGCGTATTCAAAAGCTAAAAAGGCGGTAACAAAACTTAGAAATGCACTCCAGGATATCATCAATGTTGATCCGAAAACATTAAATGAGACACAACAGAAACAGCGAAAATTGCTAGACGTATATCAAAACGGACTCAGTGCTCTTGAAAATAATAAAGGGTTGTTTGCAAAAATCCAAAAAAAAATTGCCGAAAGCTCCAGCAGCGCCTGAAACCGCAGCGACGGAATAATTTCACCGAAAATGGAATAATTCCATCGAAAGTGGAAATTTTTCTACTTTCCCACTAGTTTTCGAAATTTTTCTATTACGAGTGAATTTTGTTCGCATTCAGTGAACTTTCAATTCAAAGAAAAAATGTATGAATGGTGTACTTTTCTCCTGCGAAAAATTTGCCTTTATTTTTCTTGCGAACTTCTCCTCAGCAATTCGTATTCCATTTCTGATGGAATTTTCTTTTTCTAAAGGATTAGGTTCATAATTAATGAGAAAATGAATTTTTAATCAAAATTTGGTTGATAATTTTTATATTTTCACTATAACATTTTATATTAGATTTAAGGAAGGTGGTTTTATGAGTATTAATGGAACGGGAAATACTGGTTTTGAAGCGCTGCGAGCGGCAGCGGAGGAATTAGGCATCAATGATGCAAAAGATGCAGGCTCGATTGGAGATCTGATGAATCGTATTAAAGCTGCCAATCCGGAGGTCGTCGATGGTGGAATCCAAATTCAGATGGATGGAAAACCTAAAGTTATCAAAACTCCGCTCGATAGCAAAGTCGCCAGTAATTTGGAAAATGTGGCACAAAAAATGCTTGGTAAAGTACAATTTCAAGTGCTCTTTTTGGGGGCAAGGCCAGAACAACGCATTAAAATGTACACTGCTCTCCTAAAGAACGGTGAGTTGCTGCAAAAAGCCGCAGGTGATGATAAAGGTGCCAAAGGTGCCCAAAATGAACTTAAGAAAATCTTAAATGAGGTAAAAACGCCAACGCCAGCGCCGAAAACGCCACCACCGCCCGGAGGTACGGGAGGTGCGGGAGCGCCGCCAGAGCCGCCAAAAGCGCTGGGAGCAACGGGAGCGCCGCCAGAGCCGCCAAAAGCGTCGGGAGGTGCGGGAAGTACGGGAGGTACGGGAGCAGGAAGTGTGTTGGGGTTGGGTGCCGCGACAAACACAGCCAGTAACCCCACTACCATCAAACCCTGGGAAGGACAAGAATATAA
>JAITAG010000030.1 GCA_031284265.1 Puniceicoccales bacterium | reverse complement strand
GCTCCTGTTCTCGCTCGCAAAACTGCGCGCGCGCGAAACATATCGTTACTCCCTGCCGTCCGATACTCTCCAGAATGCTTTGTTTTTTCGGGCAAAGCCCTAAAAACAATTATATCACGGAAATATGTCTTGTAAAGGGAACCGTTGGCCATTGAAGTATCAGTGGATTAGGCGTTTAAGTTTAGGATTTTTGCGTGTTAGACGTACGAAGTGGCAATAAAATAAAATGTCTACGGACAGCCTATGGTACTTCATGAAAGATCCTGAAGTATTTAATTTTGTGAGTCAAGAAAATTTTCCACAAAGAGCGTTATTTGACGAGTAATTTTAGAATTTTCGGAAAATTAGTTAAAAAAAAGAATTATTTTCAGCAAACAAATTGCAGAGGATTAAAATAGTCTAAGGATGGGAATATGAGTTATGTGGCGACCAAGGCACGAAAGGTAAAAACGCGAAAAACGAATTCTGCCATGCGTGTGGTATATGTCAACCGACAATATCAGTATTGGCGTGGCCGGTTGCTCTATTCGCTTATTTTAGGTTACGCGACTTTCTACATTGTGCGTCAAAATTTTACCGTTGCGGCTCCAGAAATGCTTCGGGAGTTTAATTGTTCGTATTCGGAAATTGGCTGGGTATTTTCCTTGTTTTCCATTATTTACGGTGTGGGGAAATTTATTAGTGGGGTAATTTGCGACCGTACCGATGCGCGCTACTTTATGTCGATTGGGCTAATCGGATCGGCAATTTGTGCACTTTGCGTTGGATTTTCGAATTCCATTTTTATTTTTGCGCTACTCTATGCTTTGAACGGTATTTTTCAGTCGATGGGATGGCCGCCGGTTTCGCGTCTCATGACCCATTGGTATGCGCCGCGGGATTTAGGAACGCGTTGGGGGTTAGTGAATGCGTCTCATCAATTTGGGAGTATTGCGATTTTGATGGGGGGATCGTGGTTACTGGAGACTTTTGGTTGGCGTTCGGTTTTCATTGTACCGGCGGTGGTTGCGTTGTTATTAGCGGGAATTTTATTTGAGCGCCTACGGGATACGCCGGAATCGTTGGGGTTACCGTCCATTGAGGAGAAGGAGGGACTAGAAATTATTGCCATACGTTCTGAGGAACCGGAGGTTACATTTCGGGAAATTTTTTTGGAGCACATTTTACCGAATCGGGCGCTTTGGTACGTATGTGTAGCCAATTTTTTTGTATACATCATTCGCATGGGATTTTTCAATTGGGCTCCGACATTTTTACAGGAGGCGAGGGGGGCTTCGGTTTTAGGTGCGGGGGTACAATCCTCGCTATTTGAGTTAACGGGGGCATTTGGTGGGATATTTGCGGGTTGGGCATCGGATCAGTTTTTTAAGGGACGACGAAATCAGACGAGTTTTTACTTTATGGTTCTGTTGATCACGCTATTATTTTTATTTTGGAGAATACCGAGTTCATCGCAGGTTGTGAGCACGTTATTTTTATTTTTGATAGGTTTTTTCATCTATGGTCCACAGACGCTGGTTGGCATATCGGGAGCGGAATTGGGTTCGAAACGGGCAGCGGCGGCGGCGAATGGGCTAACGGGGACGTTTGGCTATTTAGGCGGGGCAGTTTCCGGGGTAGGGGTGGGAAAGGTAGCGGACATTTGGGGATGGGATGCAGTATTTTTATTTTTTGGAATTTGTGCGATATTGGGAACATTTTTTTTCATATTAAATTGGAATCAGCGTTCGCAGCGTTCGGATTAAAAAATGTACTTCCCTTAAATACCGGGAATGGAAAGAGAAATTATTAGCTGTTTATTTTAGAAATTCACTGAATTAAAGGGAGAGGTATTTTGATCGCCATCTCAGAAAATAGGGAAATTTTTAGGAAAAGTGTCGATTTTTCTTGACTTTAGTTTGATGATATATTGTATACCAATAATCAAATTATGGATATTTCGACGGAAAAAAAAACATCGACACCTTCGCCACTGGAAATCGACTGGAGCGAAGCAAAGGCCCTGTTGCAATATGTTACGGGAACCGGAAAAATTTTACCCCAAAAATATACCGGCCTCAGCGCCCGTCACCAGCGACATGTCACGCGTATGATTAAACGAGCTCGCAATATGTTGTTGATGAAATAGTGTCCGTGGATGCGAAAATCTTAGCGGCGGATGAGGCGTCGATTAAACGCGTAGCTGATGCTTTGTTGTCCGGTGAAGTAGTTGCGTTGCCAACGGAAACAGTATACGGCTTAGCGGCGATTATCAGTGATGATGCGGCACTCCAGAAAATTTTTGAGATTAAAGCACGACCACTAATCGATCCCCTTATCGTGCATGTTTTAGATTTGTCTTCGCTGATGAATTTAGCCCAGGTAGGCGACGATTTGTTCAATAAATTATATCGCTTGGTGGATGCTTTTTGCCCGGGACCACTAACTTTTGTACTGAAAAAACGAAAAAATATTTCGAATATCATTTCTGCTGGGAAAAAAACAGTGGCCATCCGTATGCCAGCACATATAGTTTTTCGAAAAGTTTTACATTTGTCCGGTCCCTTAGCAGCCCCCAGCGCTAACCCTTTCGGCTACCTGAGTCCAACCTGCACAGCACACGTGTCAGCTTCGATCGGCCATAAAATTCCTTACATTTTAGATGGCGGAGCCTGTGAAGTTGGAATAGAATCCACGATTTTAGATTTGAGTGGTAAACGTTTTGCGATCTTGCGTCCCGGAGTGATTACGCTAGAAATGGTGGAAGATGTTTTGGGTGAAAAAATTATTCCCTACCGTCCATTAGTCAGTACCGATCCCTCGGCACCGGGAATGCTGAAACAACATTACAGCCCGCGAACCCAGTTGCGTTTATTTGAACAGTTTCCGGAAAGGGAAATTTCCCATTTCCAAGAAAATCGTTCCATGAAAACGGCTACCGTTTACCTGTCCCGCGAAAAAGCCCAGTCCCAAAATATTGCCGTCCTCAGAGGAAATACCGTTTTTTGGTTGAGCGAAAACGGAGATTTAAATGAAATTGCGCGTAATATTTTTGGTGTACTCCAACGGCTGGATCGTATGAATTTTGACGCAATTTATTGCCAAATTCCACAAAAAATCGGTGTCGGTATCGCAATCAATGATCGCCTAGTTCGCGCCGCTGCGAAGTTTTGAGCAAATCTAAGGGCTGCGCGCCCTTAGAATCCTCGCCAGAAGATGGTTGCCCAGAGGGCTCCGCCCTCTGGACTCCCGCCAGGGGATGGTTGCCCAAGGGCTGCGCGCCCTTGGATCCCCGCCAGGGGATCCATCCCCTGGACCGGGGTTCCGGGCCTTGCCCCCGGGCAACGCCCGGGGAACAGGCCCGCAGGGCCCAATGGGCCCGCCCGCGGCTTCGCCGCGGGCGGCCTGACTTTTTGGCCGAGGCGCTGCGCATCGCGCAGCGCCTCGGCCAGGGTAAAATAGAGGCCTGAAGGGCCAAAGAAAATTACCCCCGCCCGGCGCGTCGCGCCGGGCGGGGGTTTCCCACTGCGGCCAAGCCGGGCGAAGCATTCGCCTGGCTGGGCCGCAAGACGAGGTCAAGGAGTCCGCGACTCCTTGCGGGAGTCCAGAGGGCAGAGCCCTCTGGCAAGAGGACTATAATATTTTATGGAACATATTTTTTGACTTCGAGGTAGAGCATACGACTTATCCAAGCGTCGGTAGCTGCATAGGTTAATTGTTGCGTGGACAAATTTTCTTGGGACCAGTCTGTAATTTGAGAAGTTTTCGAAATGCGGTGTTTAAGAAAGATACCGGCGAGATTTCGGAGTCCCGTTTGGCAAATGCCCAAAGACCTTGTTAGGTCGCCGATATCCTGGAACCCTGCAGGTTTAAAATTTTCGATATCCCGTAATTTTAAAATATCGTCGCGGATGGCAATACCTGCTTTGAGTAAGTTTTCGCGTTCGAGGATTGGTTTTAGGAATTTTAGTTGACCAGTTTTAGCGAGTTGGAAGATATAGACCCCTTCCGCCGTAGCGATTTGGACGATTGAGGGCAGATATTTTTCGCCCTTAGAGAAGGCGGGTTTACTTTCCGTATCGAAGCCAAGGATCGATTCCTTCATAATTTCAGTTACGGCTTTTCGAGCATTTTCCTCGGTATTAATGAGATGGATAACGCCGTCATAGAATTGTATGGGCAGTTTTTGGAGTTTTTCCTTGGAAATTTTCTTCGAATAGGGGGGCAGTATTTTCAGTACTTGGAGCAGGGTTTTTAAAGAGCCAAAAATTCGCATAAATTGCGTGAAAATAAAAATTTTTGAGGGTAAGAGAAGTTTAAAAATTATTTCGACATTAATTTCTGAAGGGTTACAGTATATCCGCTGAGATTTATGCGAATTTGGAAAAATGTTTTAGGGGTTACGCTATTGGAATTCCTCGTAGCGGGAGCTATTACCGTTGCGATTGCGGTTTCCGCGACCGTTGGCATTAATACCCTTTTGGATCATAAAAAGAACGAGAATACGAAACCGAAGTTAGCCTATGAAGCTTTCCAAATACTCAACGAAATCGAAAAGAATTTCGACAATAGGAGTAGTTCTCTGGGCAACTTACTGATTAATGAACGGACTTATCCCTTCCAATTTCAGGTCAATGGTCCCGTTAATGGTTACCCTTCTTTGAGTTTTTTTATCAATTCCCCCGAAGGTCCACGGGCAATTTGTTACAGTTTGGCCCCTTTACCCTCCGCAATTAATGTTGGTTCATCGGGAGTGGTAGGGATATTTAAGCATATTTTGGATGTCAATGATAGTGCAACGGTTTTAGAAAATTTTTCTTTAGGGAATGATTTAGTATTTAACGGAAACGACGTAGCCAAGGTTGCCAATCTGGTATCGGAGTTAGTAGTCTGCTTTGAAGTTCATCTGATTCGATTAGCCAATGATGGATTTTCGTTGGAGTATTTGAATAAGGATGCGCAGATCATTAAAATGTATGCCGGGAAGTGGACATTGGGGGCATCTTTTCCTACGGATGTTACATTTATAGAAATTATGGTTGGGTTGCTTCCTAAATCGCTCCATGGATCGTATTTTGCACTCGCTTCGAGTGCCGATAAAAAATCTTTCATTGCCAAAAACGGCATCCAATTGACGCGAATTTTACCCTGGAATATCTAGGAAACGCCTATTCGTGGTATTTTGTCGTCAATATTGAGGTATATTCTTTGCTTTTTAGAAAGATTTGAGTTGTCTTTCCAATGGGCATTCATAGTTCCTCGAAATAGGAAAAATTTTATTTTCCAGCGGTTACCATGAGAAATGGAGTTGTGGGGTAATCGTTAAAATCATATGAGCGAAGCTAAGTTAACAAAGCATACATCGGGCAGTGTAGGAGAATTATTTACCGTATCCTGGCCCATAATGCTCTCAGCGGCGGCGGGATGTCTGATGGTCGCTACCGATCGCGTTATTTTGGGCCGCTATTCTGCAGAAGCATTCAATGCCTGTTTTGGTGTCATCCAATGGTATTGGGCGTTTCTGTGTACGACGCTGGAATTTATCCTCACTGCCGAGGTGTTTGTCGGCCAATACAATGGCGCTCGACGTTACAAAGAAATAGGAGCTATTATTTGGCAAATGATTTGGTTTTGCCTGGGGTTACTGGTTGTTTATTTTCCATTGGCTCAATTTGTAGCACCCCGTTTAGTGGCGAACAATATTGCCGCATTGGGTGTACCTTATTTGAAAATTATTGTCCTATTTATCCCGATTCATTGCATCGGTTGTGGGGCTTTAGCCGCATTTTTTGTGGGGCGTGGCCAGACAAAAATTATTTCCATTATTGCC
This sequence comes from Puniceicoccales bacterium, assembly GCA_031284265.1. Lineage (GTDB taxonomy): Bacteria > Verrucomicrobiota > Verrucomicrobiia > Opitutales > LL51 > LL51. Next base: position 9,673 of record JAITAG010000030.1, on the reverse strand, counting down.
GTTGTTTCCAATATTTTGAATGGAATATTGGATTATTTTTTTATTTTTGGTCTAACGGTCAAAGACATACAAATTATTCCCGAAGGCGGAATTATTGGAGCGGCAATCGCAACGGTTATTTCACAAACTTTGCCCATTTTTTTACTTTTTGCTTTATTTTTACGTAAGAAAAATCAAGAACAATTTGGAACGCTACGAATGGCATTCAAACCGGATTTATTAAGAAATTGTCTAAAGATTGGTAGTCCGGCTACCTTTGCCCGCTTTCTCAATTCCTTTGTTTGGGCAGCCATGACGCAAGTGGTCGTTCGATACGTGACGTCCGAAGATTTTCAGGGATACGGTACCGTTCACTCCATTTATATGATATTTTCCTTCGCCATTGAAGGCGTAGGGGTGGGAACACGGACCATCTGTTCCAATGCCATCGGGGCGAAGGAATTTTCCGTAGTAGGAAAAAATATCCGTTCCTGGTCAAAACTGGGAGGGATTTTCATAGGGTTGGCGGCCATAGGTATGCTTCTATTCCCGGATTTACTTATCGATATATTTCTCAAAGGCGGCAAAAGCAATGGAGCCTATTTTGTAGCGAATCGGATGCTCATTTGGGCTTGGGGCGTATTTGCTTTTGACTATTTTGTCTACAATTTAATGAGTGTCTTGATGGCTTCTGGAGATACGAAATACGTAATGCTAGTGAACACAGCTTGCTTTGTTTTATTGGCGGTACTGCCGGTTTATGTGGGCATTGTATATCACGGTAGCGAATCAATCCTCTTTTGGAAATTTATGCTTCTAGATATCATTGTACGCCTTGTGTTCTTTACCCACCGTTACTCCAGTGGCCGATGGATGCAAAACAAATTGATCTAAAAACGCTGCCCAAGGGCTACTCGCCCTTAGAATCCCAGCCAGGGGATCCATCCCCTGGACCGGGGTTCCGGGCCTGTTCCCCGGGCAACGCCCGGGGAATAGGCCCGCAGGGCCCAAATGGCCCGCCCGCGGCTTCGCCGCGGGCGGGCTGACCTTTTGGCCGAAGCACTGCGCAATGCGCAGCGCCGGGCGAGGTTTTCCTTTTGCGGCCCAGCCGGGCGAAGCATTCGCCTGGCTGGGCCGCAAGATGAGGTCAAGGAGTCCGCGACTCCTTGCGGGAGTCCAGAGGGCGGGGAGCCCTCTGGGCAAGCCTACCCAAGGGCTACGCGCCCTTGGATCCCCGCCAGGGGATCCATCCCCCTGGACCGGGGGTTTCCGGGCCTATTCCCCGGGCAACGCCCGGGGAACAGGCCCGCAGGGCCCAAAGGGCCCGCCCGCGGCGAAGCCGCGGGCGGGCCCTGACTTTTTGGCCGAGGTGCTGCGCATCGCGCAGTGCTTCGGCCAAGGTAAAATTTAAACTTACTCTGCGGCCCAGCCGGGCGAATCCTTCGCCTGGCTGGGCCGCAGGGAATAATCCAAGAAAATAATCCAAGAAAATAAAGTTTTGACCTTACGGCCAATTCATGCGAAGATTTCGCATGGATTGGCCGTCAAAAAGGTCAAGGAACCATGTTCCTTGCGGGGCATGGGGCAGAGCCCCATGGCAACTGTCCAGAGGGCGGAGCCCTCTGGGCAGCATAATTCCACTTGATTTTTCAGCGACTCGCGTTGTATTAGGGTGACATGGAATGTCCGTTTCAAAAACTATTTCCATCGCAGCTCAGGAGGGACGACATTTTTTTCATGTCTCACGCCTACAACGAAGCGATTGACGCCTATAAGGAGAATGAAATTCCCGTCGGGGCGGTTATGGTACATGGGAATCGGGTAATTGCATCGGCACACAATCGCGTTGCCGCATTGAAGGATCCGACTGCTCACGCTGAGATACTAGTGATTACTCAAGCGGCTCAAAAAATTGGCGATTGGCGGCTCAACGAGACGAAACTTTACGTTACGAAGGAGCCTTGTCCGATGTGTTCTGGGGCGGCGATTATGTCGCGTATTGGCGAAGTGATCTACGGTTTTTGCGATCCCAAGATGGGGTGTTTAGGGGGAGCGATTTCGCTTTTAGTTTTGCCTGAAATCAATCACCGTCCGGTAATAAAAACGGACATACTTCGAGATGAATGCTATGCACTTATGCGTCATTTTTTCGAAACCAGGCGAAGTAATGGAAATGTAAATGACCATTAAAAAGAGCAGGCTGCTTCAACAACGCCCCATAATATAAACTACTAGAGGACACATGCTATCATAACATGTGCCCTTTCAATCATGGTATTTAAGTGGATATTAATCTATTACAAAATAAAGCGCTACATTTGCCAATTTTCAGCCTTGGAACACAAATTTTGTTCCAACGTGAACTATTAGAGCGCTAACTGTCGCGCCAGGAAAAAATTTGCAGCAATTGTTTTATTAATTTATAGCATTTTGTGGATGATCTTGATCATTCGCTATCGTCATTCGAGGCAAAATTTTGTAGAAATTGATAGATCAATTCATAGCATTTTATTATTGATCCTGATAATAGGCTACCCCAACTCAATGGCTGTTGCTTCGTATGGCCATTTACAGTGGGTGCCGTGCCCAACTGTGCTGACGCCACATCGCCCCCTATCTTCCCGGCATTTTCAAGTTCTAAGTTTAATTTGCAATCGACTGCGAAAAATAAATCTTGCCTTACTTTATTCACTTCCGGAGTTTCCCTAAACTCATTATTTAGCGCCTCAACGATTTCATCGGCTGATGATGAGCCATCCCGTAACCTTTCAAACGCACTTAAAAAAGCAACGGCAATCCGATTTGATGTTGCATAATGGGTTCGAATCAATTCACCGAGATCGGCATAATCGGCGATATACTGGGAATATTGCGCCACAGACTCCAATTTTTCAATGCACTCATTGATGCCATACGTCTTCCATGCTTCAATACTTTTACTTTTTATCGTTGCGAAGGAAACGTCGACTAAACGCGAAGCGTCCGGATCAAACCAAGGATCTCCCGGTATCAGAATCGCCATTGCTGCCTCTTTGAACCTGCCTAATTGCCCGTTTGGATTCGATAGATCACCTAAAGCCCTGCTCTCTCTTTGAAGCTTGAGCAGTGCCGGCTGGTTACTATAGTCCGCACATTCCATTTTCCGAGTGAGTAGCTTGGTCGATGGATCAAATGTGACGTGTTTACCTTCTGAGGCAAAGCCGTTGGACGATAAAAATGATATAACCAGAACCGATAAATGGCCTTTCTTCAATTTAAATATCGATTTTTTCATAACATGTACCATAATAGTAAAGAATGTATAAATGTCAAATGATTTTTGAAAACATTTTCATTTTTATATTCAACTTTTAGAGATATTTTTTAAGCTTACCGATCCCAATCTTTTTAAATTCGGAGCGTAATTTTGGCTTTTCCATTTGGAGCCCCATGGCGATGACCATAATCGCAAAAAATTACAAATTTTCAGACCTTAAATTCCGCCGCTATGATGAAAAACTTTTATAATTCAAAAATTTGCTTGATTATTGGTTAAAAAAAAATCTTATTGCAGCTTGTTGTGCCCAGGTGGCGGAATGGTAGACGCTGAGGACTTAAAATCCTTTGTTCGAAAGGACGTGCGGGTTCGAGTCCCGCCTTGGGCACAGCATCGCTTTGGGTTATCCCATTGCCGTGTGTTTTTACTGTTCTTATTCCTGCACATACATTCCGATTAAGCAGGAACGAGTCTCTTACCTATGGACAGTATTCTGGCTGGCAATTAGGGAATCTATAATTCATTGCGGGCCATGGAGCTTTGCTCCATGGCATTATGTTGTATAGAAATAGAACTATCCATCGCCTAATTAGAGGGTGTATCGCCGCTGCCGTCGTTTATCTTTAAGAACCAAACTGCTCAAAAAGGTGTCTATTGTTCTTACAAATTCTCCACTATTCTGAGACCTCACCGCCATTTGTCGAGGTGTCAGACCTTCTTCATTTGGTATATCTAAAAGCTCTGCCAATTGTTCTCCAATAATTCCAACCAATGTCTCTAAAATTTCTACCCCATAGGGAGATATGGCCGCATAATGCAAGGGCGTTAAGCCCCATCTGGCGGGTATACTTAAAAGTCCTGTCAATTGCCCCGGCAATACTTCCTCTACCGCACTCAGGAATACTTCTCCTCCTTCGACATCGACTGCCCTATGAAATGGTGTTTGACCGAATCGGTCCGTTATTTGCAAGAGATTGATCAAGTCTGCCGATCGCAATACCTCAGCCATCGTCCTTAGGCATGCTCCTCCCCGATAAGCTTGTACTATCTCATGAAAAATTGTGCAGCCCTCTTCGCCTGGTGTTTTCAATAGATTTATAAACAATGGTTTCGATAATTTTTCAGCCAATAGTCTAATCAATACCCCTCCATTTCTACTGGATACTACTTTATGCAACAGTGGCTCGTCCTCTAATGGATCGTCGAATGCCAAAAACTCTACCAATTGCTGCGGTGATAATTTGCTAACCACCACCTTTAAAAATTCTATTCCGCTTTCCAAAGGACTGTTTATCACCCAATCAAAGGATGTATTGCCGTTGCCGTTTCTTACCTTTAAAAACCTGACCAACTGATCTCCCGACAAATGATCGGCTAACGTTCGCACGAGTACTCTTCCATTGCCAAAGCGCGCCGCCCAATGAAAAAGTGTATCGCCATTTTCATTTGCTATTTTCAAAACAATTTCCCATTGTTCCTGAGGAACTTGTCTAAGTACAGCGATTATTTCTTCCACTGGGGTAAACGGATTCCCTATAAACCTACGCAATTTTTCAATTTGCTGCTCCAACGTTTCACTGGCACGATTGCTCCTGCCTAATAGTGCAACCGAATCTTTTCCGGAAGCGAAAACTTGGATACTACCGCCGAATAGCATTGATAAACAACCCACCATTACAATATGCTCATTTTTCCTCATCATATCCTTTCTTCGTATTTTATTAATTTATAGACATTAATCATCATGACAACAACCATGGCGACAGAGTATATTTAACGAAAAAACATTTGCAAGATTTTTATGTCAATAATTGCCATTAAATCCGTTAGCCCCGATAACCCTTGGAATCTTCTGAATTTTTCAAATAATATGCATTAATTACGCTCTATTATATTTTTAACATATATATTTTTAACATATTCAAAATCACCCAGCGGATTCGTCGTTTCGCGCCCAAAATGCTGCGCAAGTTCCGTAAAATATGCTTTTATGGCTTCTCGATTATTTTCCTTCATCAATTCTTCTAACGTTTTCAATCCATCACATTCTCGTTTCTTATCAAAAATCATGACTTCTTCGATCATTACCCTTTCCGCATCAGCCATGACACATTTCTCTAAATCCGAATAGGGCATACTCGCTGCATGTTCAATGGTCACTCTACTCCTCGGCGGTAATCCACTGTGGATTATGGCACTGCCTAACATATTCGTTATCTTCGCATCCAATCGGTTGGCCCACGCTTTATCTATTTCTTTTACGCGCGCGCCTAGAATAACTTCTCCCCTTTCTTCTTTAAACGGATTTTGATCCGCTTGATCCAAAGCACAATAGAACATTTTTCTCAGCCCCTTGTGATAGACAAATGTCATCGTTTTATCACCTTGTATGAATAAATTAATGAAAAATTCATCATCCAGCACTTCGGTGACATTTGAATCTTCCAATAAACCTCCTCGAAACTGCGATATTTCACCATCTTTTACAACCGTCAATTGTTCAAAAAAATCAGGTTTCCATCGTGCACCGCTTCCTACCTCGAGAAAGATAATATTTTTCCCACTAACAGATGCCAATTGCTTAAAAAATCTTTCAGAAAAGGGATTATCCTCCGCTTGAAAAACAGCATCCAAATTTCCAGAAATACTATTCCCTGTAAAAAGTAATATCAAATTTTTCATATCCTCCAAGGGATCTTCCTCTCCGGAGAAATATATGGGGAAAATTCTCCATCTGTCCGAATGAAGCGAGTAGGGACCAATTCGGAATTTTTCCTGGAATCCTATTGAAAATTTGCCCCCAAAATAGGCATCATTGCGACTGCTTTCAAGCCGTTGCGGCGATCTGTTCGATAAAGTATCCACGACATCTAGGAATGCCTTATTTCCATACTTCGTCGCGTAACCTAATGGCATTTTGCCACTATCATTCTTTATTTCTAAGAGAGCCGTCAATTGCTCGGGCAGCACTTCAGCCACTGCCCCTAGGAATGCCGCTCCATTTTCAGATTGCGCCGCACTATATAAGGGGGTCTCACCGGACTTGTTTTTTATTTTTAAAAGCTCTACCCATTGCTCTATCCATTGTTCCGGCGGCATAATTTCAGCCAATACTTCTAAGAATGTTCTATTTCCACGCTTCGCCGCACTGTGCAAAGGCGTATCGCCGGACTCATCTTCCTTTTTTAAAAGATTCCCCAATTGATCCTGAGGAATTTTCCTAAGCGTATTAGCTATTTGTTGAGCCGTAGCACCAGGATTTCTTATCCATGCCATTAAATCTTCACCGGTAGCAAAAACTTGTGCCCCACCGCCGAGCAGCGTCAATAAATAACTCATCGCAATAACATTTTTATATACTTCCATATCCTCTTCCTTCAGTTTACAATCATTCATCATAATAACATATTATGACGATAAGTAGCGTATTAAATAGTAAGACATTTGCAAGATTTTTATACTAATATTTTATTTTTTTTGTTTTTATTATAACTTGTTTTTTTGCCGAAGCGCTGCGCGATGCGCAGCGCCTCGGCAAAAAAAATAAAGTTTTTGACCTTACGGCCAATTCATGCGAAAATTTCGCATGGGTTGGCCGTAAAAAAGGTCAAGGAACCATGTTCCTTGCGGGGTATGGGGCGGAGCCCCATGGCTCGACAAATCTTTCTCACAGCAAAGAAAATGCTGCCTTGCAGGCGCAATTATCCAGTTTATATTTTCATTCCGGTCAGTGACTATTTTTAGATATGAGTTTCGATATGCACACCTTTCGTCGACAATTTCCGATTTTAAACAGCCAAAACCGCTTTGGTAAACCGCTCATTTACTTCGATAATGCGGCCACAACACAGCTGCCAGAATGTGTCATTGGAGCGATGGCCCATCACCTGCGCGTAAGTAATGCAAATGTACACCGGGGGATATATGGATTGAGCGAACAGGCGGAAATTGTCTATGAATCTACGCGATGTGAAATCGCCCAATGGATCAATGCCCATGAACCGCGGGAAATTATTTTTAATTCGGGTGCAACGGAGGGTCTCAATTTTTTGGCATCCCAATTCACATCACTTACACCTGAGGATGAAATTATTTTATTCGTTCAAGAACACCATGCGAATATTCTTCCCTGGCAACGCCTCTCGGCGACGATTCGGATCATAGGTATGACGGAAACAGGCGATTTCGACGAAGATGATTTTGGACACAAGCTTTCGAAACACACACGAATTATTTCTATTGCACACATCGGAAATGTTCTAGGGACGATTAATCCGATTAAAAAAATTGCGCAAATAGCCCATACCGTGGGAGCACTTTGCATTATCGATGGCGCACAATCATTGAGTCACGGCCCAATCGATGTACAGGAAATGGAGTGTGATTTTTTTGTAACTTCTGCGCATAAAGCCTTTGGACCGATGGGCATCGGATTTCTTTACGGACGAGCCGAATACCTCGAACGCTTTAAACCCTATCACCTCGGTGGCGGGATCGTCGACCGCGTCGCCTTCGATCAACCGACTCTATTCCGCGAAATTCCTAGCCGTTTTGAAGCGGGTACACCGAACGTCGTCGGGATCGCGGGGCTACGCGAGGCAATTCGATTTCTCCGGAAAATGGATTGGTCTACGGTACAGCATCACAGTGAACGATTAAAACACCGCATTTCCGAGATTTTGGAACAAAATTCGTCCATCACAATCTTACGGCCCAATAGCCGACGCACCGGGATTATTTCTTTTATCCATAACCATGCTCATCCCCATGACCTTGCGAGTATTTTTGACAGCGAGGGAATTGCAGTTCGTGCGGGACATCATTGTGCGCAACCGCTAATGAAAGCGCTCGGCATCAATGGAACGGTTCGCCTATCGCTCGCTCCTTATAATACGGCGGAAGAAGTCGAATGGCTAACGGTAGCGCTTGATAAGGTGGCCTATGTTTTGGGCAAAAAATAATAATCATTGGGAAAGTTAATTTTTTGTTTATTATTTAATCGTATTCCCCTAGCAAACTCCTCCGAATACGCAAGCGCCGTTCGTCGATCTTGCCTTTGCCGATTTCGATGCTCCCTTTAAGGAAAGGAGAAAAGTTTTTGTGCACCCGTAGGAGGTGAAACCTCCTAAACCTTCTTTAGAAGGTTTGCGGCGAAGCCGCACGGGTGCACAGAGTAACATTCGCCACAAATTTTAATTTACGCCCCCAACATTTTTTCAATTGTAGTGGACGGCATGGAAAAGCGGGTATACATTAGTTATCAAATAAACGAGCGAGAATCGAAAGGTTTAGGGGCGATACTAAGGGATTACGGCTATGACGTCAGCGATCACAAAAGGCATAGGAAAGCCGAAAATTTGTATAAGGCCTTCATAGCCGTTCCTAGTGAGGACAATTGAAAATGATTCGACGTCCAACGCGTATTGTTTCGATTGGCAATCTGCTTATCGGTGGCGACTATCCCATCCGCGTGCAATCGATGACCAATACGCCGACCCGAGACATTATGGCGACGACTCAGCAAATTCGCCGACTTTACGAAGCGCAATGTGAGATGGTTCGCCTTGCGGTACCCAATTTCGAGGCCGTCGACGCACTTCGCAAAATTAAAACACAACTCCAAAACGATAAAATTCCCATTCCTCTCGTCGCCGACATTCACTTTTCTCCATCGATCGCAATGGCCTGTATTCCCTACGTCGACAAAATTCGCATCAATCCGGGAAATTTTAGCAATCAATTCGATAACTTTCGCCCATTGATTAAATCCGTAAAAAAAGAAGGAAAGGCGATCCGCATCGGCGTCAATCGCGGATCTTTGGGAAGAAATATTTTGGAACAATACGGCGATACCGCCGAAGGCATGTACCAAATCGCCCTTCCTTTTCTCGAAATTGCCCGATCGGAATATTTTGAAAATATCATCCTTTCCTTTAAATCGAGTAATGTGAGCAAAATGGTTGAGGATCATCGCATAATTTTACCAAAACTTGATCGATCCGGATTTAATTTTCCGCTCCACCTGGGCGTAACGGAGGCGGGCAATGGAAGTTACGGCCGAATGAAAGGGGCGATCGGCATCGGCAGTTTATTGCTCGACGGTATCGGCGATACCATTCGCGTATCCCTAACGGAGGACCCCGTCCATGAAATTGCGGTAGCCTACGACATTTTACAGGCCTGTGGACGGCGTTTTACCCACGTTGAATACGTCGCCTGTCCGTCCTGTGGTCGAACCCAATTCGATATCCAGCGCATTTTCAATGAAATTAAGGAAAGAACATCCCATTTAAGCGGCATAAAAATTGCGGTTATGGGTTGTGTCGTCAATGGCATTGGCGAAATGGGTGACGCCGATTTCGGCTATGTGGGCGCCGGTCCGGGAAAGGTCAATTTATATCGCCGGAACCAATGCGCCAAAACAAATATTCCCGAAGC
>JAITAG010000048.1 GCA_031284265.1 Puniceicoccales bacterium | reverse complement strand
ACGATGGCAACCGTTGGGTGTGTATCATTGAGCTGTAGGGTTACTGTTTTCGTCAGATTGGACCAATCCTTGTTGAGATTTTTGTAGCGCCGGAGGATATCTTTAATCGAGCACGCTACAAAAAAATATTGTTGCATGAGGCGCAGTTCTTTCCCCTGGGCGGTAGTGTCGTTGGGGTACAAGATTTTCGAAATGGTTTCCGTTTCTACCTTATCGCGGACCGCCTGGATGTAGTCCCCGCGATTGAAGTTTTCCAAATTAAATTCTTCCGTGGCGTGGGCTTCCCAGAGGCGGAGAAAGTTGACTGTTTCCGCGCCGTAGCCGACGATGGGAATATCCCAGGGAATGCCGATAATATCCTGGGTATTTTCCCAGATAGGGACCCAATCGCCCTGTTCATTGTAATGATTTTTGACATTGCCGTACAATTTGATACGCTGGGCATTTTCTGGTCGGGCGATTTGCCACGGACTACTACCCGAAATCATCCAGTTATCGGGGTGTTCTACCTGTTTACCGTCAATAATTTCCTGACGAAATAGTCCAAATTCGTAGTGGATACCGTAGCCGATGGCGGGGTAATTGAGTGTGGCGAGGGAGTCGAGAAAACAGGAGGCAAGGCGGCCTAGACCACCATTACCGAGTGCGGGATCATGGCTTTCGTCGAAGATAACGTCGAGATTTTGACCGAGTTCCTTAAGTGCCGCGTACGTTTCCTTAAAAATTCCTGAGTTATACAAATTATTTTTCAGTAAACGACCCGGAAGGTATTCGAGGGATAGGTAATACAGGCGGCGAATGGGGGATTTATGTTGAGCCCGTTGGGTTTTGATGTAGCGGTTAAGAATTTTATCGCGGATGGTGTAACAGGTTGCGAGCCACCAGTCGTGTTGTGAGGCCGAAGTTTGTTCCCGGGCGAGTCGACATTCCAAGTGATGTAAAATGATCTCCTTTAATTCTTTTACCGTCGTTTTTATAAAAAATTCAGGTGTGTGCACATCTCCGGATTGACCGGCATGGCCATTACCATTTTCGTCAGTTTTATTCGTTTTTAAGGCACTATCGCCATATGATTTAATCTCCATAAATATCCCTTTGGGATCTTTTATTTAATTTTTCCTTTTTGCCAATAAAAATATTGTATGGCGGTTTGAGGAAAAATAGAAAGATTATTCGACGATGTTGCGATTCAGATCTAGTGCAGGTATTTTTTTATGGGTTTTTGTTCCATTGGCGGTGGATTTAGACCAGACGTATGGGGGGAGGAGAGACCATCGAGTACGTTCATCTGTTGCTCAAGAGGAGCAATGGATTAAAAATGTAGTTATTACTACTAAGAAAAATCGAGACTTTGAATATTTTCCAACGATTTTGCGTGCCTTTCGAGGGGAACCCTATCAGCTCAATCGCGGGAGTAGCCATTGGGAGCAGCGCTATGTATTGGGCGTCGATGCGGAGCAAGATTTTGCGGGAGTTTACGCGATAATTTTGCTCAATGATTCACTAAAAAGTTTTATGGGGCACGGGACATTGACGGTGGAGTATAGGGTATGCAATGAACTGGATCCGCGACGCGTAACCTATCTTTTGGCGGAAAAAAATGTGGTTGACAATCGACAAATTCTAGTGCGTCTAGATTTTTCGCAAAAGCTTATGAAGAAAATTATTGCTTGGAAAGTGTGTATTCAAGACCGGGGAAAGGAATGCGTACAATCAAATCCCGTTTGGAAAAAAGTGATGCGATAAATCTCCCTATTCTTTCGCGAAAACTAAACTAAACGATCGTTTCGCTTTTATCGGCTTAACCCTTTTTTTGCAATATTTGGAGAAAACTTTCATACTGTTTCGCCGTTTTGGCCTCACTCAATTCATTCCAAAGTTGTTTTACGGAATCTTCGGAGTGTCGATCTAACCCGACGCTAAGGCAATCCAAAAATTGTCCTGAGCTGATAAATACTTGCATAAGGCTTTTTAATTGACCTTTTTGCAAGCCTATCGCTTCGCCTTCTTTTCGACCTTCTTCTCGACCTTCTTCCTTAAATGCTGCAGCTACAGCTTCGGCATTAGCAACTCTATCATATTCTCGTTGGAGTGCTTCATCCGTAATTCCTTTATAATTCAATATGGATAAAGATTCTCTTATGGCCTTACAGTGAACTGCTTCAGGGACTATATAGCGACACTTACCATTCGAATGCGACTGCAATGATTCGCTCTGAATCAGGATTATCGACTGCATCTGGATAAATAATACTATTTAGCAGGGACATTAAACGTTTATTGGAATGAATTTGGTCGCCTAGCTCTTCGGGGATCAGTTTGGAATCTGTTGGTGTAAAAAGCGATTTAAACGTCAAATCGTAGGTCGGATTGGCAATGGAAATAGCTTTTCCTGTTTCGCCCTCTTCATTATCTCTAGTTTGAAATCGACGCGAGGTTCCATCGTCTTCAACGGTCCAACACTCTCCTTTTGCCCTCAAGAAAAGAGATTCTTGACTAAGCAATGAATTGGCAAATAGTAAGGGTAATAAACAAAGCTGAATGAAAAATTTCCTAGACATGGTCATAGCAAAAGATGATTGATGCGAAATGTCAAGGAAAAATGTTTACGGAGAATGACGATTGACATTTTTTTTGAAGCATTAAAAAGGAGTGGATATGTTTATTTGCAAGTCAAGGATCTTGATCGAATATTTGGGGAAATTCTTACTATTAGAGCGGCAGTTTGGGGATCATACGATGTTTATTTTGCCCGGTGGAAAGGTTGAGCCATTCGATGAAACCCAAAGTGGAATTGTTCGCCAACTCAACGACGACGGGAAGGAACGCAATTACGACGATGTCTTGCTCAATACGATTCGTCGCGAGGTTTACGAAGAGCTAAAAATCAATCTGCCCCATATTATTGATTACTTTGGCAGTACCTTTTTCATTAATACCCAGAAAGAACGGGTCATCGATGTCGTCTTCTATACGAAATTGCAGGAGCATCCCGAAGTTGTCGTCGATGGCAACGAAGTGAAATCCTTTGTCTGGATGGATCAAAAGGAAATTTTCGCTTCAAAACAAGTTCACGATTGGCTCAAAAGGGCTCTAAAAGTTTTCGATCGCATCGATTAATTCTCCGCTCTATCTTCCTCAATGGGGGCTTCTGTTTGATCGCTATCTGTTAATGATCGTTCTAAATGGTCGAAGGGCGCAAATTCTTGCACTTGTTCAAAAAGCATAATCGTTTTCTCATCCGGGAAAATTTCGACGAAATCCGAAAAATTATCTTGTTCTTCGATCTCAGGATCTAGGAGATAAACATGCTTATAGTTCTGTAAAAGAAGGTGGTAAAGCGTGAGGCGATTAGCAGCCGTAAGGGGTAAACGATAGTCGATGAAAAATGCTTTCTCCTTATCTTTTGAACTATTGGGAAGTAATTTTAAAATTTGATTATTAATCCCCTTTGGGGTTCGCATGGGAATGATAAAACGGGAAAAAGTTTTATGCTCTATTTGAATGTTTTCGGAGAGAAATTTCTTACCGGGATCTATCGAAAGAACCGCTTCGATGGGATACCGTATTTGTTGTAATGATAAATTTGAAGTATCCGTTATAAGATAATATGTTACTTCTTTTGGCATCCTAAATGGCGTTATTTTCCCATAGTTTTTGGTCATTTCATTTTCTGTTAATAGAGATCCCAACATGATATATAATGGGGGTGCATCATGGTATCTTATGAATTTTTGTATAGAAAAAAATTCCGTTAAAGGAAAAATTTAAAAAAAAGGCCATTCCCTGACAAAATTATTTTCTTTCGATTTTATGGATTATTTCATAAATTGTACTTGACAAGTTATAGCAAGCTAAATAATATACAGCCAATATTGAAGATGTTATGTTCGTTAATAGGAAGGGCATATATAAAATTTTCAATGGGAAAAAGGAATACAAAATGAATAAATTATTAATAATTACGAGTAGTTTATTGGCAGCGAGCAATGTTTTTGCAGAGGTTTCTGAGGCTGCGTTGAATGTCGATGCCAAGGTGGAGTTTAATACGGCCCACGTTTACGAGGGACGCCGGCGTTTGGATCAAAATTTTGCTCCAAATGTTGAAGTCGGTATACCTTTGCTAGATGACGCGGGCAATTTATACACAGGCGTAGGGGCTACACTCGGTGTCAGCCACGAGAAATCTTCCGGCAATAATGAAGTGACTCCCTATGTAGGGTTTGCTTACGATATTGGCGATATATTTACCTTTGATTGTGGCTACACGTTCCATAGTCTCGATAAGAGACCAGTTGCGGGCTGGTCCGCTGTAAATGGACGTAGCTTTTTCGATAGGCCTTTTTTTGTATTAAATGCGGAAGGAAATGTAAATCTGGGGGCGCAAGTAACGTCTCTAGATAGTGTAGTCGGCCTAGCACAGAATGTATTGGACGCTGCCCAAAAGAGTGGGCTTAAGATTGAAAATGTAGATGGTTTAGTGTCGAATATGTCTGAGACGTTGAAGGCGGCTTCAAAGGTGGAATTATCGCAAATTCCTTATACGCTTGAAGGGAAAAAGCGTTCCCATGAGATTTATACGGGGATCATGGCCGATGTTTTGCTCAGCCCTTCGCTTTATTTTACCTATGATTTTACACAAAAAAAGGCCGATATTAATGGAGCAGCTCGTTATACCTTCGATCTCAGTTCCGTGGGAGCGACGGGATTCGCCATCGATCTGGGCGGCGAAGTCGGCTATACCCGTGTGAAGAAACCCTATGGCATCAATCGCAATACACAGGTCGCTTTTCTAATTTTGAATAATAATAAAGCCGGTCTCGACATAGGAAATGTGTTTGAAAAAACGTCCTGGTTTTATACGGGAGCAAATGCCGATCTCGTTTATTCATTGAATGAAAATGCAAAAGCTCGCGCCGGTGTTGCGTTCTCCTACAATAATGCGAGTAAGAACTCTTGGATTAATGACAAGAACCATAAAAAGCATAACGTTTGGTTTTCTTCGGCCATAGAGTTTTCATTTTAGGTTCATTGTTGTTAGGAAAAGTTGTAATCGTAATCACGGAGATTTTCTCCGTGGTTTTTGTTTCTAGGGAATCTAATCCTTTCCGTTGTTTGGGAAGATGTGAACATTCTGCTTGTATGTTTTGGCTTTATGCGTAACTTAAAACTAAGTTATGGAACCACTCAATTTTACACCGCGATCGCAGCAAGTCCTCGTTCTGGCACGCCAGGCGGCGGACCATATGCGCAATAATTATGTCGGTACGGAACATCTCCTCATTGGATTAATTGAGTTAGGCCAGGGGATTGCCGTCAATGTGCTTAAAAAATTAAATGTGACGCTGGATCTCGTCCGTGAGAAAGTTAAGGAAGTTCTCAAAGCTCAGGTTCAGGATTTGGGCGTGAAATTTTCACCGCTTTCCGATAATATTCCTTTTACACCTCGCGTTAAGAAAGTCCTTATTTTAGCTGCCAACGAAGCTCGGGCTCTGCAACATCCCTATATTGGTACGGAGCATTTACTCCTGGGAATATTGCGCGAAGGAGAGGGTATTGCGGCGAAGGTATTGCTGGAATTTGGTGTCGATGTTGAGCGTTGTCGTCAAGGAATTTTAGAGGAATTGGATCCCAATTTTGCCAGTTCAAATACAACCGATCCCGAGGAGTTAGTCTCGGATGAGCAGGCGCCTGCGGAAGAAGAGCAACGTAGTCGCCATTCTTCTCAAAAATTGGTTGCGCTTCGTTCGTTTGGTCGCGATCTAACCGCTTTAGCTAAGGAAGGTGCCCTCGATCCAGTTATTGGTCGGTCCAAAGAGATTGAGCGTGCCATTCAGGTACTATGTCGACGGACTAAAAATAATCCCGCCTTAATTGGGGAAGCCGGTGTGGGAAAAACGGCAATCGTCGAAGGGTTAGCGCAGGCAATTGCCGATGAAAATGTTCCCGACGTCCTAATCGATAAGAAAGTAATTGCCCTTGATTTGGCGTTAATGGTCGCGGGAACGAAATATCGTGGCCAATTCGAAGAGCGCCTCAAAACGGTCATGGATGAAATTAAGCGCTTTAAAAATATCATCCTTTTCCTCGACGAATTACATACGATTGTCGGGGCGGGATCTTCGGAGGGAGCGATGGATGCCTCTAATATTTTGAAGCCGGCCCTATCGCGCGGAGAAATTCAATGTATCGGTGCGACAACTTTGGTGGAATATCGTAAAAATATTGAAAAGGATGCCGCATTGGAACGCCGTTTTCAATCGATTCATGTGGAACCGCCATCGCCGGAGGACGCCGTTAAAATTCTCAATGGTGTAAAAGAAAAATATGAAGAATTTCATAACGTCAAATATTCGAAGGATGTGATCGCCCTAGCCGTTCAGCTCTCCGATCGCTATATTACGGGGCGTTTTTTACCGGATAAGGCCATTGATATTATCGATGAAGCCGGTTCCCGTGCCCATATTAATTCGATGAATCGTCCGCCCAGAATCGAGAAACTTTCCCAAAAAATTGAAAATGTTTGTCGGGAAAAGGAAAAGGCGATCGGTGAGCAAAATTTTGAAGAGGCTGCAAAATTCCGCGACGAAGAAAAGCAACTCCGCGGAGAACATGCTAAAATACTCGAAAAATGGCGCAATGATAAAAAGACCGTTTGCGTTCATATTTCCCGGGAGGACATTTGTAAAATTGTTTCGGACTGGACTAAAATTCCACTGACGCGCATTGAACAAACGGAAAGTGAGCGCCTACTCCATATCGGTGAAGAATTGAGGAGTGCCATTATTGGTCAGGATGATGCAACGGAGGTAATTGCCCGCGCATTGCGGCGTTCCCGTGCTGATCTCAAGGATCCCAAGCGCCCCATTGGTTCCTTTCTTTTTTTAGGGCCGACGGGTGTGGGCAAAACGCATTTAGCGAAGGTTTTAGCTGAAAAAATGTTCGGCAATTCCGATGCGCTCGTACAGGTCGATATGTCCGAGTACATGGAAAAATTTGCCGTTTCGCGGCTAATTGGTTCGCCACCGGGATATGTCGGCCACGAGGACGGCGGACAGTTGACGGAAACGATTCGTCGTAAACCATATTCCGTAGTTTTGTTCGACGAAATTGAGAAGGCGCATCCCGATGTTTTACAAATTTTGCTTCAGGTGATGGAAGATGGTCACCTCACCGATAGCGTGGGGCGAAAGGTCGATTTCAAGAATACCATTCTCGTGATGACTTCCAACGTTGGTGCGGAATTGCTCCAAAAAAGCGTTACCCTTGGATTTAATTCGAATGAAATGAGCGATTTCGAGCGCGCTAAGGAAAAAGTTTTGGAGGAAGCAAAGTCTGCTTTTAAACCGGAATTTATGAATCGCCTGACCGACATCGTCGTTTTTAAACAGTTGGGCCATGATGAGTTACTGCGGATTGTCGACCTTGAATTTGAAAAAATTGATCAGCGCATGAACGCTAAAAAAATTTCGATTACACTCAACGATTCGGTGCGTGAATTCCTCATTAAAAAGGGATACGATCAAAAGTATGGAGCGCGGCCTTTGCGTCGGGCTATCGAGAAATACATCGAAGATTTTTTAGCGGAAGAATTTTTACGGGGAGGGTTACAGGAGGGCTCGACCATACAACTGGGACTCGGTGAAAACGAACAAGTTTGTATTGAACGTATGGAAAAGATTAAGGAAAAATAAAAAAAAGTATTTAATGGTTAAATAAAAAATAGTAATTTTTATCGCAGTTCGAAAAAGATCAACCCAAAATCTTGGGTATTCTTGGTCGTTTTCTTTTATTCTATTGGAACCAATTGGCCTTAAAACTTCCCAAT
Source organism: Puniceicoccales bacterium (assembly GCA_031284265.1). Lineage (GTDB taxonomy): Bacteria > Verrucomicrobiota > Verrucomicrobiia > Opitutales > LL51 > LL51. Next base: position 7,633 of record JAITAG010000048.1, on the reverse strand, counting down.
GGCCTTAAATTTTTTCAGTTTGCCCATAGGACCTGGAAGAAGAGGTGTTTCTCGCAATATTTAAAAATAGTTAAAAAACGTTCTGCAATTAGTTAAGAAAAGGTAATTTACATTTAGATTTTAAAAAATTATCCAAAAGTCTTGAATATTGTTTCTTGTTTTTCCCCATTCCATTGAAATTAAGTGGCCTTAGAACTTTCCGGTGTGTTTCGTAGAGTCCGGGAGGAGAGGCGTCCTTTACAGTATTTCAAAATAGTCAAAAAAATACTTGACGATTAATTTAATAATTTTAACATAACGCCTACTTCAACGATATAAAGAATAAAAGGCATAACTATGAAAAGAGAAAAAAATACAATAGTAAAAAATATCCTATAGGGAAGTTTTCTATGGGGAAGTTTTATGGGTTCCGCGCCATGCGTTCAAGGGGCTACATGGGTATCAGCGGCGCCTAAAGTGATCTACGATACTAAAGCAACGGAGGAACTGGAAAATGAACTGAAACTTTGTAGTATTTATGGATCAATTCCCAATTTTGATAAAATGATAAGACTCGTTAGAGGCGGCGCAAATCCATGCGTGAAGAATAAATATGGTCGTACTCTTTGGCACTATGCGGCAATGTTCGATCGTGATGACGTTATATTGCAACTCATCCAATTATTGCAACTCAATCCATTGATTGCCGACTACCCTGGACGGGAAATGGTAACCTGTTTAAATTCGAGAGATGATATCGGTAGAACGCCACTGCATGAAGCCATATTGAGCAAGAGTAATGAAGCGGTACGAATCTTAGTTCTCAATGGCGCAAATTTAGCGGCAATAGATAATTTTGGCCGTACGACTTTACATGCAGCTGTAATCAGCTGGAATTTGTTTGCAGTGCAGTTATTACTTAGGACCATCGCAACTCATCGACCGGAATGTTTAAATGCATATGTGAATACACCAGATAGACTCGGTACGTCACCTCTGCATGATGCCGTATTGAGTAATAATTACGAATTCGTACGGATTTTAATTGCCAATGGAGCGGATCCAGCAGCAAAAGATGGGTTTGGTCAATTCCCTTCACATATGGCTGTGCAAAGGTAACGTGGGCATTGTAAAAACATTGCTCAAAGTCGGTCAAGATCTCTGGATAAATATTGTAAATATGCCAAATGACTTCAATCAAACCCCGTTGGATGTGGCACTGAAAAAGCAAGATAGAGAAGGAAATCAAAAAATTCGAAAGATTAATCAAGAGATTATCGAAATCCTGCGCAACCATGGAGCCCAAAAAATGGCGGATATTCCTCGTGGATGAATAAATCTTATTGCTCGTTCTAGGCTTGACAATTTTTTCGATTAACGTTTTCTCAGATACCTATGAAGCCGAGTTATAATCCGTCGAAAATTAGGAGGGCGAGGAAATTTGGATTCCGTGCCCGTATGAAAACTTCCGGTGGGAGAAAAGTATTGTCCAGTCGGCGCCGCAAAGGACGTAAAAAATTATCCGCTAGCATTCCTCGCTTCTAGTCATGCGTTTTAGAAAATGTCAGCGCATTAAACGGCAGGCTGATTTTGAGCGATTTCGAACGGAAGGAGTATTGCGAAAGGGGGGCGGGTTTTTTGTGAAAATGAAAAAAACACCCGCCAATCTGTTGCCGCGGTTCGCTGTAATCGTAGGCAAAAAAATCGGCGAGGCCTATGAACGCAATCGTATCAAACGCATTTTTCGGGAAATTTTTCGCCAGGAACAGTCGCGCCTAGATCGAGAAAAGGATTATTTAGTAATTGCACAAAAAGGCATTCTCCCCAAATTCTGGCCGCTAAAAGAAGAATTCTTACGCCTATGTGCCGCATTTCCAAAATCTTTTTTATCCATAGCAATCGATGGTACGGCGGCCTCCGGTAAATCGTCGACGGCATACGCTTTGGCCAGAAAATATCGCCTGCTCAATGTTAATACGGGCAACCATTACCGCACGTTGACATTTTATTTTTTACGAAAAAATATCTCAATGGCTACGGATATGCGCATTGGAGAAGAATTGAAACAACTCGTCCTAGCAAGCCAGTTGGATGGCATTTCAGAACATCTATCCGTTAATGGCGAAATTCCTTTACGTATGGCATTGCACTCGGAAATGTTAAATTATAGGGTGGCTTCCTTTGCACAAATTCCCGAATTACGCGATAAATTGAAAATATATCAACAACATCTCGTCGAATGGGCTAAAAAAATGAATTTTGCCGGCATTGTAATGGAAGGCCGCGATATCAGTACAACCATAATGCCCCAGGCCGATGTGAAGATTTTTTTAACGGCAGATTCTCGTGTTCGTACCCATCGTAGGGCAAGCGACGGTGAAAAAGATGCCGTGGAACAACGCGATTCCATGGATCATTGCCACCGCGATTCCAATGCCATCACCATCGATACCTCAAAAAATAATTTGGAACAGGTTGTCGCAATAATCGAAAAATATATTCCCCCCAAATTAACCCTAAACTCCAAAGAGTTGCATATGGCCCCTCGATGCCTTGGGACAAAAACCCAAGGAGTAAACTCCTTGTAAAGTATGGGGCTTTGTCCCATACTTTTGCGCGGATTCCGCGCGGTTTTTGTTCTAATACCATCCGTTTCGTAACTCCGAGGCAATTTTTATTCACTGTAGTCGTGGATTTTTGATAAGAAAGACAAATCCGATGGTTGAGATGGTGACAAGAATCGTTGCAATTATACAAATTGTATGGAGTGAAACCGATAGATCCAATAAATAATAGCCCAATCCTGCCGATAGGGTGTCGCGCAATCCCATGATGATCATATTAATGCTGATGTAGGCTCCCAATTTTTCTGGACAGGGTACAATTTTCATCACCCATAGTTGCCATGCCGTCAGATGTCCCGTATAGCCTAAGCCCAAAATTATGGAAGAGAAGGCGAGGGCAAGAAAACTTTTCGTAAAGAAAAACATGGGGATACTGATCAAATAGCAACAGTTGACGAGAATTTTCATCACCGCAAAGTTTTGTGTATCGAAAATTTTTCCCCAAAAGAAGCAACTGAAAATACGGGTTAGTGCTGGAATCATTGCCGTGAGTATGGTGATATCGGCATTGGATAAGTTGATACCATAGCGTGTATTCGCAACGTATTCTATCCGCAGCGGGAGGATCATTTGAAACGCGATGCTCATCAATGACCACAAGCATAGAATGAGTAGAAAGAGTTTATCGTCAAACAGGAGGGATAAATTTGAGCGGAGTGATGAAGCTGATTCCTGGGATAGAACATGTCCGTTGGGCATTTTAAAAAAAATACAACCGCAAATTAAAGCTGATATAGCTGTTAGCAGTAAAATGAGGCGATAGTTATTCAAAGAATAATCGAGTATTTTTCCAATAAAGTAGGATAGTCCGACGCCTGATAGGGCCGATATGGTGAATAACAAGCCGATAATTTGTCCACGGCGAATCTTTGGATAGTTGCAATTATAGATATCCGTAACAAATGGGAGGGTTAATTTATAGGATATGCGTGCCAAGGTAATGCAGAGTAAAAAGGTCATTCCATGATCCGTCCATGCGGCAATGGCGATATTCAGTGTTACTAAAAATAATAAAACGACGATGGCCCGGTTATTTTTTAGGGGATAAATTTTTGTGAAAAATTTGAGCACAAATGGAGCCATAATCTGACCGAGGTGGGTTGCCGCCGAGAATAGTCCCTTGTCCTTACCGGACAAATTGAAGACTCGGATAGCCATTATGAGGACGTAGGTTTTGAACTCGGCATCAATAAAACCTTGAAAAATAAAGCGAAAGCAATCCAAACGGAATGTTTTCCGTTCGATGGTACTTATTGGTATGGACGTATCCTGCGACCTAAAAAAGGATATCGCCATATCCTATTTTGATGAAGTTTTAAGAAAATGATTTACTAAGAGCGCCTTAAATTTTTTATTCCCGCGAATAGGATCTAAATCAATATCGTCGTGGATCCATTGTAAATCGTTGTACCCCAAGGTGACCGCCGTTTCTAAAGATTTGACGGCTTCATTTGCTTTTCCTTGAAGGGACAAGTCACAGGCCAGGTTATAGTGAGCAATTGGATTGAGGGGTTCCAACTGTACATGGCGGCGATCCATTTTGAAACTGTTTTTTTGATCGCCTTGTAACGCATAGAGATGGCTCAGGATTTGAATAACTGACAGATCATTGCGGCGGTAGCGGTATAATCCTTCGTAAAACTGAGTGCAAAATTCAACGTAACTGTTCGTTTTCATGGCAATCAAAAACAAGGCTTAAAGTGGTGAATATAAACAAAAAGCAAGCTAATTTGCCATAGGGCTCCGCCCCATACTCCGCAAGGCACATGGTTCCTTGACCTTTTTAACGGCCAATCCATTCGAAAATTTCGCATGGATTGGCCGTAAGGTCAAAAACTTTTATTTACCTTGGCCGAGACTATGCGCAACGCGCATAGTCTCGGCCAAAAAGTCAGGTCCGCCCGCGGCGGAGCCGCGGGCGGACCTCTGGGCCCTTCGGGCCTTGCCCCGGGCAACGCCCGGGGGCAAGGCCCGGAATCCCGGTCCAGGGGATGGATCCCCTGGCGGAGATTCCAAGGGCAAGTAGCCCTTGGGGAAAATAAAAATTCAGAATGGTAGAATAAAAGATTGACGATTTTTCGTTTGCGAGGAACAATCTTCGGAAAAGATTTCTGGAAGATACCTGCGTACGATTCTTCGTTCCAAAAGGTTAGCCAAATAAGCTGCGCGCATGAGGAGTTGTGATTTTTGAGCAAATTCGTAGAATGGAATTTCTTCCATTCCTTGTTTACCGAAAAAAATTGCTTCATCTGGTACCGCGACTTCTTCGAGATCGGTAACGTCCACGGTTACCTGGTCCATTGAAACTCGTCCGAGAATCTTACAGCGTTGTCCACGAATGAGGACTTCGCCACAATTAGACAAGGTAATGGGAATGCCATCCGCATAGCCTAGTGATACGATTGCAATTTTAGTATCTCGTTCCAGGCAATGGGTCTGTTCGTAGCCAACTTTAGTTCCTGCTGGAACGTATTTAATCAATGTTACTGGCGAACTCAAACGCACAATCGATTCCAGTCCAAGTTGTTTTACGAAGGCATTATCTTCTGGGATTCCGTAGAAGAGCGCGCCGATGCGCACCGCATTTGTTCCCTCGATGAAGCGGTCGATGCCCAAACTACTCGAAGCGTGATTTATCCAGTCCGGTTCACCGTATTTTTGGATAACTTTCTGAAAGCGTCCCAACTGTAATTGTGTAAAGATGGGATCACTCACCGTGGAAGAGAAGTGGGTTGCCAGGCCGCAGATCTTCACGTGGTTGCAGTTGCGCATATGTTCAAAAAATGTATCGACGGCTTCGAACCAAACGCCGAGCCTCCCCATACCCGTATCAATTTTGACGTGGATGGGTTGCACATATTGTTTTTCCTGTGCAAAACACTGCAACATGTCCGCTTCTTCCGCCGAAGAAATTAGGGGAATAGCCTTAGCTTGACGTAAGTCTTCCAATTCATCCCTTAGAACCGGGCTAAGGATACATATGGGTAAATCGATATCGAGGAAGCGAATTTCGAGTGCTTCCTGCACATTAAGTACGGCAAAGCCATCGACGAGGGGATGTTTCCTATTACCTAGAAATGAGGCCATTTTTTCAAGGCCCAGGCCATAGGCATCCGTTTTAATAGCGGCGAGACAATGCATATTGGGCGGCAGGGCTTTTCTAACCTTTGCCACATTTGCCGCCAAAAGGTTTAAATTGATTTCGAGTATCCCACGCATCATATGGATTTGAAATATAGAACCATTGCTTTTGCCAGTCAAGGAAAAATTGTTCATTTTTTTTTGTGAAATTTTTCTTGACAGGCTAAGAACCCGCCGCAATGATAACAAACGTTATGAAAAAATACTCATCATATGTTGTTGCGCTTCTTTCGAGCGCATTGTTTACAAATTCATCGTTTGCTTCCGACGGTTCATGGAGAGGGAAAAGTCGGCGATTGGATCTGTTTTGGCATCTTTCCCCGGAACGGCAAGGTCAAATGTTTTCGGAGTTGCTCCCAGGCGAGCGAATGAGCCTGTGGCCGTATCTAAATTTAGGTCAGCGAGTTCAATCGTGGCAGGTTCTCCCCCCCCCGAGGTTAAGCGTGAAATGTATCTAAGTCTGAGAAGAAGTGGTATCAGAATGATAGGTATCAGAACGATGCCCTCGAGAGACCCATGGCCAAGCCCATTTAGATGGGATGAATTTCTTAGGAGCCTAAATCCAGATCTACAAGATGAACTGTTTGCGATGATGGAAGGCGACTATCTAAAGGAATTACTTAAAGATCTAGATCAAGGCGAGATAAATCAAGCGTTTGAACGCCAAAAAACAGCAGCCGCGCGATGCAGATTTTTTATGCTGCTAGGTCATGGTAAGCAAAAATTATTGTTTCAGACTCTCGGCGCTGGGGAGAGGGGTGAACTTGAAGAGCATCTAGTCCTAGGTGATGGAGGTCGAACGTGGGGGAACTTAAGTCAAGGAGAACAAGTCCGATTGTGGCTGCATCTGGGTCCAGAAAAACGTGCATTGTTGATAGGCGCAGGAACGAAACAGTTAACGCTGCATCAGCAAGGTGAACTATTGTTTAGTTTGAGCCAACAATACCCGGGAGAGAGTGTTCAATTGGTGTCAGCCGCGACGTCAGATTTGACTTGGCTGGCTGAAGTATACCTTAGTGTACCTAATACGCTGAAACGATCTCAATTGGGAGCACATCTGATCGCAGTGCATGGAGATGCACTGCTTCGAAGCATGGCTAAATTATTGGAAAGTTTGAATTATAAATCGGTATTTTGGGGATTTAAAGACCATCAGATTATACATAATTTGTTTTCTTCTGATTGTTTAACTCCAGAACAGCAAGTTCGCCTGTTGGAGCTTTTAGTAGACGATTCAATGCGGTTTAAAGTATTGATAGGTATGCCCGATAGGCAACGTTCTGCAACGTGGGAAAGGCTGCCAGGCAGGCTAAAAAGGCAAACGGTGGAAGGTGGCGCCGCAATATTGAATAAGAGGCCGTGCCCACGCGACAGAGCTTGCTTAGCTGAGGAACTACCCACTGGTGGGCAAGTTATACTCTTTGAAAGTCAAGACGAATCAATGGATCAAGTGAAATGCCTCATGCTCAGAAAGAATAATTGGCGAGCTAAGTTGCTGTGGGATTTTCTGCCAGAAGAGCAAAGAGTGCAAACGCTGCAATGTTTGGCCAGGCTGGCTGATAAATGGATACTAGATGTTCAGTCTCTACATCCAGTCATAGCGAATGCACTTTTGCAGTATTTGGAATTATATAGGCCAGATCTATTGCATTATATCATAAAATCCTCGCGAAGGCCCTTTGCCTTAAGGTTCCGCTAAGGGGAAATTTACATACGATTAACGTTCGCCGCAGAGCGACGGAGATCGTTTTCAAAGGCCCATTTGGGCCTTTTTTTCTTTTACAATGGAAATTATCAAATGGAAATTGACTGACAGAAACTGCCCCATGCCATTGCGTATTTCACCGCAAAATAATTTTCTAGTACTCTTTTTCCTATTTTGAATGGCT
>JAITAG010000057.1 GCA_031284265.1 Puniceicoccales bacterium | reverse complement strand
CTTCTGCACTTCTGCACTTCTGCACTTCTGCACTTCTGCACTTCTGCACTTCTGAAATAACCATGAAATAATTATTTCGAGTTTATAAATCCTGTCAAGCGGAAAATATAAATTATTTTTATTTTTTCAGAAAAATATTTCCAGAAAAAAATTCCCACAAAAATTTGACAACGCTCCGTTTTCTTCCAAGGCTAGGAAGTAGAAGGTGGGAGTGAGCGGTACGTCAAAAGTTTACCCAGAGGGCTCCGCCCTCTGGACTTCCGCCAGGGGATGGTTGCCCAGAGGGCTCCGCCCTCTTGAACTCCCGCCAGGGGATCCATCCCCTGAACCGGGGTTCCGGGCCTGTTCCCCGGGCCGTTGCCCGAGGAACAGGCCCGAAGAGCCTGAAGGCACAGCCCGCGGCTTCGCCGCGGGCTGGCCTAACTTTTTAGCCGAAGTGCTGCGCAACGCGCAGCGCTTCGGCTAAGGAAAGTAAAGTTTTTGACCTTACGGCCAATTCATGCGAAATTTTCGCATGAATTGGCCGTAAAAAAGGTCAAGGAACCATGTTCCTTGCGGGGTCATGGGGCAGAGCCCCATGGCATTTCTAGAAAATAAAATAAATATTAAATAAACTGCTCTAGCTTCGATAGCAACTGCACACAGCGACAGCTATATCCCCACTCGTTATCATACCAACTCACCAACTTGAAAAAGCGATTGTTTAATTGAATTCCTGAACCGGCATCGAAAATCGACGACAAATTACAGTGCACAAAATCCGATGAAACGACCTCGTCTTCCGTATAACCCAATATCCCTTTCAGTGGACCTTCAGCCGCTTCTTTCATCTTCTTACAAATTTCGTCATAGGAAGTCGCCTTCACTGTCTTTACCGTCAAATCAACCACCGATACCGTCGGCGTCGGTACACGAAATGACATCCCCGTCAATTTTCCCTTAACCTCCGGTAAAACTAATCCAACCGCTACCGCCGCACCCGTCGTCGCTGGAATAATGTTCGTCGCCGCCGTACGCCCACCTTTCCAATCCTTCCGCGATGGACCATCCACTGTCTTTTGCGTCGCAGTATAGCTGTGAATCGTCGTCATGAGACCCTCTTCAATCCCAAAATGATCGAGTACAACCTTCGTAATTGGCGCTAAACAATTCGTCGTACAAGAGGCATTCGAAATAATATGGTGCTCCGCGGAAAGCGTGTGATCATTGACACCAATGACCACCGTTTTGACCCGCTCCCCCTTTCCCGGTGCCGAAATAATTACCTTCTTCGCACCGGCTTTGAGGTGACCTTCGGCAAGCGTGTCCTGCGTAAATAATCCCGTCGATTCAATGACAACGTCAATGCCAAGATCCCTCCATGGCATCACCGTAGGACCATCTTTTACCGCAAGACATTTGATCCTGTGATCATCGACAACTAACACATCCTCACCATCCGCATACACTTCTCCATCAAATCGCCCCTGCGTCGAATCGTACTTGACGAGATACGCCAAATTATCCGCAGGAACAAGATCATTCACGGCGACAACCTCTATGTCTTTGCCAAATTTTCCCGAATCAATAATCGCACGAAATACGAGACGACCAATCCGCCCAAACCCATTAATAGCTACTCTTATTGCCATATCATGAGTAGTAAATATAAAATTCAAAAATTTTCAAACTTTATTTTTATTTGCTACTAAGACATCGGTAGTAAATCCATCGCAGTCTCCGAAAAATTAGGGGCAAAAGCTGCGCGCACTGCGCGCAAGGTATGCGGTAAAACCGCATACCTTAGGGCGTCTACGACGCCCAGCTTTTGCCCCACCAGAATCTTTATCCCATCAAGTACTTCCCGAATGCATCGCTTCGATGGCGATCCAGATGAGATTGACATCGGCGGGACTAATTCCTGAAATCCGCAACAGCTGACCCAGTGTCATCGGACGAATTTTTTCCACCTTTTGGCGGCTCTCGATGCGTAGACTCTTTACATTGTCATAGGAAAAATTCTGCGGAATTTTCACGAAATCCAACTCCTTCATTTTCTCGATCTGTCGCAGTTCGCGTGCCAAATAACCCCCATATAAAATGCGATACTTCACCGCCTCTTGGACCGAAGTATTTTCCGTCAAAAATTCCGGAGGAAATGAAATTTCTTCGCCGCTACGCAGGAGTTGTACCTTGATTGAGTCACTCCCTGAATTAAAAATCGCACACCAATGGTCGATAGCCGCCTGAGCTTTTTCAATGGCTCCAATGCGCCGCTCCGGAAGTAGCTGATATTTTTTCGCATAGGGAACAAGGCGATATTCCGCGCTTGCATGGTTCAATAGCAGTCGATACTCTGCCCGACTGGTAAACATTCGGTAGGGTTCCTCCGTACCTTTCGTAACAAGATCGTCAATTAGAACGCCAATGTATGCGTCGTGGCGCCCTAGGATGATGGGATCTTCGCCGCGGATTTTTGCCACGGCATTAATTCCGGCGACAATTCCTTGGCCGGCCGCCTCCTCGTAGCCGGACGTTCCATTGATTTGTCCCGCAAAAAACAATCCTTCGACAACTTTCGATTCCAGCGATGGGTACAATTGCGCCGGAGGTGCGTAGTCGTATTCCACCGCATAGGCCGGGCGTACAATTTGGGCATGCTCCAATCCGGGAATTGTTTGTAATATTTTTATCTGTACGCCAATCGGTAAACTCGTCGACAGCCCATTGATATACCACTCATCCGTACCATTGCCCTCCGGCTCTAAAAATAATCGGTGACCATCCTTCCCTGGAAATTTAACGTATTTATCCTCGATGCTGGGACAATAGCGTGGTCCAATTCCCGTAATTTCACCGGAATAGAGCGGCGACAGGTGCAAATTTTCTCGAATTACGTCTCGCGTCGTAGCATTCGTATGCGTGATCCAGCAGGAGCGGTTATCAAAATTTTCGATCAATTCTGTGCCGTTTCGGGAATCGTAGAATGCAAATTTTTGAGGCGTAGGATCACCGGTCTGCTCCTCGCATTTTTGAAAATCGATCGTCGAGCCTAATATGCGCGGCGGCGTTCCCGTTTTCATGCGACCCAATTCGATGCCGCAATTGTCCAACGAATTCGACAGCGCATTCGCAGCGAAGTCGCCCAAACGCCCACCGCTAATTTTGCAATTTCCAATGTGCATCAATCCCCGTAAAAATGTTCCCGTCGTAAGGATAACTGCCCTTGCCCCGCAATTCAATCCGATATTTGTTTCAACGCCACAAATTCTATTCCCTCTAATCACTAATTTTTGTACTTCAGCTTGTAAAAGTTGGAGATTTTGCGTATGCTCCAGAACATGTTTCATGCGCAACTGATAGGCTTTTTTATCGCACTGTGCCCGCGGAGATTGTACCGCCGGACCTTTGGACGCGTTGAGTAGTCGAAATTGTATGGCCGTTCGATCCGCATTCATGGCCATTTCGCCACCTAAAGCATCGATTTCGCGGACGATTTGTCCCTTAGCCTGCCCTCCAATCGCCGGATTACAACTCATCTGCGCAATCGTGTCGAGATTCCATGTCAATAGCAAAACCTTTGCCCCACGCCGCGCCGCAATGATCGCCGCCTCACATCCCGCGTGCCCCGCACCGCAAACAATGACATCAAAAATTTCCGCACTCACAATGATTGCCAGCGAATCAATCCCCACCGTAAACTCAAGCGCTAATGTGAGTCCACGGGGCTCTGCCCCGTGACCCCGCAAGGAGTCGCAGACTCCTTGACCTCCTTTGGCGGCCCGGCCGGCGAAACTTTCGCCGGCTGGGCCGCAGGTCAAAATCTTTTGTTTTCTTTGGCCGAGTTTCGGCCAAAAAAGTTAGGCCCGCCCGCGGCGCCGCCGCGGGCGGGCCCTTTGGGCCCTTCGGGCCTTCCACCGGGCGGTGCCCGGTGGAAGGCCCGCAATCCAGGTCCAGGGGATGGATCCCCTGGCGGGAGTCCACAGGGCAGAGCCCTATGGACAGCGACCACGGGGCTCTGCCCCGTGACCCCGCAAGGAGTCGCGGACTCCTTGACCTCATTTTGCGGCCCAGCCGGCGAAATTTTCGCCGGCTGGGCCGCAGGTCAAAATCTTTTGTTTTCTTTGGCCGAGTTTCGGCCAAAAAAGTTAGGCCCGCCCGCGGCGAAGCCGCGGGCGGGCCCTTTGGGCCCTTCGGGCCTCCAACCGGGCGTTGCCCGGTGGAAGGCCTGCAATCCAGGTCCAGGAGGCGGTGCCTCCTGGCAGGGGGTAATGGGGAAGGATTCCCCCTTACCGCTCACAGCTGCCAATTGGGATAAAAATCGATTATCTTTGAAGCATGTGATTCGTCGACGGCCGCTGCAAAGGCAATCATCGATGCGTTATCGCCCGTATATTTTGTTTGGGGCATGTGGCATTGCAGTCCATATTTTTTACCCAATTCCGATAGGCGCTCTCGCAGGGAACCGTTGTTGGAGACGCCACCCGACAGACCGATGCTGCGGAAATTTCTTTGGGACAGGATTTGTTCCATTTTTTTTACCAAAATGTCGACAATTGAAAACTGATAACTCGCACAGATGTCATTAAACTGGCCACGGAGGTCTTCGTCGCTTAATTTTTCGAGCATGTAGCGCAGACTGGTTTTCAGACCAGAAAAACTAAAAAACATTTCATCGGGTTTGGTAAATGCCTGGGGAAATTTAAACCGTCTGGCATTGCCCAATGCTGCAAAGTGTTCTATTTCGGGACCTCCGGGATACTTTAATCCCAATAATTTTGCGCCCTTATCGAGTGCTTCGCCCGCCGCATCGTCGACCGTTTGGGCAAGAATTTGTATTTCAAAGTTTGAACTAACTTCCGATAGGATCGTATTTCCTCCAGAGACGAGGAGTGATAGGTGGGGAAAATTACCGTCTCGAAAACTTTCTTCCCCTAAATCTTTTTTGATAAATGGGGATAAAATATGGCCGCGCAGGTGGTGAATGCCCATGACTTCCCGCTTTAGAATCAGTCCCAAACTTTCCGCAAAGGTAATGCCCATGGCTAGACTTCCCGGTAACCCCGGTCCGCAGGTAACGGCAATCTTTGTAATTTCCGCTAAAGAAATTTTTTGTTTTAAATCTTCGAATAAAATGGGAAAGTTGCGCAGATGCTCACGGGCGGCCAATTGGGGAACCACTCCGCCATAGGGCACGTGCAAATCGGCCTGGGAACTGGTTCTTTCGTAGGGAAAAGATCCATTTTGTTCATCAAAAACCGCAAGTCCCGTATCATCGCAGGAACTCTCGACACCCAAAATCATGGAATAACAAAATCCGGTTCCACGTATTCCATCTGTTCCCATTCGGGTAATTTTAAACCCTCCGGAAGTACCTCATTCCTCGGTCCCAAAAATTGTACCCTAGACGAACGGCAATCGATTGCTTCAATCTGTTCCGAAATGTCGACGATTTCCACAGAAATTTCGCGAATAATGGGGGTGCGACAGACTAGAACTGGAATTTTAATTCGATTCATAATGCCACAGCTAACGGCAATAACGCCAAGGAAGCGCCACAGTATGCTCCAATATTTTAGCCCAAAAGTCGTAAAAATGCGTACACCGGAAGCAGTCAACGCTAGACCTCCGGTTTAGTTTTGGGTAGGGCGGTTAGCCGACGGCCATCCTTCCATTGGCCGCGTTTGCGCAGCAACTCAATGCGCTCAAAACGTTTTAGAACACTGCGTTTGGCACCGTGACTGCCACCTCTTCTGAAACTCGGATGCTGGGACATAATACACCTTCCAGGAGTTTACTCATAGCGTACTTCAATGGAAAAGCAAGCCGATTTTTAGTGAACTCAAAATTTTTCCATGGAAAACGTTCAGCAGTACCTTTTTAGAAAATCTATCGGTGCGCCGTCGGTTCGGGGATCCATATCCACGGCAATCGCGCCATCCTTTGGGATGGACAATTCGATTGGAAATTTTGATCAAAATCTTACATAAAAAGCAAGCCGATTTCTAGTAAATTTAAAATTTTCCCATGGAAAACGTTCAGCGGTACCTTTTTAGGAAATCTATCGGTGCGCCGTCGGTTCGGGAATCCATATCCACGGCAATTGCGCCATCCTTCGGGAGGACAATTCGATCGAAAATTTTGATCAAAATCTTACATAAAAAGCAAGCCGATTTCTAGTAAACTCAAAATTTTTCCATGGGAAACGTTCAGTAATACCTTTTTAGGAAATCTATCGGTGCGCCGTCGGTTCGGGGATCCATATCCACGGCAATCGCGCCGTCCTTTAGGAGGACAATTCGGTCGGAGATTTTAGTCAAAAAATCCAAATCATGGGAAGCGATAATAATTGTAATGCCAAATTGTTCGCCGACGGATTGGAGTAGGGCAACGACATCCATTGTGGTCGATACGTCTAGGCCGGAAGTCGGCTCATCGCACAGTAAAATGTCCGGTTGGGTCATCAAACTTCTTGCCAATGCCACCCGCTGCTTTTGGCCCCCCGATAGGGTATTTGGATATTCGTTGGCCTTAGAGGCCATACCCAAATCGCCCAGCATGCCTTCGGCTTGTTTTTTATAATCCTTTCCGCTATCCTTATTTTTCAAGGTTGGCGCATAGGTTAAATTTTGCAGTACCGTCATGTGGGGAAAGAGCTGAAAGTCTTGGAACATAAAGCCCGTGCGGCCGCCGCATTCTATGGTCCCGTGGTCGATGGGTTCCAATTTTTGGATGCAGCGAAGAAACGTCGATTTCCCACAGCCGGACGGCCCCGCGATACCTAGAATACTCGATTTTTTTACGTCGAGATTGATATTTTCCAAGACCTTGGTGTGGTTAAAAATCTTACAGACATCACGAATTTTTAGCATAATGTTTCCAGGTTTCAATTTTTTTTCCCACAAATCCTATCAGCAGCACAAGGCCGTAGTAATAGATGCCCGCCATGCAGAGGGGCATGAAATATTCGTATTGTTCGACGGCAATCGTTTGGGCCCTGCGCATAATGTCCATGCCACCGATCATGGCAATTAGCGCCGTTTCCTTCAGTAGAGCGATCACTTCGTTGACCAGGGCTGGAAAAATATTCACCACAACCTGGGGTAAAATAATATCCTTCCACGTGTAAAATCGCGGAATTTCCAGTGCCTGCGCCGCTTCAAATTGTCCCTTTGGCAAGCTTTCTATGCCCGCCCGGAATATTTCCGCAATATAGGCGGAGCTGTTGATGCCAAATGCCAAAATACCCGCCGACAGTAGATCGGGCCTGAAACCAACAATACCAGGCGCGATAAAATAGATGAGACTCAATTGCAATAGGAGCGGCGTTCCCCTGAGAACGGAAATAATGGCATTGACGATCGGCCTCGCGATGCCGTTGTGGCGCAGCACGGATAGCAGCGTCCCGCCTATGATTCCGATAAAAACACCGCCAAATGTCAATTTTAGTGTGAGTCCAATTCCGGATCCAATGTACAAAAAATTGGAAATAATTTTATTCATTTGGCAATTCCCACGGCATCCTTAATGCCCATTTTTCTCGCAATGCCTGCAATTCTCCACTGGCATCCAGAGCCTTTAAAATTTTATTAATTTCAACTTTCAATGGAGAACCTCTAGGGAGAGCAATTGCAACGCCGTCGCTTACTTTAAAGGAATCCAATGCGAAATAGGTCCACTCGGGATTTTTTTCACAATAGGCATCCGCAACGAATATGTCGATGCACACGCAATCTCCATGGCCTGCCTTGAACATCTCCACGGCTACGTCCATTCGATCCGTTGAAACCATTTCCGTGCCGGGCATACTTTCCTCTAAGCTTTTCTTGATTTGATTGCTGAGCTGATAGATAATCTTCTTTTTGGAAAGTTCCTCCAAACTGGTTATGGAATCGCTTTTTTTGTGCAAAAATACCAATCCTTCGGTGTAGTAGGGAGTGGTAAAATCGAACTTTTTCCGCCCCTCCGGAGTTACACCAAACGCGGCCACGAAAGCATCGATAAAATTCTTCTCCAAAGCAATCTGTAGGGCGCTAAATGCCATATCCTCAAAGATAATTTTTTTCCCTAGCTTTTCGGCAATGAGTTTCGCCAATTCAACTTCAAAGCCTGTCAATGTTCCGTCACGGTAATATTCCATTGGGGGATAATCGGCACACGTTCCGAAATGAAGCACCGTTTTTTCCTTTTTGGAAGCGCGGTCGGTGCCAGATGGCTTCAAACAAAACCAAATAACAAATGCCCCGACCAAAATGGATAGCACTGCGGTGACAAATTTCTTCATACGCTTTCCATACCTCGAAATTTTTTTTAAAATGTCAAACTCATAATTTTACGTTTCCTAAAAACATAAATTCCTAAAAATATAATTTTACGCCAATTGGGATTACTATCGGAGAGATTCAAAAAAGCTTGACAACCGATGGACTAATTTCGATTTTTAATGGCGTCATATGGCGTTAAAAATTAGATTACAAAGGCAAGGACGGATTCATCATCCATCCTATAAGGTTGTCGTCGCGGAAAGCTCGAGTCGGCGTGACGGGAAATATGTGGAAAAATTGGGTGTGTATGAACCTCAGGCAAAGGGCAATTCTCCGGAATTATCGATGAATTTGGAACGGACAGCCTATTGGCTAAGCGTCGGCGCCAGGGCAACGGATACCGTCTCCCAACTAATCCGAAAGGCAAAGACTACCGCACAAAAATAATTTCGAACTCATTTTAAAAATTTTCCAATCCCAGGAAGGAAAGGGATGTTTTATAAGCAACGGATAAGGCGGGGAAGTTTATTTTTTTGAGGCATTGATTTCCTCCGGAATATTCCATTTTTAAACGTGCTGCTTGCTCCCACCCTCTACCTCCTAGCATTGACGCCATTTCTAATTTTGTCAAATGACTTTTTTAAGTCACAGAAAATAGCGCCTAGGGCAAAACCAATTTTTCCCATGATCCTTTTTCCGTTTTTTATTGGATCAATCGATGGAGAGTTAGAAACGGTGGTGAGGGAGCGATTCGAACGCTCGAAGGGCGGAGCCCGACAGATTTACAGTCTGCATCCTTTAGCCACTTGGATACCTCACCAATCGGCTAGGACCCTAGTTGCGCCGCTCGTTTTGGCAAGCATTTTTT
>JAITAG010000037.1 GCA_031284265.1 Puniceicoccales bacterium | reverse complement strand
AACTTTTATTTTTCCTTGGCCGAGGCGATGCGCAACGCGCATCGCCTCGGCCAAATTAATTAGCCCGCCCGTGGCTTGCGGACCTTCGCCCTGGGCGTTGCCCAGGGCGAAGGTCCGAATTCCAGGTCCAGGGGATGGATCCCCTGGCGGGAGTCCAGGGGAGGGCAAAGCCCTCTGGATAAACATCCCTTGGCGGGGATTCTAAGGGCGTGTAGCCCTCAAGCCTTTCAGGCAACTCGCTCCACAATGAGATCATTTTGGGTGGGTCGCTTTGGTGCCAAACGGTATGATGAACGTAAAAATTCCAATGCCGACTCTAAATTAATTTCATCGTTGTAATGGATCATCATGAGTGCTTCGCCTTGTTTCACCTGGTAGCCGATTTTCTTAATTTCGGAAACTCCAACCGCATGGTCGATCGATCCATCTCGTTTTCGCGCGAGAATTTGGACACCGTGTGCTAACATTTCCGAATCAATCGTATGAACATAACCTCGTTTTGCCGCTGGCAATTTTTTTACATATTTTGCCTTAGGAAATCTATCGGGATCGTCGATATAATGGGGATCGCCGCCCTGTGCTTCGATCATTTCGCGCAACTTTCCCAAAGCGACACCGTCGGTCAAGTGCTTACGTACCATTTGTTTTGCTGAGAGTGTTGAACCGGCGACTCCGGCTAAGCGCACCATTTCCATACCTAAGCGTAGAATTAATTCGTCCAATTCGGGATCACTTTCGCCGCGTAAAAGTTGCAAAACTTCTTGCATTTCGAGTCCTGTTCCAACACAACTTCCCAGTGGCTGATTCATATCCGTAATCAATGCGACGCATTTTCGATTCATCGATTTTGCCACACGGGTTACCATACGGCCCAGCTGTTTTGCATTTTCCACGTCGCGTACGTAGGCTCCATTACCCCATTTTACGTCGACGACTAGACCATCCGCACCCTCTGAAAATTTTTTACTTAACAAACTACTGGTCAACAATGGAATACTCGGGACAGTTCCCGTTTCCTTACGCAATTTGAAGAGAAACGTATTAATTGGTGTAATTTCTGGACATTGTTCAATAACCGCGCAGCCAATTTGTTGTAATTGTTTAACAAACTGATCATGAGGAATATCCGTTCGGAATCCTGGTATGGAACGCAATTTATCGAGGTCGCTGATGACGAAACCTTCTTCTTCGCCGATCATCGATGGGATGGCGACGCCACACGCCGCAGCTAAGGGGATCAAAACTAGACCTGTCTTATCGCCGACGCCACCGGTTGCGTAACGATCCAGCTTCGGTTTTGTAATGCGTGGAAGTTCGAACACTTCGCCGGTTAGCATCATTTCCTCGGTAAATACGGCAATTTCTTGGGGTGTCATACCTTGGAAGTAAATTGCCATGGCCAATGCGGCGAGTTGATGATCTGGGATCGTTTTATCTAAAATAGAATTCGCAACAAAACGAATTTCATCTTCGGAAAATTCTTCGCCATCACGCTTCTTTTCAATAAGGTATGCATAGGAAGGTCTAATAAAATCCCTCGAAATTGTATGATCTCTTTCCATTGTAATCAAATTAGTTTTGTCTTGCCAACAAACCCAACTCTATTAGCGGAAAATTTTATAAAATGTCAACTCAATTTGACTTTATGGTTGACTTAAACTGTCTTTATGGTTTGCGATGCATTTTTTGTGGTAATTTCCAACGAAAAATTACAGGAATCTTTGCCTACTTTTTGTGAAAATTCGAGGATCTTTTTTTCTTCATCGATTTTTTTGAGCACATATTGATCATCTCCGATGGAAAATATTTCTCCTGCGTGGGATAGGGAAATTTCTTTTTCGTCGACCTTTGAACGCAGGCGAATGGTATACAACTGGTCGTAGTATTTTTTTTCCGGCGTCAAAATTATTTCCTGGTTGCTATTGCGATCCATAATTTTTAGCTGGGGGTAACCTTGAGCTTCGCCGTTGGGGCCTTTTTCGGTAAAACTTAAAATTTCGACATTATGGCGTTCGACAACTTGTCCCAACTGGACTTGTAACGACTCACGGGTTTGCACATCGCTAAGCATAAAGGAAAACGATGAATTCTCGGATGTCTCGCCATCAAGTATCGGTTGATTAAAGTAACCGGAAAATTGGATAGGATAAATTTTTTTGCTTATTTCAACAACTTCAAAATTGATCGTTGACTGGCTTTTCTTTGTCCAAGGAAGCGTCGATTGAAATTCCGTTCCTTCGCGTACGATGGTGGGTGATGTAAAGAGATCGAAGGTCCAATTCTCGCCTTTGGGAGCTATTGGGGGCGTTTCCCAGGTAATATTTGTGATATCTACTGTTTCGCGTTCGACGACCATGGAGCGTTTCTGAGCCATTGGGGTGGGCGTACGTTTTCCCTTATTCGAACGCAGCCACCAGGCTTCGACCGCACGTTCTACGGATGCCGCCATAAAAATGAGTGAAGTGAAAATTAAAAATTTTGCTATTTTTGTCATGATTTATTTTCCAACCTATCCTCTTCATCTCGAATCAATAACCACTCCAATGTCATTGAAATTTTCACCTTTTTCGTCGATAAAATTGCATTTTCCGATGAATCTTTATTGGCATCGTCAATTGCCAATGCGCGTACAACTACCGGCAAACCGTACTCCTGTAATTTATTGATGTAATTGCGGATGGCGTTGGTATGGCAGGAAAATTCGAGGTTAAAAAAATAGGATTTTAAATCATTTTTTCGAATGGTAGCTACCTTGTTCCGATCTAAAGTTCCCGTATGATCACCGAATTTTTGCGTGCCGTCACCGCCGTCGACACTCTCGCGAGATATATTGTGCAGATCCATACCGTAAACATTGGAGTCGAAGAGCAATATCAATAGTTTTGTGATAATTTTACTTTGCTTGTAGAGCGCATCGATATGAGCCAACGCCGGGATCACATCTTTTTGCGCGTAAGGATCAAACCCAAAGGCCGTTTTAGCGGAAGTAGTGACGGCTGATTTTTCGGCATAATTTGTTAGAAAATTAATATAAGTCATCAATAAAAAATAAAAATCCACTTCATTTTTCGGCCTTTGTATCTTTAAAAATTCCAAATCGAATTGTTTATGTGTTGCCGTATAAAGTTGGTAATCGATGTCGTAATCATTTGATTTTTGAATAATTTTTTGTAAATTTTCCTCCGAAGGAAAGGGGCTACCCTGAGATAACGCTTGAATTTTTTCCTTTGCCTTATCACTACTATCGTCCGTCGAAATGATGTAAGCATATCGATTCCAACATAGATGACCCAGTACTCCAATCATCAGTAATAACGCAATCGGAAAACATATTTGCAAACTTTTGTAAACTATTTTTTTCATAGCGCCATAATTTTGGATTTGGGATTAACTTTCATGGTACATCGAAAGGTAATTGTAGCGTTTTCAGGAACATTTACTTTTATATCACTGAGCCCAGCACAAAATGGTAGCTGGCGAATCTTGTCAAATATTGCATTAAATTTGACGTTAAATTCTCGTTCCACATCCTTGGTAATCTCCACATCGCTAATAAACATATTCCCAGTCATGGCGATTGTTGCGGTTATGTTAGAAGGGGCAATTGCTTTTTCTTTAATCTCATTGATCTCCTTTGTAAGGGGAGTTTTTTGAGTTTTTTGTGGAGAGGAATCGCCTGCCTTAGCGGTTTGTGTATTCCACACGAATGACGTGAGGTAAACATCCCCAACTTCGGTCAAAATATTTTGCAGTGCATTGAATAATTCGCACCATTTTCGATTTTGCTCAATGTAAACTAAGACATTGCCCAATAATTTTTTTCGTTCCCTAATGTGCCCATTGATATCTTCGATTTGCTTAGCAATGCGTACCATTTCATCTTGTTCCGCGAGCAATTCCCTATTGCGAACTTCACTGGTAATGTGCCGACAACGGAGGTACTGAGAAAAATAGAGCAATACCGATGCTATGCAAGCTAAACCTGTAACGAATTTTTGATAAAAAAACGACTCTTCCGTTTTTGCCTTAGCAATGACGGTATCCGTTTGCAAATTGATCACTTCGTCAAGTTGTTTTTTTTCGAGCGTAGCCGTTGTGAGTAAACCGGGAAGAAAAGGTTCCATTATGGCCATGATATCCGCTCCGATGGACGGTGAAATTTGTTGCTTAAATGCGATAGAATAGGGAATAATTTTTTGTTTCATTTTTTTTTCGATTCGCTGCCGAATGCCGTACAGTTGATTATGGCAACCACCGACAACCCATGCAAGAGAACCGTTTGTTCCAAAATATTGATCGACGTGCTGACTAATTTCTCGGTAAAGCGCTTCGAAAAATTCATCCAATGCGTACTGGATAGGAGGATTCAATTTTTGCTTTTGCGCATTCTGGATGAGTTGGTAAATACCCTCCTCGGAACAGTTTTGATTCACAATTTGTGATATTTCTTTAACCAGCATATCCCATTTTATGGGCAATAAACGGACAGTAACTTCAGTCTTTTTGCAAAGAACTAGGGCAATAAGATTGCGACCGACATCGAGAAAAACGGTGTCCGTATTCACGACTTGTCGCTTACTTTCTTCGATAAACATAACGGGAGAAAGTAAAATTCTTGGCTTCCTAATGCCTGCGGATTCCAATACCGCACTTAATTTTGTCACTACCGGTTTTGGAGCCAAAAACACGTGGGCAATATTATTTTTTTCCGTTCGATAAATCCCGAATTTGAATTGCGAAATTTTATTGCCAAGCGAATGTTCCAGTTCTAAAAGAGTAGTTTTGGTAAAATTTTCTTCGCGCAAATAAAGAACTTCGAGTGGAATGTAATGAGTCAATGCCGCCGAAACTAGGACATCCGTTACGTTTTTGAGTAGTTTTGGCCTGAAAATTTTTAACGCTTGCTCTAACCAATTTTCTTTGTTTTGCCCAAAATATTCCGCCTGGACAACCTGACTCGAAAGAATAAATGCACGACCTTTCTGATCTGCAACCTGACAGAGACATACGCTGTCATTCGCAACACATAATACTATTTTACTCCTATCCTTCGCCATCCCAGACTTTAACCCACTATCGATAAAATTAAAAGTTTCGCATTTAATGTCAACTACAGATCCATATTGACTCCTCGCCAATGGCTGCACGCCCTTGGAATCCCCGCCAAGGGATGTTTGTTCAGAGGGCTCTGCCCTCTGGACTCTCGCCAGGGGATCCATCCCCTGGACCTGGAGTTCGGACCTTCGCCCTGGGCAACGCCCAGGGCGAAGGTCCGCAAGCCACGGGCGGGCTAATTAATTTGGCCGAGGCGATGCGCGTTGCGCATCGCCTCGGCCAAGGAAAAATAAAAGTT
>JAITAG010000071.1 GCA_031284265.1 Puniceicoccales bacterium | reverse complement strand
AAAGGCGTATTTTCCTGCCACCATAGGGATGCCGTCAATATTGCAGGACCGCTCAGGCCATAGTGCGTGAACAAAATTTCGTCCGTAATCGCATGTCTCCCAACCGTTACCGTTACCGGTAATGAAACACCAGCCAATTCTGTAAACTTTTTTTGAATATTTTGAGGAAAATCCAGTCGTACCAACGCGGGCGATAACGGCTCAATGGTAATTCTCAATTGTTGTGCGAAACGATAACCAAAATCAGAAACACCAAGCTGCGGATAGGATAGTCCTCCTGTTGCAATGACCAAATGTCTGCAGTGAAAATTTGTTTCATTGTCGCAACAAATCGTCCACCCTTCCCTAACGCGTTCGATGGCATTGACTGATATTTTAAACGCAATATTGATATCAGCTTGCAGATAATTAACAAATTGTTTCGTATCAAACGAAAACAATTTCCCGCAACCGCGCTCTTCATAGGCAATTCCAACACTAGAAAAGAGCGATACCGCATCCTTCCAAGAAAATTGCGCCAAAGCGGATTTACAAAAATGTATATTTTGCGAGTAATAACATTCGGGTGCAACATTTTTATTCGTAAAATTACAGCAGCCGCCACCGGAAATTAGGACCTTTCGTGCCGGCTTTTGATCCATTTCGAGTACAAGGCATGTTCTTTTTAAAAATTTCGCACACAATAAACCCGCAGCTCCCGCCCCTATAATGACGGTATCAAAAATCATCGGAGCGCAAGTCGATTTAAAAATTTAACAGGGAAGCAATGACATAGGAACTGGAACATAAGCCCGTTTCTCTCAGCCCATTCATGACAAATTGTACACCCAATGCGACTAAAAACAACCCCGATAGACGAAAACCTAACTTCAAAATCGTCGGCGTTAGCCATTTTGCACCCTTTGAAGTCAATACTAGGAGGACATATATCAAAAAAACAACCGCCGAAATGGCCAATAAACAGGAAACAAGTTCCAATGTTCCCCCATTTGCTGCCCGATTAGCAATGATAATAGTCAATGATCCGGGGCCGGCAATAATGGGTACGGCTAATGGTGCAATGGCTACATCCTGGTGCGTTTTCTTAGACAAATGGCCAATTTCTTCCGCTTCATTTTGAGACATTGCAATTTCGGGATCCTCCGCACGGAGCATACCGAATCCCACAAAGACCAATAATAGTCCACCGCCAATATTAAACGCTTCCATGGAAATACCTACAGCTGCAAGGGCCTTAGGACCGCCCAAAGCGGCCAGTAGCATGACGCTCCACGCAATCCAACACGCCGTTCTCGCTGTCCCTAAGCGTTCCTTGAACGTATAACTTGTAGTCATGCTCAAGTAAAGTGCAATCACGGCTAATGGACAGACTGCCGCGAAAAGCTGATAAAAGCCATTTACAAAAAAGCTGCACCCGCCTTCCACACAGCTTCCAACTAACCCAACAACTATGCTCGCAATTTGCATTTTTCCCATACAAATAGGATTTTGAGAAAGTCAACAACGTTTACCCTTTTAAAATTTACCGAGAAACAGAATGTCGCACAAATTTGCCATTTATCCTACTTTACCCTCAAACCAACCATGTTCCATGACAAAACTTTAATGCTATTCGAAAAAAGTAGTCGGCGAAAAAGGCTTTCAAAAACTTGAAAGCCCTTTTGGGAACATTTCTATATGAAGATCTTTTTATGGAAGGACAAGAACCTCATCCTTCCCATATTTTCGATTTTCTAAACCGTAATAGTAAAGGGGCGCATTTTGTTTGTTCTTTTATTTGCTCTTTAATGGTTGGTTTCTACTGGAGGCCCTCATTTTCTTTTGACGTTCCATATCTCCAGGTGTGTTATGGCCTACCCTCATTGTGCCGATGGGTAGCGGCCGAGGTGCATAGCCTAAATTAGATTGAGATGAAGACGTCTGAGACGGGTTGGTTTGAGATGGAGACGTCTGAGGCGGGTTAGAGGTTTGACGCGGAGACGTCTGAGATGGGTTACGTGAATGTTGAGGGTGGCCGTTTAGCGCTGGCTCTTTGCCTTTAGCCCAGCACATCCCACGGTATATCAGTTCACCCATTCCATAGAATGCATTTTTCAACAAAAATAACGGAGGCAATTCCTCGTAAGAAAACCTCAAAAGCAACGGACAAGAATATCCATCCTGTTTACCGCTAACTTCATAACCTTCCCTATCTCCCTTAAGCGCTATTACGAATTTATTAATAGTTTTTTCAAATTTCTGGTCATCTAAGTTTTGTGGATCCAAACCTCTCCCCGAAAAATATTTAAAGAAGTTACTTGCAACTCCCTCTTGGACAGTAGCAGGGGTAACATTAAGATCGACTTTTTCACAAGCCCTACTGAACATTTCACCTAATCTATCCTGCCTAATAATCCCCGATATCGCAAAGAAATCACCCCATAATAATACAGGCTTTCTTTGATCATCTATATAGTATTGGCGACCACGTACATCACACCTCATTTCAATATACCAACTTAACATTAAGTCTGCTAACCATATGCAGGCGACAAATTTTTCTTTCACGCCAGCTGTCCATGGTATACTAGCACCATTAAGAACAGCAGCAGCAGCACCAGCACCAGCAGCAGCATGCGCAGCAATAACAACATCAGCAGCATCCTTAGCATTAGCAGCAGCAGCAACACCAGGAGTAGCACCACCAGGTATATTATTGGCACGTGGAAACAACGCAACCGTTGCAAGATGTTTAAACTCTGGATGCACAAACTTAATCGGTATGGTACCACCAGCAGCAGCCGGAGCACCAGGAACAGGAGCAGCAGCCGGAGCACCAGGAAGAACGTAACGCGTATTTTTTGTTAGGCCTACAGAAGGGATTGCGAAATCATTACTACGGACTACCTTTGCATCTTGACGTATCGCATGTACAAGCCATCTTAATGAGAATTCTATGTCTTTCTGGTCCAGGTTAGTATGATTTTTGACATTAAACCCAAAAACAACGTCCGTCAATACATCTACGCATCTATCCATCGCGTCTTGTGACTGATTATCATTACCCATAATCACCTTACCAATGACTTCTTTTACCCTAAGATAATCTAGAGGAGAGAGTTTTTTACCAAAATTCGCAGCAATGAACTCTGAGGCATAGGGCGGAAAAGTCGGAGCAATTACTGCTACTGCTCCTGCTCCTGCTCCTGCTCCTGCTCCTTGTAATACTCCTTGTAATGCTCCTCCCGATGGAACTAATGCACTACCTCCTCCTGCTATTGATACTGCTTGGGCTTCCATTCCTTCCAAAAAAACAGCGTTTCGCCTATAAGCAGGACCTCTCGGCGCCGTTAAATCTACATATGTAGCTGCTCCACCTGTTATGTCATGATCAAACATTACAACAGGCATCTGATCCGGTTCTTCGCCAGGCAGGACTTGTGCCCTCAACCAAAATTGCGCTTGTTGCGCATTTGGCACGAACACTTGCATTATTACGCCGGTTTGATTGCCATCCAGACCCTGATCGACAATCGCCCGCCGGACTGTCTGGTAGTTACCTCCACTGCTATTAAACGCATGGGCCAACGCTTGGTCCTGCGACGGAGTTAATCCCGCAGCCATTAATGCCGCGTTGAATTGCTGAAAAGTCGGAGCCGCAGCCGGAGCCGCAGCCGCAGCTAATAATTCTGAACTATAAACACACGCCATTATGGCAGAAGCCATTGGCAACATTCGATTTTTGGATTTACTATTCTTGTCCATGTTTTCAATCACCGCAAAAATGAAATCGCTTGTCAAGTTTTTTTTGGGAATTTTTCGATAAAAAAAATTTACCCAAATTTAGGTAAATTCCTTGTTATTTTGATGCTATGAAAAATGAGTTGGAAATATTTTTCCAAAAAACTTAAATACTTATTTAAATAACACTCCCCTGGACTTGCTCCTCTTTCATATCTTTGACCCAACGCAAAACTTCCGCAACCGGCGCCATCAACTCCCGAGGAATATATTCCATGACACCGGCCGTATCCAATAGCGCATGCGCCAAAGGAACATTGCGCATGATCGGTATCCCTTCCTTTTCCGCAACCGCAATCATCTGTTCCGCAATAACGCCAACTCCTTTCGCAATCACAAGTGGTAAAGGAAAAATGGGGCGCTCAAAATCGTAGAGCAATGCAATCGCAATGTGTTCCGGATTGGTCACCAAAGCCGATGCCTGCTTCGTCCTCTGCGGCGGA
This sequence comes from Puniceicoccales bacterium, assembly GCA_031284265.1. Taxonomy (GTDB): domain Bacteria; phylum Verrucomicrobiota; class Verrucomicrobiia; order Opitutales; family LL51; genus LL51. The sequence continues at coordinate 6,033 of JAITAG010000071.1, read as the reverse complement.
TCCTCCTCCATCATCTCCTTATGAATTTGCTTGCGCTTACTCTTAATTTGTCCGTCACCCTCAGATTCCTTATACTCCCGCTTTACCTCATCCTTACTCATTTTGAGGCCCTCTTTCCACTTGTGTTTCTGGTAGGCGTAATCGAGGGCGGCCATCGCAATGTACGCAAAAATGACCATTTTCGCAAAATTAGCCATGATCGGCCCGAGAATATCCAATACGCCGGATAGCTTACAAAATGGTAGCAAAATTAAATCGTTAAATACATCTTTTACAACACCAATTAACAGAATACCTAAAAAAATAATCTTTGCCGTCGACTTGAGCAATTCGATGAGATTTTTCATGGAAAACATTTGCTGCAGCTTCGACATGGGATTAATTTTATTAAGATCGGGCTGTATTGTCTTCGTCGTAAACAAAATCCCAACCTGCGCAAAATTCCCAATAATGCCCATCAGCGCCACCACAAAAATTGCCGGGAAAACAATGCCACCCGCCTTCATCAAAACACCCCAAAGCGCCTGACCTGTATAGCCACTCAGATCGTTACACCGGCCAATAAATTGGGTCGGAATTAAAATCATTTCCGAAAGATTATCCAAATGCCCGTTCCAGCCTAACCCGACAAAGCAAAATGCACCGATTAACGTGAGCGTCGAATTGACGTCCTGACTCTTCGCAATGTTCCCCTTATCGCGCGCATCGCGTATGCGCTTGGGCGTCGGTTCCTCGGTTTTCTCACTCATTTACCCCATCCCTTTCGCTTTTTACCACCCCTATCTCAGAAAATTCGTAATAAAAAATAACAATTTACTCTGCGTGAAAAAGTAGTAATGGAATAACCTTCCCAGCAGCGAAAAATAAAATAGTAAAAAAAACATCGATAGCCAACTTTTAACCGGCATCGCCATAAAAAAAACATTCAACTGCGGTGCAAAACGACTGATCATTCCCAATCCAAACTCCGCGAGAAATAATACGATTAAAATCGGTGCCGAAAAACAAAAAACTGTCTCCATAATCTCATCGACAAACGACATCATAAATGCCGAAAAATTGACATTAAACGAAGGAAAAAACGTAAAAACAGGCCAAACAACATAGCTTTTGTAAATCACACCGATGAAAAATAAGAATCCACCCATCGTAAAAAATAGCGTCGCAATCATCTGTGTCAAAAAACTTCCCAGAAGCGATGTCTGTGAACCGGCAATGGGATCAAAGGTCATGGCCTGCGACGATCCACGCTGAATATCGACGATGAATCCAACACTATCCGTAATATAAAAAATAAATCCCGATAAATAACCCAGCATGGCACCAATAATAACCTCCTTACAAATCGTCACAAAAAGAATGAGCAGCGGAAGTTGTGCCGTCGGTAAACTGGGATACACGACGTGAAAAAGCGGTAGAGCCATGGCAAAAATAACGACATTGCGCCCCGTCCCCATGATGTACTGCTTGGCAAATACCGGCGTCAACGATAATGCGGCCGCTAAACGCACAATACACATCATCATCATCAATAAAACCGAAGTTACCTGCTCCAGTCCCGTTCCCATCAGTGAATGATCGTTGGAAAATTAGAAAATAAACTGTTGGCAAACGCAAGCAATTCATCGCCAATCCAATAGGCCGATAGCATCAAAACCGTAACGGTAAAGAATAGTTTTATAGCAAATCCCAATGTCTGTTCCTGAATCTGAGTAAGCGCTTGCAAAAGACTCGTTATCAATCCCACACACGTCGCCACTAAAATCGGCGGCATCGATAGCATGAGAATGAGTATCATTGCCTGTTCCGTGATACTAATGATGAAATTCTGATCCATACGCCCTAGCTCCCGTCTTTTTAGTCAAATTTTCGCGAATAGCAAGTCCTTAAACGTCACCGATAAGCGATAAAAAAACGGTCAAACTGATTTAAGTCTCGCAAAATTTCCGTTTGCCTAAAATATTTTTCGTATTCTTTTTGAAGTTGTTTGGGATGTGCAATACCCGTTTCAACGGCGACGATGCCGTCTTTTTTGAGCAACTTTCTGGCTCCATCGAGAATAATCCTAATGTCATGGAGCCCATCCTCTTCGGCAACGAGTGCTGAAATGGGCTCATAGCGACGCACTTCATCCTGCGCTCCATTTAACTCCTGGAATGTCAAATAGGGAGGATTGGAAACGATGAGGTCAAATCGCTCCGACCATTGATCGCCCGCGAAAACGCCGTACCAATCCGATTGGAAAAGTTTCAAATTATTCACACCGTTATACCGCATATTTTCGCGGGCAACTTCCAACGCCAACGGTGACCGATCGACGGCCAATACGCAACCCATTGGAAAACATTTCGCCAAAGCTATGGCGATGGCACCGCTCCCCGTTCCCAGATCTAAAATATTTAATGGTGAAAAATTCTCCCCCTTACAAGTGGCATTTCCCATGCGTTTACTCATATTATTTACAAGCCATTCGACGAGCATTTCCGTCTCTCCGCGCGGAATAAAAACCCGGGCATCGACCTTTAATTTTACATTACAAAAATCGACTTTGCCCAAAATATACTGTAAGGGTTCCCGCTTGGCACGCCGCAATAGTAATTCTCGAAATTGTCTCTCGGTTTTTAGGTCAACCGTTTTCTGTCTATTTAGATTCAATGCAAGCCGCGAATAACCCAAAACATGGGCCAATAGCCATTCCACATCGCATCGAGATGCTTCGACATCGCTGGCGCGCAAAACACTCACCCCTTCCGCGAGCAATTCGATGATCGACGCCATAGGCGAAACGACGAATCACCGAGAATAGAGCGTTTCCTGCACCGGAACATCGCGCTCATTAACTGACCGATTGTTTGCCCAACGAGCTCCATTTTCACGGCGAAACTTATCCGCATTTTCCCGGCGACACGGCCGCAATGTTCCAAGGGATGTGATGGAAGTGGGAGAAATGCCCACGAGAAATTTCTGTCCATTACACCGGATAACGGCAATATGGTGGCGCCCACCCACGGATAGGCGTTCGGTCACGCACAAACGGTCGGGATCGGAATGATTGTCCCTGATTACCTGGGGGAAAAACCAACCCTTCTTGCGAAAGAGTACGAAAAAATATCCACCTAGGGCGAGTAGAACGATAAAGATTACCGATTTAACGATTTCTTCAAGCATGATACAAACTAGCGTTTTTTCTCCTTAACCTTCATCGCCTCTTTTCCGATTCGTTTGCGAATATAGTAAAGTTTGGCACGCATGGGAACGCTTACGCGTTCGACCTCGATCTGTGCGATACTCGGCGAATGTAAGGGAAAGACACGTTCCACGCCCTCGCCGGCGATCACGCGACGAACGGTGAATGAGGAAGTGATTCCGGAATGTTTTTTAGCGATGACGATACCGGAAAAAATCTGAATGCGTTCCTTATCGCCCTCGCGAATTCTGACATGGATTTTTACACCATCGCCAACCTTAAAACTGTCGCGATTGGTAATAAGTTGTTTTGAAGTAATAGCTTGAATAATTGGATTCATACTTTTCTGCGCACTATAGTTGAAAAACGACAAACATTAGTCAAACATTTTTTAAATGACGTCATTCATTTAATAGATCGGGTCTTCTCTGTCGGGTATGTTCGAGGCGTTGCCGTTGGCGCCAGTGGTTAATTGCGGCATGGTTTCCGCTCAGGAGTATGGGTGGTATTTCCATGCCTTCAAAAATTCTTGGATGGGTATACTGGGGATGGGAGAGTAATCCATCGCTAAAGGAATCTTGTTCCAGGGAAAGGGCGTTGCCCAGAACGCCGGGGATGTAACGGGAAATCGCATCGATGATGACCGCAGCCGCCAATGTGCCATTGGTCAAAATGTAGTCTCCGATGGAAATTTCTCCATCGATATATTGGTCACGGATGCGTTGATCAATGCCTTCGTAATGGCCGGAAACGAGGATAAGGTGTGTTTTTTGGGCCAATTGTTTGGCGATGGAAGTGGTCAACGGAACGCCATCGGGGCAAAGGTAAAGGGTATGCGACTGTTCCGTTTTCAGGTCTCGAATGGCTCGCGCTAGGGGTTCCGGTTGGATCACCATTCCGGCACCACCGCCGAAGGGTCGGCCATCGACCTTTCGATGTTTATCGATGGACCATCGGCGAAGGTTATGGGTGTGGCAATGGAGCAATTGATTTTTTTGGGCGCGGGCAATGATTGAAGTTTGTAGAAACCCATCGAGCATTTCTGGGAAAAGAGAAAGGAGGTCGATGATCATTCCCGGTTAAATCGTAGATGGAAAGGATTACCGCCTTGTCTTTTCTGAAAAAAGAATTCACGACATCGTCTTATCGCTTTAGCTCCCATATGGGGGGGAGAGATGGCATGATGGCATTGCAAGTCAAGCTTATTCAAAGAGATAGCGGCCCGGTTTTGGCCGAGGCGCCTCCAAATGGAATGGAACGCAGGAAAAGGCTTCCTAAAATTTAGAAGCCCTTTCCTAGAACGTCCTCAGATGAGGATTTTTTTCCCATGGGGAAAATCTATCCCCGTAATGTTTCATTACTTTCCCAAACCACTACTGAATCTCATTAGTCGCTTCCGTCGCTCTTTTTCGTTTTTAATTTTATCTGGCGGCTGTGTTGATTTCGATTGATTTTCTTGTTGCTTTTGTTGCAATTTTAATTGATGAAAATAAAATGGCTTTCCATCTCTTCTTTGCAAGTACGCAAGTAACTCCTCTCGAGAACGTGACGGCTCCGGCGATAAGAAGTCCGGATTGTCCCGTAGCGATGAAGGGCGTGACGGCTCCGGCGATAAGAAGTCCGAACTGTCGACCGAATTGTCGACAAATGTGACATGCAATCCGTTGACTTTCCGTTTGATGGTTACCGGTCCTTCATCCTCACTATCTTGAGAATTATCACTTGAATCGTCTAACTTCGGTTTCGGTTTGGCTGGCGGTTTCGGTTTCGGTTTGGACTTCTGTTTGGCTGGCGGTTTCGGTTGGGGTTCCGGTTTGGCTGGCGGTTTCGGTTGGGGTTCCGGTTTGGCTGGCGGTTTCGGTTGGGGTTCCGGTTGGGGTTCCGGTTTGGCTGGCGGTTTCGGTTGGGGTTCCGGTTTCGGTTGGGGCTTAAAATCGTCCAGCGCAAGGTCCAGCAAAACTTTAGGTTTGTAGCTTTCTACTAAGTCTTTTACACTTCCCCAAGCCTCAGCAATTTTGTGGTTACCTTCTAATGGCAAGGATTTTAATAAAAATTCTAAAATTCCACCTTTACCGAAAAGTACATTATAGCTAGCATCGCCCGACTTGCCAAGTTTGGGATTGTCCTTATTTAAGCATAGCAATTTACCGACTAAAGAAGCAATGTCGCCATATTTCGTTGTGTCGCAATCTTTCAATCCTTCGGGCCATCTAGAATTTTCACGTAGTAATGCATTTTCAAATTTTTCCGTCCATTCTTTATTCAAAAAGACATGTTGCGTTATAAATGTATTACTGCCTATAATTACCTTCGTCGTAACCCGGTTATTTTGATTGGGGTTCGCCAAACTCGCCCCTGGAAGGCCGTAGCAATACCTTCCAGCCCAAAGTACGCCATTACCAATTCCATTCCAATGGCCAGGCCAACCCTGGCTCACCAAACCCGATAGGGCGTAGCCTTTTTGCTTATCATCTTTACCGGCTACGGTTGTGAGGTTTAAGTTAACTGTTGGCTTACCAACATAATCCTTGATAAAATCGCCACCGTGAAAATGGTTCAGATCTTTATTCCTCAGATCCGTAAACTTGCCTTCCTCTTTAATACCCATTCCGGCAGCTACATGAACGCTATATCCTTGGGACTTATTGTCGCCCAAATTATTACATATTACAGCCGCAGGCACGGATAAAAGGAAACGCCTATTATTCTCATCATGACGGTAAAATATGATATACTCGCGAGTAAAAGTACTGCCGATCCAACCAGAATTATCAATACCAGTTCCAATGCAGCACAGTACATCACCATAGGGCTTTAGCACCTCGCTTTTGTCTACACCGAACTTG
>JAITAG010000068.1 GCA_031284265.1 Puniceicoccales bacterium | reverse complement strand
GCAGCTTTTGCCCTCAAAAACTTACGTCCCTCAATTCCTAATATTTCCTTTGGACGAAATTTTTCACTGGCCGAGTCGATGTGTAACACACATCGACTCGGCAAAAAAATAGTCTTATTAAAAAAAGTTGCCCTGCCCGCGGCGAAGCCGCGGGCGGGGCCTTTAGGGCCCCTTCGGGCCTGCCACCGGGCATCGCCCGGTGAAAAGCCCGCAACCCCGGTCCAGGGGATGGATCCCCTGGCGGGAGTCCAGAGGGCAGAGCCCTCTGGAAAGCCCCCCTGGCGGGGATCCAAGGGCGCGTAGCCCTTGGAAACATCCCCTGGCGAAGATTCTAATGGCGAGCAGCCCTTAGAGTTTGCAATTCGATGTTTAAGTTTAATCTACCCCACTAAGATGCTCGATGAGGATAAAAAATTCTTGGCCTTGCTGCCATCGCTAGGGATTTATCGCTCGTTGGTTTGTTTAAGCGGAACGTTGCCGAGAAGAGATTTTTTTTCGCATTTCGCTTTACCTATTATTGCCGCGGATGGAGCTTCAAATTTACTTTTCCAGAAAGGCATTGCAGCGGACGTCGTCATCGGCGATTGGGATAGTATAAAGAAACCAATTGCGGAAAAAACAAAGAAAATTGTAATCAAAGATCAATCGTCCTCAGACTTTCAAAAGGCGCTAAAATTTGTCCGGGAAAATCATCTATCGCCATCGATCATTCTCGGTATCAACGGTGGATATATTGATCATATTTTGAATAACGTAGGTATTTTAGCGCAAACGGATTCAATCGGTTACATATCACCAAATCTATGTTTTGCGATACGCAATCATTTGGCATTAAATCTTCCCGTAGGAACGAAATTATCACTATTGGGTATGTCTTCTGGAAAAATCAATACGTATGGATTACGCTGGGAATTGGAAAATCAGGAGCTCTATTTTCCTGGATATACCTCTTGTTTTAATCGCACGATAGCGGAACGGGTAGAATTTGATGTTCGGGAAGGAATAATTTTGCTTATCATTTATTTAAACTCAATGGAGGACGAAGGTAGCGTAGGTATCGGGGAATAGTGTTAAAGTTTTATCAAAATCACATTTTTCACGTAATCGCATTGTCAGAAGCATTAGAAATACCAATTTAGAGGCATGAAACAAAAAAAAGGTATGAGACAAGAGGATCAACAGAATCAACATGAGGTTGAAGAATCAGAAATACGGGTAGAGAAAATGGCGAAGCTGATGTTGATATCGGAAAAAAATCTTCCGGAAGATTGCCCGTTATATGAAATTTTAAAGAAGCCATTTATTGAACGTATCCTATGGCTGGAAGACCAAACTAAATTTTCCATGGATTGTACTATTGCCCAGTGTGAAGCTTGTAATGGGTGTAATCTCAAGGAGATATCGGTGAAAATATAGACGCTTGCAGATAGTTTTCATGTTTTCATTTCTCTGTTTTTCATAGAAGAGTATTTCTGTGAAGTTTTCTTATTTTTTACTTGACAAAAACAGAAACAAGTGCGATTGGCTTGTATCAACAATGGAAAATTATGGATAAAATGAAAAAATTAGAATTATTATTGATGGCAAGTGTTGCCGTATCTGCCGTTGGTTCAGCAAGTTGTTTCTATACCACGGAAGGAAATTCAAATCTTCCGATATCGGGATTTGATCGTAGAGCCGAAAACGTTAAAGAGCTTGATTCGGATATAATGTTCGATGTTATTGCCCAGATTATGGAAAATAAAATGAAAGAAAAAGTTCGATTACATTTATTGAAACGATTGCAATCGGGAAAAATTCTGGTATTAAAAAGTTCCAAGACATCATGTTGCCTTGTGTTTGAGGAAAAGTATTGTGTGTTTTTCGAAGAAGGAAAAACCCTGAATAGAAAAATACTGCAAAAAGCAAAATTTTTCTCCATCGATGCTTATTCATTCGAAGAAATAAAAAGGAGTATTTGTGATCCTGAATATAGTTCCAGTGTGCAAAAAACAATGAGAAGAGTCAAACATTTGACGTGGAATGGCAGCAAATGGGCATTGACAAATGTGGGACCGGTAATGCTGAAATGTACTTGGGATCTTTTAAAGATAGCGACCAAGGCTGGCGCAAATCTCGTGACAACAAATCCTAAGACAATACTTGCGCTAGTCGGTGGAAGTTTTATATTCCCAAAAATTTGCGATTGGTTTGGAAATATATCGCGCATAGTTTCGAGTGAGCAAAAATAGCTCTAAGCTAGCTAAAGGCCTGAAGGGCAAAAGAAAATTAACCTGCCCGGCGTGAAGCGCCGGGCAGGAGCTCTGTGGCAGTTGCCCAAGGGCTCCTTTCCAGGAGATATTTGCCTAAGGGCTACGCGTCCTTAGAATCCCCGCCAGGGGTGCTTTCCAGAGGGCTCTGCCCTCTGGACTCCCGCCAGGGGGTCCACCCCCTGGATCGGGGTTGCGGGCTTTCCATCCGGCGATGCCAGATGGAAAGCCCGAATGGGCCCTAGAGGCCCAGCCCGCGGCGAAGCCGCGGGCTGGGCTAACTATTTTAACCATTTTGGGCCGAGTTGATGCGCGTCGCGCATCGGCTCGGTCAGTGAATTATATTTCCAGCCGCTCCACGGGCGATGCCGCGGGCGGGCCTGAGAAAGCCCAAAGGAAAATAAGAATTTCGCCCTCTGCGGCCCAGCCGGGCGAAACTTTCGCCGGCTGGGCCGCAAAATAAGGTCAAGGAGTCCGTGACTCCTTGGGGAGTCCAGAGGGCAGAGCCCTCTGGCAGGCTTCCTTGTTGGGTACGGACAGAACCTCGCGGAAGGTTTTTAACGGCGGACAAGTAAGGCATACATCGGCGGATGGGACAACATAGTCACTGCTGTTTGGATTTCTTTTTCTAGACAGGCATAAAGAATTTTAATTTCAGAATCTTTTTTTACCGCATCAAACGTACAAATCAAACCTACAATTTGCTTTATTTCGGATGTTCCTAAAAACAGATCGATACCTTCGCCGTCCGCCGATCTCGTATGGGGAATATAGCCGTAATCAATTGGGTAAATCAACCTGGGAAAGCGAGGGTGTGCTTTTCCTTTGGGCCGATCAATTTCTATGCCATTTTCTCGAATCTGTTGTTCTAAAGTTTGCCAGAGATTATTGCTTTTCACTTTAGGCTCACCAAAGCTTTCCATGAAAATGAATTTAATTTATAAAAGATTCTTGCAATATAATATGGAAATCTCATGTGTAGTGAACAGTTAGCTTTGATCAAGTCCCGTTCGTCTAGTCTGGTCTAGGACACAGGATTTTCATTCCTGCAACATGGGTTCGAATCCCATACGGGACGCCATCGTTTTTTTCGTATTATGTAAAGGAGTTTAGGGCTTGTCTATATGCGAAAAATTTTTATAAATTCATTTGATGGGATTAAAAACTGGGTATATGGTATGCGGTCTACTATGTTATTGCGGCAATTTGCCTTATAGTAACGTACGTGGAGAAATCGATGATATTCTAATTCAACAGAGACTTACATGCGGGCGGGATCTTGTGAATTTTTCGACGGAAAAGAGTAGACAATTTTATTTTAAGGATACGGTTTACGATTTACAAGAGAATGGCGATGGGTTATACGTTACGGAATGGAAAATTCGGCGTGATGGAAAAAAAAGAAAACAAAATCAGTTTGCCGTTGGTGAAAATTGGTCAGAAGAGCTTGTGGTATATATGTTAGAAAATGGAATTACCCATAATATTTATATTGATGGAAGACTTGCCTATCGAGGGGTTGATAAGAAAGAAACAGAAAAGTTTTCGACTTCAGATGATGAGGGGTTCTTGCCAGTAGTCGATGATCCGGAAGATGTTGAAGAAAACACAGTTATTGAAAGAAAAGTAGACGCATTGAGTGATACTCGGCAAGATCTAGAGGTGGAATCGAATTGGGAAGAAGATAAAGAACCGCAGAAAAAAAAATCAATGGTTTCCAGGGTCTTGAATTTTTTTGCTAAAACTTTAGGCTTTAGAAATGAAACTTTCGATTGATATGAAGTAGGGGAGTTGTTTTATGTTTTGAAAAATTAGCCGTTGACAAATTGAGCTAGAATTCAACGGTAAAATGAGTTGCCCTTATCGTCTAGCGGTTAGGACGTCGGATTCTCATTCCGGAAACCGGGGTTCGATTCCCCGTGGGGGTGCCATAGCCTGGAGAATATATTTTTTCATTTTGATGCGGGGGATTGATTTCCCATTTGAGGTCCGGAGATAGAAAAGTTTCTTGGAAGGATAAGGCTTATTGGGGCGAAAGGTTTTTCTGTTGTGAATTTAGCTTTCCATTGTTCATGATTTTAAATGACAAAAGCGAAAACATACAAAACCTGGGCATTTAATTTTTTGTCATTACATCAGAAACAAAATGCGCAGGCAAATATCCATCCAACCATTTGCGGTGTGGACCCGAAAGGGTAATGCTTTTGAGTTCCTGGATGGACAAAAGCGTTAATTCTGTGTTTTTTTTGAGTAAAATTTTAAAATTTTGATGTTTGGGGCTGAGAATAATTTCTGTGATGCGTTCATGGGCAATGGAGCGATTAATTTTAGCAATTTCCAGTGTGGGTGTTTTTTCATGAATATCGTCGAGTAGCGGAAGTTCAAAAATATTATGTAAACGGTTTGTGTTTGCTTTTTTTAAAATTATATATCGTTCATCGCTAATAAAAATTCGTTGGATAATTTTTTTAACGTAAACTATTTTTTTAAATCTTGGAATTTGTGAACGATCGAGTTTTTTCTGAAAACTGTGGCAATGGAAGGCAATGGGACAGCGATCGCAGGTAGGGTTTTTAGCTTTACAAATGAGTGCGCCGAATTCCATGATGGCTTCGTTATAGTTCGCATTTTCGTCGAAAGGGATATGAGCATGGGCAATATTTTTAATATATTTTACGGCTTGATTTTTACTTTCAAAGGTTTGTTGAATGCCATGAATGCGGCAAAGGACACGAATTACATTGCCATCAATTGCCGCGACGCATTGATTTTGGGCAATTGAAGCGAGCGCATGTGCCGTATAATCACCGATGCCCGGAAAAATTTTCCATTCTTCCGGCGTTTTAGGGAAACCGAAATGTTTTGAGGTTGTTAAATTTATTTGCTGATTGAAAATCTTTTTTGCAGTTTTGTGTAAATTTTTGACGCGAGAATAGTATCCAAGCCCCTCCCACGCTTTTAAAACTTGTTCTTCTGAAGCCCGGGCGAGAACTTCGATGGAAGGAAATTGTTCAATCCAACGGTTGAAATAGGGGATAACTGTGGCGACTTGCGTTTGTTGTAGCATAAATTCTGAAACGAGGCGATTGTAAATCGAAGGATCTGTTCGCCAGGGCAAAATGCGTCGATTTTTCACAAACCAATCCACAAGGAGACAGCCAATTTGTTGGTTTGTACTATTTTTAGAAGAAAACAACATGGGATCTGAAATAAATACATTTATTAAATTTTAGAAATTTTATTTTTTGTATTCGTTCGAGCCGTTGGTAATTCGTCGATCGATGACTTTATTGACCACAACTCGTTACGACACGAGTACAAGCTTCTATTCTTTAATATTTGTATTGTTTGGCTAGTATTTTTTCAGTAAATGGAATGCGAAAAGATTCCATGATTTTTCGAATGGCAATGTTTTGGGTACGGGGATCGAGAAATTTGGACTTTAAAAATTCAATCGTTTTTTCTGGAAAATAGACACAACATTCCCCAACCAACCAGGCAATGGCAAGTTTAACGTAACGATTATCGTGGCGAATTTGAGAAATAATAGTGAAAATAATATCAATATATCCTTTGTTGATAAATTTAAAAAGCATAACTATAGCAAAGCGTAGAAAAAATGGTCGACTATCTCGAAAAAATGGCTGTAAAAAGTTCCAAACGATAGCCCTATCTTCGGCTCTAATTTTTATCGTTCCGCAAAAAGTATCACAAGTTGCCCAATTGTCAATTTTATGGATAAAATTTTTAATGAGTTGCAAATGCTTTTCGATGGGGATGGAAATATACCCGATAACGAGGCCTTGAAGCAAAATTTCTTCAAAATGATCATCCATGGCCGTACGAAGATAACTTTCCCATTCGGATTTCGCAATTTGTTTGGCTAATTTACGCAAATCGGGTAATCGAATACCCAGGATATTTTTCCCGTCAGGATTTAGTTTTTGTGAAAATTTTTGATATTTGAGATCGGCAAGCGTATATAATTGCTTTTTAATTTCCGATTGCATAGAGTAGAATCCGAAGAATTGCTTTCTATCACACAATGCAAAATATTTATTTTTACGAGACCAAAATTGGCAAAATTGCAATGATAATGGAAGGCGGTTTTCTAATAAACATCTTTTACGAATATCGCTTTAATTCATTGGAAAATTATAAATTTATCGAATGTGAAACAAAGGAAATAAAAAATATTTTTAACCAAATTCAAGAGTATTTACATGGTGAAAGGAAAAATTTTGACGTTAAAATTTTATTTAAAGGGACAAATTTTCAGAAGAAAGTTTGGGGACAGCTTGCAAAAATTCCCTATGGAGAAACGCGTTCTTACAAGGCAATTGCGCAACAAGTTGGTATTCCTAAAGGTGCTCGAGCCGTTGGCATGGCGAATCATAATAACCCAATTCCCATCATTATTCCCTGTCATCGCGTTATCGGCGCTTCGGGAAATCTCATCGGTTATGGAGGCGGTTTAGATTTAAAACAAAAATTGCTTGCCTTGGAAAAAAAGTATAAGACATATGATGATTTGGGGAATTATTTTTAATAATGTTGCGAAATGTATTTATAAAATTATTTTTAAGCCATGAAAGTGTGGAGAAATTTACCAATTGACCGGAGAAGTCAATTTATGGGAGCTGAGAAAATTTTTCAAAGTTTTGGATTGGATGTTTTTAAACATTTCTCACAGATTTATGCCACAACTCGCAATGAATTTGTAAAGCGAAAGTTGGGGGAATGTGCGCATGTCATCGCTAAAATTGACCTGAGAAAAATGAATACTTTCGCTTTGAAAGCATTCGATGAGAAGGCCAAAAATTGGCTAAACCGGGTTCATTTATTTGCTCAAAAAATAGGCAATCAAGTTTCGCAAAAAACTGAGCAACAAATCGATACAACTATTCGAAAAGCTGGAGAGGATCTGCGAAAATTTGTAAATTTAAATTCAATTCAATCGTCGAAAAATGGCAAAGTATCCAGAGAAATTTCCATCAATATATCCTGGGCAGTTACCGTTCAACAAGCACGCATCGGTAACAAAATTCCGAAAGATATATTGAAAAATCTTCCAGAAATGAGTCGGAATAATTTTCTAGAAAAAGTTAAAGTTTTGGAACAACGAATCCCCCAGGAACAATTGGAAAACTTACAGCTGGAAATACATAACTTTTCGACCCACCTGTTGGAAGCGGCAAAGGTCATTCAAAATGATAAAGATTACGACGCGCGTATGCAAATTATTTGTTTAGATGTTTTAATCGATGATCTCGCACTTGCCCTCGAAAATAAATTTATACCCAAACCGCCCCACCAAGAAATGCCACCGAAAATTGCTAGGATGGGGGATAAATTTGTGCTGCAAAGTGAAATCGCCATTGAAAATCTTTGCCTGTGCGGGGGAGGCGGTAAAGGATTTGGCTATGCGGGTGCGTTTGCAGCACTCACAAAGGTGAAGAAATTGAATCAATTAAAGGCTATTTCTGGAAGTTCTGCGGGGGCTATTGCCGCCGTTGCCATGGGGTTGGGAACGCCTCCAAAAGCGCTCGGTAATTTTTGCGATGCCATTCAAGCCGGCATAGGTAAAGCAAAAAGTAAGGAGGCCATGGTCAATTATCCCGCCATCAAAGGTATGTTTTCTGGCCTTGGAATGATGGGAAATGCCGCCGGTGTTATCCAGGCAATCGATATTGTAACCGCTAAAAATGCCAGAGAATTTTTACAACAATCGGCAGTCCAGGATTTTTTAGCGAGCCGAAACGATATTTTTGCACCCCATGAATTGAATCGCCTCAGAAATTTAATGGTAGAGGTTACTTTTCCGCGGGAAGAAAGTGCCATGCTAACTTTCAAGGATCTGGAACTTCTAGGAAAAATCCGTGGCGATGGTATCGAAAATAATTTTAAAACGGTTACACTAACTGGCTGGGACGCGACGGATGGAAAAGAAATTTATTTCAATGCAGAATGTACACCCGATCTACCCATTGCCTATGCCACACGTATCTCAATGGCTTTACCGGGAGCATTTAAAGCCGTCGAAATAAATTTGACACAATACCAACAGGGCGGTATCCAGGTTCAGAGTCCCCATAAGTTTATGGACGGTGGACTCGGTTCCAATTTGCCCAATGAGGTCTTTATTAAACCATTAACTCATTCATCTACGGAGGTAGAACGTGTTCGGCACCAAAAGGCACAGGCCAGTACACTGACTTGCGTTTTTGATGAGGGAGGAAAGGCATTTGCGAGGGATAATAGCAACTTTTCCCATGGCGAAAGTTTGATTACGGGAATTTTTCTTCGGCTATTAGGTGTCATAAAATCAATATTTCATATGGATGTACTTCAAAATGATGAAAATAAAAAACTGAATAATACGGGAAATATAATGATTGTCGGCCATGGACAATTGGGGACATTGAGTATGTTCCCGAAGAAGGAAGAACGCAATGCGGTCGATTTGATGTCGAATTTAATGGCCATTGACTGGGTTCGACAGAAGGGAGATGGGGAAGTACAGATCGAAAGCTTTTCTTTAAATGCGCTTTTGAAAGAACTTTCCATTGAAGACTTGCGAAAAATAAGAGCCAATGAAGAAGCAATTCAGAGCGTTATTCAAGGCGAAATTCGAAGAAGAGAAGCAGAAATGAATGCCTAGGAATGGCAGGAATACCGATTCCTATTTATAGGATTCTAACCAAAGATTCGAACCCTTAACTCCAATACCATCTTCCTAAAAGTACCTGACCGGGGACTCGAACCCCGAACCAATTGATTAAGAGTCAACTGCTCTACCGATTGAGCTAGTCAGGCCAAAACCATTTGTTAATATCGCTTTAAATGTTTCTTTGACAAGCATTTTCTGAAGAAAAAAGCATACAAAAAATTAGTAGAGATAGTACTTTTTTGTTTCGTTGTAAAAACTAGTTGCTTCGCGATCCCACTTATTGCGAAAATACGTCACATCGATTGATTCACCATTGAATAATTTATTTATAAGTTCGCTGTTTCCGATATGTTTTGAGAATAATTCGCGTTGTAATTTTGGCAAGCGGTCCCACTTCGCCTTTCTCAAACTTTTTTGTTGGGCTAATGTCAATTTTTTCAGATCCCGTATCGGAGATGTTTTATTATTCTGCACAACAGCATTCGGAGTTGATGTTACCATCGTTTGCGCAGCATTTGTTAAAGATTTTTCAAATGTTTCCCAATCGCAGTCTGGTACCCATTCCTGGGCTAAGGCGAATAACGTAAGGCTTAAAAGAGCAGGCGTTGTTTGGGAAAAGTTTTTAATCGTTAGATCCAATCCATCTAATAACTCAGTCTTTCCTGCCGTTATTTTTTCAATTTTTATGGGGGTTAGGGCGTAGCCGACTAAGGCATTTGGACATTGTTTTTGTAAAAAATTTAAAATTTCAGATGATTTAACGTAGGGTGAAGCAAATGTTTTAAAATTTCTTTCTGGAAATTTGGGGTTTTTATGGGTATCGATAAAATTAATGGAGCTACTCGCCAGGAGTACCGCAAATGAAAGTGCCGCATAGTCGAAAATAGAAGCAACATTTTTGATCCATGGAGAAAGATTAATTTGCGAGTCCAAAGTATAGGAACCCGTTTGTGAGAGAATTTTTTTACGATTCCAACCTTTTACTTTTACGATGGTTAATGTTCCCTTTTTGAAAGTTGTCGTGTTGCAAAAAATGCCATGGGCACAGTCTTTCATCCCGCAATTACATTTAACTTCGAAAGTTTCTCCACGATTTTTAATCCAATTTGCTTTTTCTCCAATCGTCATACCGTGAAATAGGGGTTCTCCTGGGATAGGTCCTAGGAAAGAAAGATATTTTTTATCCATAATCGGTCCACCAATGTAACTTCCCAATGGATTGGGGCGGTCCAAAATGATAAACTCTTTGCTCGCTTCGAAGGCTTTGATCATGGCATAAAGTACGCTGGAAGAATGGGTATAGTAACGTATTCCAATATCTTGTATATCGGCAACAACCACATCGATATTCTTAAACCATTCCACCAGTGGCGAACGTCCCGTCGGTGTATGGGTATAATGAACATCTATTCCTTTCTTTTTAAGTTCTTCTAATTTTTTATCATCAAAACCACCGTTGTGTTCCGGTAGTAAAAGAGCTTTTAGCTGAACGTCTTTACTTTCTACAAAAACATCAAGTGTCAATTTCCCTTTGCTGTCAGTTGCAGAAGTATTGGTTAAAAGCGCCACCTTTTTCTTTTTTAAAACTACAAACTTTTTCTCTTGCAGTACATCGATTCCCAGCTGTAACTTGTTTCCCTTACAATATTCTCTAAAAAACATTATCCCTAAACAGAGAAAAATAAAAAAAAATGTCTCGAAGTATAATGAAATCTATTCATATAAAAGATAAGGTTTAACTTTTTTACTAAATTGCAAGGCTTCATTGGCCCATTTATCCTTAAAATAACTTACATTAATGCGCTCTGCCTTTTTTAATTTATGTAACAATTCATTATCGCCAATATGAGTGGCAACTAAACGAATATTTTCATCATTATCACTGTAAAAATGTGCGTATTTTTGAGATAAAGCCAACATCCCCAACCCGAAAAGGCACGGCGAAACTTTACGAATGTCTTTTACTGTAATTCCGACAAAATTATGATATTGGCCTGTAACGGATAAGGAAAATCCTTGCTTTTCTTTTTTGAAAATTTCATTATCAAGATAACGTATAATAGCTGCTGCCGTAATGTAACGGGAAGAAAATATTTTTAGAGGTCGCCTTGTTTCCCAAGAAGGTTCAAATTTTAAAAAAGAACATGTGTCATAATAGCTTAATGATACGAATGAGGACAATGCTGTAAAGGCATATTCATAAACAGAATACAAATTGGCAATATATGGCGATGTCTCTACCCACTCTAGACCTGTATCTTGCCACAGCATACTGCGTTTCCAACCCTCCATGGGGATGACAGTTAACTTTCCTTTGGCAAGCGTTTCCGGGGATACTTTTAGTCCCGAATGGGGTACACCTGTTTCGGTGAGTTTGTTAGCAGAAATTCCATCTGGTAAATTTTTGCAATAACTTGCAAGTTCGCCAATCGTTAAGCCATGAAAAAGCGGTAAACCGGGAATAGGTCCCCATACCGATGTATTTTCAGGATCCATAATCGGTCCACCCACACAGTGTCCCCCCAATGGATTTGGCCGATCCAGAACGATGACTTCAATCCCATTCTCAAAGCATGCCGCCATCATGTAAATCATAAACGCCCAATAATTGTAGTAACGAATCCCTAACCCTTGCAAGTCGACAACAACCGCATCCAGGCCCCGCAACCATTCATCCTTTGGCCGCGAATTGGATGCAAAAACAGAATATACGGGAATATCGTCGATCTCGTCATTGTAAAATGTTTCCAGTGACATGAATTTACCCTCTAACCCATGTACAGGGGCAAAAATAGCTTTTAAATGAATATTGGGCGTGTTTTTTAACGTGGACCATGTCAATTCGCCCTTGGAATCAACTCCGGCCTGATTGGTTAAAATGCCAATACTCTTGTTCTGCAAAATATTAAACCCGCGTTCCTTCAGCACATCGATACCCACTTTTACTTTAGGTATGAGTTGAACACTCTGATGGGATTTAACTAACATTACCGTTACATATCCAATAACGACCCATAAAATAAGAGTAATTAATTGTGTTATTTTCATACTTTACTCACCTTTCTCTACCTTCTCTACTATGATGCCTACTCTAATGCAATGTAAACAACTTACGGCGGTAATTGTGTATAAAAAAAATGGGTCGATCAAGACTAATGTGCAGAAAAACTGTGGTGGCCGGATTTTTACGTCGAACAAACAATGGGGCGATTTTCCAGCATTCCACGTATGTAGGCGGCAGTGATGAGATGGGAAAGTGTTTATTTCCCCTGGAAAACTCGATGAATTATGATCCCGGGCGGTGATTGTGATAGTCCGACAAATTCTATGGCCGATGGATTATATCCCTTGCACCGCTTTCGGCGATGGCAACATGGCAGTGCATTTCCCAAAGGATGGTATGGTTAGGATATTTTCAATGAAGCATGGCTTTTAGCAGTAGGGCGAGGCGATCTTTCATTTCAAGGCGCGATACAATTTGATCGATTAATCCGTGTTTGAGGAGAAATTCCGCCGTTTGAAACCCTTTTGGGAGTTTTTGCCGTGTCGTTTCTTCTATGACGCGTGGTCCGGCAAATCCGATCAGTGCTCCAGGTTCTGCGATAATGATATCTCCGAGGGAGGCAAAACTAGCCATTACGCCAGCCATGGTTGGATTAGTGAGTACGGAAATAAAAGGAAGTTTCGCTTCGCTCAATTTTGCGAGTGCGAGGGAAGTTTTAGCCATTTGCATGAGACTCACGATACCTTCAAACATACGGGCGCCACCGGAAGCAGAAATAATAATGAGGGGTAATTTTTTTTTGATCGCATATTCGATGATACGCGTAATTTTTTCACCTACGGCAGATCCCATGCTCCCTCCCATGAAATTAAAGTCCATGATTCCGATGCAACTCGTTATGCCATGAATGGCGATGGTTCCGGTAATAATGGCATCGCAGAGACCACTTTTATTTTTAGCGCTCAACAATTTATCGGCATAGGAAATTTTATCGTTAAAACCCAAAAAGGAAGAAGAGGTAATGTTGACATCACATTCGGAGAAGGAATTGAGGTCGCCGAGGAGTCGGATTCTTTCGTGGGCGGATAAGGGAAAGTGGTAATTACTTTTTGGAGCAACCATCCAATGGTTGATGAGTTCTTTGGAATAAATCATCTCGCCGGATAGGGGACATTTGATCCAAATATCTTTAGGAATATCTTTGCGTTTAGGGATATCGGGAGATTTCGGTTTCAAAAAAAACGTCATGGGAAAAAATCATAAATGAATCCATGGCAAGTCAACTATAAGCAATGGAAATTTTGAGTTAAAACAAGGGAATTTACAGTAAAAATCGTCACTAATTTCAGAAAAAATAAATTTTAAGAAGCTTTTTTTGAAAATATATTGACTAAATGGGAAAATTATATAAATTAATATCCAAGATGGATATGAAAACTTCACAGATAGGTATAATGGTTGCAATCATTATGGGCAATGCGCCGTATTCCTGCTATGCTGAATTAAGTCAATGTGAAATCTATGCGAAGCAACGAAATGTGGACATGAATAAATGTCATAAACTTTTCAGGCGGAAATTAAGCGTAGAAAATGAAAGTAAAGATATTCAAAGTTGGATAAAAAAATTATGTACTGACCTTGGTTGCGATCCATCGAGCCTGGATATTTATCATTATTGGGGAAAGGAAATTTCTGGAGGACGAATATCCTTGGAAGAGACATTATCCTCAATTGTCGCATTAGTTTGCTTAGCATGTGATAAGAATGAATCCTCCTCGGAGGGAACTTTGGATCCCAAAGGCCTTATGACAGGTTGGCTGGAAAACCCTCGAGACAAAGTTATTCAAGAACGATATGTTGAAAAAGATAAGATGATAATAGTGAAAGATAAATCTTCTTTATTTCAGAAGATTTCTTCTACGGAAAAAATTCCTGTCTTTGTTATCGATGATATCTACACGGGAAATTTTTTAGGAAAATTACCTGGTGGATTTAAAAACTTTTTCAACCGGCTTGATATTTATAATAACCATAAATGTGAAACGATTTTCGGAGGACTCTTTTCCGATGGCAATGTTCGAAAACATTTAAGAGAATTGAATGATAGATGGAAGGAAGGATTGGCTTATCTTTTTATTTTATATAAAAAAAATATTTATATAATATATTATAAAAAAATAACTAAATAATAATTAACAAAATCTTGAAGGATTATAATGAGTATAAAACGAGTAGAAAGAAGTAGTATAACAGCTATTATGATAGCGGGAAGTATGTTTAATGCTATTCAAGGTAGCACAACCAATGATGATCTTGTGGTATATAGTAGGCAACAGACCCGATCTCCCGGACGTGGTAGCGACTTTGATGACGAAAATGAGCAGGATTCTCGATCGGATTCTCAATCGAGGTGTGGAATTTGTGCAAAAATTGCAGCGTTCGCAGCAGTAGCGGCAGGAATAGGAATAGGAATGTTCCTTCTTCGTAATAGAGAAGCACCGTTGGGACGACTAGATGGAGCCAGTTTTGGGGACACCAATTCGACGTCCTCACCGGTGCCAACGCCAACAGCAATGGTAACGCCGACGCCAATGCCAACGGCAACGGTAACGTTTTCACCAACGCCGCGTCCGGTGCTAACGCCAACAGCAATGGCAACGCCGACGCCAATGCCAACGGCAACGGTAACGTTTTCACCAACGCCGCGTCCGACGCCAACGCCAACAGCAATGCCGACGCCAACGCCGCGTCCGACGCCAACGCCAACGGCAACGCCAACACCGGCACCAAAACCGATAGTTTTTACATTTGAAAGTTCATGTGAACACATACCTTCGTGGCATATACTTAAACTGGGTGACTGCAGATCGGATTTTAATAAAAGAAGTAACCCGGAAAATATGAAAGCAGAAGGTTATGTTCAGGTTGGACAACCGGGAACTCTAAAGGTTGGAAAGCAAAGTTATTGTCTCGATAAGGGCGA
Source organism: Puniceicoccales bacterium (assembly GCA_031284265.1). Lineage (GTDB taxonomy): Bacteria > Verrucomicrobiota > Verrucomicrobiia > Opitutales > LL51 > LL51. The sequence goes on along the minus strand of JAITAG010000068.1, from coordinate 27,428 downwards.
TTGGGTATTAAAGGAATATGCTAAGCAAGTTGAACCAACTTTTGGGGCTTGTGCGATTAGAGATTTTAAGTGAGCGTAAGTGAATATTTAAACGTCAATGGATGGTTTTTTATAAAAAATTTTAGCTTTGACAGAAGTTTTATAATTAATATAAAAATAACATAAATAAAAATATGGATATTAAAAAAATAATCATGTTGGAGTTGCTTGGTGTAACCGGAACATTTGGAATTCAATGGGGGCATGCTTTATTTATGGATTCGAGCCAAGACTACGAAGCGATAAAGACCAGATTGGAAGAATGTTCGAAACATTATCATAGGCTAGAAGAGGAGTTTTCAAATTTTCAAGCATTGAAAAATTCATTAGGACTATTCCTTGATCAAGGAATAACTATGTTGCAAGATAAATATTGGAAATGGATATTAGACAATTGGAACACTTTAGACCCAATAAATAATAGACATCTTATTGCGGAACTGGAAGCAATTGAACGAAAAATATTTGAATTTCAACAACAAAAGCGGCAATTATTGGGAGCTGTAGATCAAATGGATTTTAACGCCATGACTGATTTTATGTTAGAATTTTCGCAGCAATACCGAGGGCTACGAGGGCAATACGAATGCTTAAATGCGGACATGGAAGAAATTGCTAACAGTCCTGCTATTCGTTTTTTGAATGTTACTGACATTGAAGAATTGTTAGAGATGCTTGAAAATTGTGTCGCGCGTTTCAATTTATTACCGCAGCCCTAGGCTAATCAAAGGAAAGAAGTCTAAGTTTTTCTGTCAAATAAAGAAAGGAAAAGATATGGATATTAAAAAAATGATCATGTTGGGGTTGCTTGGTGTAACCGGAACGTTTGGAATTCAATGGTGGCATGCTTCAGGAGAAACGTTGAGCAACTGTTATAACTTTTATCAAGAATTAGAAAGAGCGTTCTCTGGTTTTCAAGTACGTAAAGACTACTTTCAAGGAGAATGTGAACAGGCAGTAGCTAGTGCTCAAATTAGACTGCTAAGCGAATTTAGGAATCAACTTTGTGGTATTTGGGATGAAGTCAGAAGCTCAGGTGATATGTCTCTGATATGCGCAACATTGAAAGGGGCAAGAAGTGCATTGCAACAGCAGGGTACACGAGCATCGGAATCTGTATATCAAAATACTGCAGAAGTACCAGGGGCTATAGCAGAATTGCGAATGGAATGCATGTGTCTACATGATCGATACTTAACATTAATCAATGAAATAAAAAATATTGCGAAGGATTCTACTATTTGTTATCCTACTAATGTCAATGAGATTAATCAGTGGTTAGGTATGTTTCAAGATTGCATCACGCGTATATGTCAGCTCAACGAAATCCTGCAAGGATAGTGGAGAAGAGTCGAATTTTTTGTCAAATAAAGAAAGTAAAAAAATATGGATATAAAAAAAATGATTACATTGGGGTTGCTTGGTGCAACCGGAACGTTTGGGATTCAATGGAGTTACGCTTCGGAAGAGATAGAGTTGCCTCCCAAAGAACAAGCAGAATTGGAAAAATTATATTATCATCTTCAGAATTTTGTGGATGTTCGGGAGGGTCAATTGACTCGGATGCTTTGGGATTTTGAGAACACTTTAGAAGATCAATTGAATGGAATAGAAGACAATGGAGAACGGAAAGAAATACAAACAGAACGGAAAGAATTATGTTGCCGATCTCAAAATTTGTGGGGTTTTTTGGAAAATCAACCTCCGGAATTTATAGATGCTAACATACGAGCAGCAATAGATGCAGAATTGCAAGAATTATATTCCCGATTTCAAAATTTGGATGCTTATTTGGATGCGAAATTCCGAGGATTTATAGATTGTAAAGAACAGGTGGAACGAACAGTACAATTAATATTTGGAGAGTTGAATGAAGAATTTAATTGTCAAATTGATGATTTTAATAATCAGATCATACATCTTGCTCAAGAATACCATGATTTACATACAGAATCCGAAAAATTAAATCAGCAACGCGAGGAATTCGGCTACGAAGAAAGGCAATTCTCTTATGCTATATCGCAACTTGAAGCGCGGAGAGAAACATTCGACCAAGTAGCAGCAGCAGAAGAAGTAAGACTGGAAGCATGCAGGAGATTAGTCCAAGATCGCATAAATGAGCTTTCTGTCGCAGCGGATAGACAATATAAGGCTTTGAACGACAATCCAACTTACGGAACATCCCTTCCACCGGAGATAACAGTTTATTAACGATATTTAACGATATTAAAGGAAAGAAAAAGATATGGATACAAAGAAAATGATCATATTGGGATTGCTCGGTGCAATCGGAACAATTGGAGCGTATAATGGTTGCAATGCATCAGGAAAAACAGGAAGTGCTAGATCAAAAACTGGAAGTGCTGAGGCACGAGCTAGAAATGCAGCACTAAGACAAATCGAAAATCTGAAAGAGAACAGAAGACAGGTAGAGGCAGGCAGACTTATTAGCCAGTTTGAAACCGATCTGGAAAATTTTTTAAGAAAGGCACAAGATTCCATTGGCAATGCAAGAACTTGTGAAGAATTAAATCAAATAATGAAAGATGTATTCGGTACAATAGGAAGTGAATACATGCAATTGGGAAAAAGAGTTCGTGAGTGTGAAGTTTTTACTAGAGAAGAAATCACAGGCACACTCGAACATTTGCGACAAATGTTTACTGAAGAGCACAGAAATTTAGAAGAAGGAATCAAAGAACGTCAAGCAACATTAGAAAAATTAGAGCAAAAACGCTCCTTCTTAAGCAAAAAAGCCGAAATCTTAACCGAATTCTTAGGACGGCACAAGCTGGCTATTGGTGGTGTTATTGGGAGTGCAGTTTTGTGTCATTTTATTGGTCTGCCTCTTTACTATGGGGGCGTGTATGGCCGTGCGAATGGTATAACTCTGTTCATGAAAAATATTTCTAATGCCTTGAATTGGCTTAATTGTGTAAAGGGAGGCTTCTTGAATTTGGGAGGCCACTTGAAAGCTTCTGCGTTAGTTTTTGGGACGTGGTTTACACAGGCCATTGCTTCAGGCAAATCCCTGTTTAATGCTGCTCAAGAGGCTACACAAGCAACTCCTTAAGCGACGAGCGCATTGACTTTTTAAGTTGCAACGTTCGAAAGGATTGTCGAATTGGTTAAAATCATACAATAAAGGAAAAGATATGGATATAAAAAAAATAATTAGCGTGGGGATATTATGCGGATTATCACTCGGTGGATCGGCTACAATTAATAGGGAAGAAGATGCAACTTATCCAGTGGTTGGATACAGTCCAGTCAATGATTATGGAAATAATTTTTTTCCATCATTCCTTGACTGTTTGTCGAAGAATAATTGCGCGTGGTTGCCGGGTCTAATTCAAGGAATAGCCAATAATACGTATAAGCTCGTTGGTAATAATCCTACGGATGGACAAGCCCTGGGCGCAGCCCTATTGGCAAGTGCATTGGTAATCTATGATGCCTTCAATGCGCATCCGGAAGCTTTGCACACAGCGAGAAATGCGCTTAATGGCAGGTTATCGCTGGAAGAAAAGATAGAGCTCCGAAATGAACTCGATAAAAGCGGTACGCAGATTCTGAATTGCTATAAATGCTTTTTGAAAAAGTTTGAGTGCGCGCTTCCGCTTCCTCAGCTGCAGGCTTCACTCCGGTGAACAAAAAGTTGTAAAGCTTTTATCGCCAATTATAGGAATGACCAATTCGTGAAAGGTTATTAATGTAAAATTGAAGTCTTGGTAAGAGCCAAAATCATTATTAATCAATTTTTTAACAAGAATCGGGGATTTTTAATGAAAAATCTCCGGTTTTTTAGTATTTTATAAAAAAAATTTGCAAAATATCTATTCCTCATTATATTTAGAATTGAAATTTTAAGGAGATGAGTTTGTGGATATAAAAAAAATGATCATATTGGGTTTGCTTTGTACGAGCACGGTACCGGAAATTCAACATTGTCAAGCTTCGTGTGAAGGTGAATTAGCGGCGTTGCGTGAAGAGTTTGAACGGCGGCGAGCTATGTTGCGAGAAGAATTCGCACAAAGATATGTTGAATTGCAAAGGGATGCAACTTTTCAGGATGTTGAATTGCCAATAATATACTTTCAAAAACAAACTGCATTGCGGGAAGAGTTCACCCAAAAAGACGCTGCATTGCAAGAAAAATTTGCTGAATATGAAACAGCATTGCAAGGAGAATTCAATTACTGCGTAGCTGAATTAGATGAATGGTTTGAACGCGCAAAAAAGAACTTATATGAGGATTTTAATCAACGGGCAGCTGTATTGCAAGAAAAATTCAACCAAACATCCAAAGCATTATCGGAACACGGGGATGAATCACTAGCGGAAATACAAAAAGAATTCAACCAACATATGTATGCATTACAGGGAGAATTCAATCGAGAAGCAACTGCATTGCAGAAAATATTTGATCAAGGAATAATCGAGAGACAAGAAAAATTTGATCGAGGAAAAAACACACTTCGAATGGAATTCAAACGGCAAAGCGATAAAATATCGGCAGAATTTGATCGACAGAAAAAGAAATTGCAAGTAGATCGCTGCGATCAAAATAGGGAACAACAAAGAATATACACTCAGCGGATAAAAGAAATAGAAACAGAATTAATTCGAGAAGAAGCGAGATTGCAGGAGGAATTCAATCGACGATTGGCTGAGTTGCAACAATGTAGAGATTCGCAACCGTTGTCTGTTCCAGCATCCTCTCCGTCTTGGTTGAATAGGCTGATAAATCTCTAGTAAAAATTAAAGTCATTATTTTAATTGGAAATTTCTGATTTTTTCGCTTAGCTTTATTATTATTATCATTGTTTTCCTAAGCGGGGATTCAGAGGTTAAATAGGGGGAAGAGCGATATGGATATGAAAAAAATGATTATGTTAGGAATGCTCTGTATAGCTAAAATACCAGGGATTCAATGGGGTTACGCTTCGGAATTGCAAGAAAAACAAGAGAAATTCCAACAGGAACAAAGTCGGCTAAATGCATGTTTGGGAGATTGTGTAGGGGATGTTGAAATATTCGAAGGCGCCTTGGAACAAGTCCAAGCATCTGAAGACGCATTGCACATGCAATTTGCTCAACAAGTACTCGAATCACTTGATGGTGAACCTACTCGACAAGAAGCGGCATCATTGCTGGACGAGTTCGAATCACAAATAGTTGATTGGTTTAAAAGTTTTCTGGAAGAATTTGAACGAGAAAGAACTAAATTTATAGAGGAATTTAATCAACAAAGCCTCACATTACAAGCCGAATTTGATCGACAAAAAGCAGCGTTTATGGAAGAATTTAACCGACAAGCCATTGAATGGCTAGCCGTCAATCCGGAACAAAGAGAAGCATTGGAGGCGGCATTCGCCCAACAAGCAGTTACATTGCAAGAAACGTTTACCCAGCAAACGGCCGCGTTGGAAGCAGAAATTGCTCAACAAAATTTTGCATTACAGGCCGATTTTGATCAACAAAAAGCAGCGTTGATAGAGGAATTTGGTCAACGAGAAATTGTGTTAGTAGAAGGATTTTGTCAAAAAATGTATGAGCTACAAAAGACATTCGAGCAACGAAAAACCGAGTTACAGAAAGAATTAGTTGGAGGAGACGAAAATTTTACTCCATTAGAAAAGGAATTATCCGCTGAAAAGTTTGAGCTACGAGAACAAAACCGAGATTTGCTGAGGTGGTGCGAAACGTTAATGCAAAAGGTAAGGGAGTGCGTTAATGCTATTATTCATCATAATGCTGCCAATGGTGTCATATGTATTGGTTTTATTAGTGCGAGTTTTTGTACTTTTATTCAAGATGTATCGCAAAAATGTGCTCAGCACCTGAGTTCTTTATTGCCTCGAGGTAACGGACTAAATGTCGCGGGAGGTTTAATTGCTATTCTTGTGGATGCATATTTTTGCTTAACCCCAGAATATCAAACGTTTTAAAGCTTGCCAATGACGTAAAAATAATATAAAAACAGATGTAAGAAATATAAAAAATCGGAGATTTTTAATGAAAAATCTCCATTTTTTTAGTAAACTATTTTCAATGGTTTTTTTATTTTTACAAATAAAAAGTTGAAAAGTTTTTATTCCTCACTATATTGAGAATCGGATGGATGTTATGGATGATTCTCAGAAGGAATTTTTAGAAATTCTCATTTACCTTTTTTTGCGCTATAATAAATTCGACGATGCGTTTGCTCTGTCGCTTGTTCTCGCGGAATATTTTCCAGAGGATTCACTCGTCAACCTTTCGCTCGCCTTTGCCGCATTGAAGTCGAATACGCCCGATACGGCATTGCAAGCCCTCCAATCGGCAGAACCACTCCCCAAATCAAAGGAATTGGATAAATTATTCTTTGTCCTGAAGAGTAAAGTTTTATGGGCTTTGGGACGGGACGCAGAAGCTCGTTCCGCCTATACCCACTTTCTAGGCATGCAGGAACAAGATCTCCGCCTGGCTATCGCTTGTCCAAAATCTAAAACAAAGGCAGTATTATGAGCTTTAGCACGAGATTTAATAGCCTATTGGCAACGGTATCGAGATATAACGATATCTTTTTAGCGTTGGTCGTTGTTGCCGTCATCATGCTGATGATTGTGCCCATTCCGACGTTTCTATTCGATCTGTTATTGGCGCTCAATTTATCGATGAGTATCAGCCTATTGATGCTGTCAATGTATATTCCGCGCGTACTTTGCATATCGACGTTTCCCAGTATTTTGCTATTTACAACACTATTCCGTCTGGCACTGAATATTACCAGTACGCGAATGATTTTGCTAACGGCCGATGCCGGTGAGATTATCTTCACCTTCGGCGATTTCGTCGTCCAAGGAAACTTTGTCGTCGGCGCGGTTATTTTCGGCATTCTACTCATCGTGCAATTCGTCGTCATCACGAAGGGTGCGGAGCGGGTTTCGGAAGTATCGGCCCGTTTTACTTTGGATGCGATGCCGGGTAAGCAAATGAGTATCGATGCGGACCTGCGGGCGGGAAGCATTGATACGGAACAGGCTAAGCAAAAACGTACGGATTTGGAACAGGAAAACCAGCTCTACGGTGCCATGGATGGGGCGATGAAATTCGTCAAGGGCGATACCATTGCCGGATTGATTATGACCGCCATTAATATCGTTGCTGGACTCGTTATCGGTGTCTTTCAAAAGGGCATGACAGTGGATAAGGCGATCACGACCTATGCCATTCTCACCATCGGCGACGGTCTCGTTTCCACACTGCCCTCCCTACTCATTTCCATTACGTCCGGTGTTATCGTAACTCGGGTAAGTTCCAGTGATGCGAAACCACTCGGCAGTGATATCGGTAAACAGTTACTCTCGCGGCCCAAGGCATTGGTTATTGCGGGGGTCATGAGTATCGGATTTATGCTCATTCCAGGATTTCCAAAGATTCCCTTTCTCGTAATCGGTACGCTCATCCTTTTGACCGGTCGCTCGCTGATGCAAACGGAGGGAAAACCACAGGGCGGAGGTGAGGTGACTAAGGTTGCCAAAAATACCGGATTGCCTTCGGATATCGCGCCGAATGCTCCCACATTTAAGGAGGAGAAAGGCGAGTTTTCGGTTACGGTACCGCTATTGCTCGATGTGGCGACTTCCATTGAAGAGTCCGTGGACCCGATGGTCCTCAATGACCAATTGATCCAAGTTCGAAAGGCACTCTATTTCGATCTGGGCGTACCATTTCCCGGAATTCATCTGCGTTTCAATGAAAATTTAACGGATGGGATGTATCAAATCCTATTACAGGAGGTACCGGTTTCCCAGGGGCGTATTTTAAAAGGAAGCATACTGGTCCGCGAAACGAAGGAAAGTCTAGGCATTCTAAATATCCCTTATCAGGAAGAAAAGGCATTTTTACCCAATATTCCAGCGCTATGGGTCGCAAAAAGCCTCATCCCACAAATGGATAAGGCGAGTATCAATTACATGACATCGCCTCAAATTTTGACCTACCACCTTTCATTTATTCTAAAAAAATATGCCTCCGAATTCATCGGATTACAGGAAACGCGATTTATTCTAGAAAATTTCGAGAAAAATTTCCCGGAATTGGTCAAAGAAGTACAGCGCGTATTGCCCGTACAAAAGATTGGAGAAGTTTTACAGCGACTGGTTCAGGAAGACGTATCCATTCGCAATCTACGCCTCATTATGCAATGTCTCATCGACTGGGGACAGAAAGAAAAGGAGCCCATTCTATTGGCTGACTATGTGCGAACAAGTTTGAAGCGCTACATCAGTTACAAGTACAGTGGCGGACAGAATATTTTGGGAGTCTATCTATTGGATCCGGGTACGGAGGATGTCATTCGCAAATCCATTCGCCAGACTTCGGCGGGAAGCTATTTGGCATTGGAACCGAATACGGCGAAAAAAATCGTCACCACTGTAAAGGAAGAAGTGGGGGATTTTACACAGGAAACTAACCGTCCCGTATTGCTCACTTCCATGGATATTCGCCGCTACGTCCGCAAGTTGATTGAGTTAGAGTTATACGAATTGCCGGTACTCTCCCACCAGGAACTCACCGAAGAAATTACCATACAACCTCTGGGTAGAATTGCCGTAACCTAAAAATAAAAAACTATGAAAACATTACATGAAAAATTTGTTCAAATGCAGACCGAAAGATTCCTGAAAGAAATGGGCGGTTCCCTATCCCTATTGGATGAACAGGAAGAAGCCGTGGAAGTACCTTCCATGGCGCCGGAGGAGTTGGAGCAAAAAGTGAAAAAGACAATCGAAGAAGTGGAACAATTCTTTGCGCATTTTGGTCTGACGTCCGAAGCACAGGAAGAGTTGTTTAAAATGCCTATTATACAACAAAATCTGGATGAGGTTATTGCCGGTGTCGCCCGGGAACGCATGGAGTTGGAATTGGAATTCGGAGCTCCGCGCAATGGCTGGGATCCACTGCCGTTCGAAAAATCTGCCGAAACGGAAAAAATTCTTAAAAAATTACTAAAACAGACAAAGACGGAAAAAATTGAAGCCATTCATGTGGACGAGATTTTTGATCGGAATGCGCAGGAACAAATTGCAGCCATTCAGGAGCGTCTATCGGCGGCATTGGAGGAAGTGAAAAATGCTACCCATGAACAGAAAAAAGCGATGGCTTTGCCGATTTTGCCTTACGTGCCCAAATATGAACCTTTGGCAGAGTTTACATCGACCCTTGTGTTACCCGATCTCCAGGAAAAACGCTCCATTGATGCCGATTTTGATCGCCATTATTCGGAACAGTTAGAAGTCGTAGTTTCCACAAAAGGTCCACAGATTATCACCGGTACGCATTTGTTACCACAAAATTCTACCGATGATGGTGGGATTTCCGATGGTTTACAGACACAAACAGAAGGTGTGCCGGAGCAATCTTCCGGAGATTTAAAGGTAAGGGCGGTGGAACTCATTGCAAATGATATCGAAAAAATGCGTTCCCGTTCGCGCGGTGAAACCGATCGGCTATCCGATTCCCATATTGGAGATGAAGTGTTATCACCGGTGGTGGCCGTCGATGAAGTGATACAGAAGGTTCTTCGAAAGGTACCTACTACTCGAGCGAACGGTATGGTGATTTCGGCGCTAAAATCGAGGATACAGCTCGAGAATAAAGAAAAGTCGTCCGTGATAACGGAACCTATGGATCGGGACGAGCAACAAATGGAACGGCTAGAGATCAATCGATTTGAGGGAATGACCTTACCCGGATTACCGTTTTCTGGACAAGTATCGTCGGAGATAGATGATACCCATAGTGGTGAAAATAAATCGAAGACACTCGTAGCCTATCGGCGTCAGGTGGGCCCTCACCGTTTCCAATTGTAGGTGAAAAATTTTTAATCGTAAATAAAGTAAGAAAATAAAGACATAATTTATAAAAAACAAAAAATAGGAGGATGAAAAAATGGGAATAAGAGTTGATCCAAAAGAATACATGGAAGGAACATTGGGGGCGATGGCTCCAGATTTGCTGGACCCAGCAGATCCTCGCAACAATCCATTTAACCCGGATAAAACATTTTCGTTCTATGAGATTGAGATGAATATCGGAGAAGATACCGGTATGCCTTTGGCAAAACCTGACCATATTGAAAATCCTGGAAACGTTCCTTCGGCTTTCAGTAAGGGCATTTCGGATCTGCCGCAATTTTCTCCACCGCAGACGACAAAAGGAATCGTAAATGACCTATTTCCGAAATTTACGGAACCGGTTATCGAAGGGCTGCCTAGGCCAAGGGAGAGTGCCATCGATCGGAATTATATAAGGAATATAGATGCGTTACCTTCCTTCATATTGCATCCCGTTGACGAAGCATTAACCGCAAAGGATGGGCCCGGGCTCAGCGAGTTGGAATTTAAAACCTCAAAGCCGGCAGCACCCAATCCGGAACATTTTATTTGGGATAATCCTGCGTCTGAGCAAAGAAATTTGACTCGAGAAAATGTCGAATGGCTTACGTTTCTTGCCCACGATACATTTTTCAGCGATGCGGGTTATCAAATTAGTACACAGTTACTCAGTGCTGATCATTCCTTGCGCGAACGGTTAACGAATCCCACGCTTCAAAGGGAAGATAGCATTTGGAAAAATACGACCGAAGATTTTTTAAAAGAAATCGTTTTTGCTCCCGATTTACCCCGCCAGAGCAATGGCAGCCAATTAAGTTGGGCAGAAATTGTCGCCTATGTGAACTATTATATGGTTAGGGATTATTGCAGGGCTACACAATCGATTTATATTAATGACGATAAAATTAGCTTGGATGACGATGCGACGGACATAGAAAAGCGAGACGGTATTGAGTCGACGCCATTGTATTATCTCAGAGACCTCATTGCAGGAAAAACGTCTGCCTTACTTTACAAGGATAAAATTAGCGCGATCGATTTAAGTGATGCGACCATTTCCTATAACGTTCGCAAAATTCTGGGAAATTTTTTCGTAAAAAAGATTCAAAATAGTCTAGATAGCGAGACCGTTGCCGATGCCCTGTGCCGCGATCTATTGATGATCGGCCTATCGACGACATTAAAATCTCTTCAAACTCGTACGGAGAATCTCGTCTCCGACGATGAAATTAAGGACGAAATTTCACAAAAGATAGAGACCTATCTCAGCACAGGCGCCGTTGATGGGGGCATAACGGTAAAGTGTGGAGGCAGTGATAATATTGAAGCCCTTGCCGGTCAAGTTTTTGATGATTTTGTTAGCAAAGGTTACTTCGATGTAACGGATAAAACCAATACTTTAAATGCCATTCGCAGCGAAATTCGCAAATTATTTCTTTCATTGGTGAGTGATCTTGTACTTAGGGAAGCGCGTAAATATAAGTTACAATGCCAAATTAATCAGATTGATCGCTATTTAAATATGGAATTTTCCGATGATGTGAAACTTACGGATACGGGAGATCCACTGTCAACGGAACAATTCCAGATATCCCAAAAAGCGTTAAAATATGTCAAAAGTCAATTAATTTTGTTAAAGAACGAAAACCATCTGCCCGCGGAATTAACGGTAGATGACCTGATCATCGATTATAAGCCCGTGGTTGAGAGCCACAGTGTATTTAAAAATGTTACAGATTATTTAAATGGAGAAACGTTTACTATTAAACAATATATCGATCGACGCGTACGAGAACCGCTCATGCAAGCCGTACATACGGTATTAATTAATGAATTTCGAGATTCAAAAATCCGCAATGCAATCAAAAAGATTTTCCCGATGGTAGACAATGCGGCTCAAGGAGAGCGGGAAAAGCTGCGCTATGCGCTATCGGGGAATTTTCTTCCCGATCTCGAATTGTACATTGTAAACCGTTTACTAGACGAAAAGTTCGGTAAACCCACCGACAGCATCACTGTTATAGGTGAAGATTTTATTACATCCTTGAATGACGGATCGCTTATAAATTCAAATCTCGATGACATTCAAGAACGGATCAAAGCGTGGATTAATGAGGGACTGGAATCATTCTTATCGGGAGGAGCTGACGACGCGACGAAAAAGGAATTGGAGGGAAAGTATGCATTTATTAAGGATACTGCCGTACGCGCCAATGCGGGAAAAATTATTCAGGAAATATTACATTTGTCCGAAGACACGTCGCCACAAGATTCTTCCCTGGTTACTGCCATTGAAAAACAAATTTCCGAGGAAACACTGGTATTGGCAACGAAGGATAAGGTCGAGGCCCAATTACAAAGTTTACGATCTATCATTTTAGGAGAAAAAATTGTAACCATTAACGGTTTTTCAATTTCAGCAATCAATACGGAAACGGAAAAATTTTTAGAATATACCTATGCCAAGATTTTGAAAGATCACTATGAGCCCATTATTTATAATGATTTTGTGAAATTTACAAAATTATTGGGAGGGTGGTTTGGAACCGCTAAAGCGAGGAATAGTAAGGACGTGGGCACGCTTCTAATGGAAAAAATTGAAGAATTGCGCACGAATTACGGCGTATATTACGATGCCATACAATCCTTTCAATTTCATGGAGAAGCCTACGTGTTTGAAGATGGTACATCCCATCGCCACCCCAAGTTGGACAATCAATACGATCTATTTTCCGTCTTTTTCAAGGCCGATCGATCCGCATTAAATATTTCCGGGCTTTTAATAGATTATATTCATGTCTACGAGAAATATGGGGCGAAATGTTACAAAGACCAAGGGAAATATGATATCAGTGATTACAGCGTTGAGCTGACGAATTTACTCGAAAAATATAATGATTTGGCGAATGGTAATGATATTTTCGCGGAGGCCATTTTACAGGGAATACGCAGTGAACAGATTGTGTTAAAGCGAGAATTGGAGATCATTGATTTGTTGTTGGAGTATATCAAAGCCAACAATTTTAGAAAAGAGTTAAATACTTATCTTTTGGATGAAACGATTACGGGATGGCGTTCGGATGCGGTCAAGCGCCAGGTACTAGTCAATAAAATTTACAGCATGGCCATTGACCATGGAATCATGCGTACCATGGAAAATGGACTCTATGGTTCGGGAACGGTCGATGCGAGTGTGACCAGTTTAGATGGAGAAAAAGAATATAATGAAGAAGCGGAAGCGTATCTATATGCCAAAGGGATTGTCGAGTATGTGGACACGGGATATGATCCCAGTCAGGATATCAATATTCCCGTTGCAGAAATCTTAAATGCAATTGAAGCCTATAGGACATCGGGTTTATATGACAATGGAGAATTGTTATCGCAATTCAAACAATTGCTCGTTTCCTGTGAACATATTCCCTATACGGATGGAACTTCCCTATTTTCACAACTGACCAAATATATCAGTTCCAATAGCATTGATTTTTCGCTTTTAACCCTGTTTGCCAACGTTTATCCACTGATTAAAAGCGATACCTATATACCAAAAGGTGTCGAAGATTTAGCCAGTAGTATTTCGGATAGTGCAAAGACAGATATCCAGAATCAAATGAAATCCGTTTATAGATTGGTTAACCAATCGGATGACGAATCGATTAAGAGTCTAAATGGCATATTTAAGAATTTTATAGATCCGAGGGAATCCGATCGCTACACTACACTTTATAACGATTTAAATGGATTGGCGTCTGCAACTAAAACTTTTGAGGATGGGGGAGGCTATGCCTATACCGTTAACAAATTTGTTGATGCGTATAATGTTGTCAGTGCAGGCTTAAAAGGATTGGTAAATCCCTCTAACAACTTAATAACAACGCTTAAAAACGCCGATTCAAGTACTGCGGACGATGTTTTTACGCAGATCAAAAATGCACTGGATATCATCAGAGCGGACATAGACGCTATAAATATCGACGCAACGTGTACGGGAAATATCACCAATGAGGCCAATCTCAGGAATGCGATCGAGGATTTATTGACCATTTTAGATCACATCGAAGTTGCATTTTTCCTAGAAAAAGCGCAAAAGAAATACTCCGACTGGTATGTCAATAGGGAAGGGGGAAATTCATCCTATGAACGGTTAAAGGCAGAATTTGCATCATTGCGACCAAGCCTAGGAATTATTCTCAATGGTTTGATTAAATTTTTAGAAGACAGCGGTGCGGTTTATTCACTGATCAGTTCCTTTGAAAGTAACCTATTGCCGCTCAAAGGTAATTGTGATGAGGCAACTTTGAAAGCAATTTTACCGAGTTGGGAAGCCGATGGGGAAAATAGCCTAAAAATAATTTTTACCCAAGCGGATTATAATCCTGAAACTAAATTTGAAACCTATGGGACAAAATTCAGCGCCTTAAATGAAACCATGGCGAATTTGGTAAACATGGGTTCAGTAAGTGAGGCTGGTGCATTAAAAGACAATATTAATACATTGCAGCCCATAGAACTTTTATCCTCAGATTTTGATAGTACAACTCAAAATACCGTAGAAAAGGATTATTATGTTTACCTTTTCAATAAAATTGCAAGCGCCTACAATGAGGCTGTTGCCCTATTGAAAGGAACAACCGTTGGAATTTATATTAATATATTCAAATTGGATTCAATAAATGCTACAGACGCTATAACGTCCTTTCAAGATATGCACAGCGCATTATCAGGTTTGGAAGAAAAGTTTAAAACCGAATACATGGCAAGCATCCAAAACGGTGTACAAATCGGAGATGATCCGGCTAACAAATTGACCGATCTAGCGGCGAGTCATGGCCAGGTAATTTTACAACAGTTGCTTCAAATTTTACAACAAAACAAACAAATGACTTTGAGCAATCTGTTGACGAAGCTGTATCCCAGTTGGAAATCGCAATTTATCCCATTGAATGACCTAAGGACGGCGCTAAGAAGTTTTGTCGATCGAGAGGAATTGGGGAATGTGGAAGACCGAAAATTTACACTTACGAAAGCGGATGCCCTCAGTTTACTCGATGCGATTGATAGGACTGCCTACGATGTAAGTTTTTCCAGTGTATTGTATACGTCGACACCGGAAAATGGTACATTAAAAGGCATCGTAGGTGGCGCGGTTAAAACGGAAAATCCTTCCCAGGAAGGACTTGTGCCCGAAAATGGTCCATATTTCACCGATGTGCAAAATCTTCCTAGGGAGTTGAAATTTGAAAGCTTGTATGACGCCATAGGTACTATCGCTGCTACGGGTTTAAATCCTGCGGAAACTGTTTCTTCTGTTGCAGAAATTGCTCATAGGAATCTAGAGCAGGTCGATGAAGCCTATGATCGTTCGCGGTGGCTTATGAGCCAGTTTGTATTGGCCCATAATAAAATTGTTAGCGATTTTGGATTGGAAAATAATCCAAATTTGAATGGTTTAGACGGCTATAAAACTGCCTTCACTAACTTAAGCAAAAGTAGCACCGACGTAAACAAAGCTGATCTAATTAATAGTTATAACGACTCATTAAATAACCTGAATCTGCACAATCAAATAAATGAAATTTGTCTATCTATAAATACTGCTCAAACGACAATACAGGGACTTACGACAAACGAAGGGGACAATTTATTAGATAGTAATGGTACCCCAAATTGGGCTAACTTGTCGATGGATGATGTTTCAACGACTATCACATTAAATGACCAATTATTTCGTATCAAAAAATTCAAAGATAATGCAAATTCCACGGAATTTTACGTTGTCAAAAATACAATTGGTGCAAATACATTCGAAACATTTTTAACATCAAATGATGTGGGAAAATTACAATCCCTTATCACGGCGGAGCTCGAATTATACCAATCCTTCAATAATCAGGTCGTACTCAATATCGTCGATCAGTTGGGCAGTTATAATGGCAATGATTATGCCGCAAGTGATTTTTTAACAGAAAACATCATTGATACCACGGGTAATATTTTCACGACTGAATTTAATAATCAGGTTTCAAAATTGGTAGGGCAGGACAATTTATCCCTATTGGCGATTTATGGTGGGGTATATGCCTATGGAATCCAATCGAAAATCGAAGCTGCCAGTGCGACATTTAAAGGGCTTTTAGATGCGGAAAATTTCTGGCAATTGGCGGAAGATTATGTTTTTAACGCAA
This sequence comes from Puniceicoccales bacterium, assembly GCA_031284265.1. GTDB lineage: Bacteria > Verrucomicrobiota > Verrucomicrobiia > Opitutales > LL51 > LL51. The sequence goes on along the minus strand of JAITAG010000068.1, from coordinate 11,317 downwards.
TAGAAGTTGACGTGGAAACAAAAACTGTCGGTGAGTTAGAATACAGCGAAGAGACCCAAACGGCTGTCAAGGAAAACTATATAGAAGGTTTAAAGTCAAATATTTATAAAACATTAACAAGAAAAAAGAATGATAGTGATACCCAAACTGAGCTCGATACAATCTTGACTAATCTTTGTAGTGCTATAGCAACATCTAACAATAATGATCAGGCTACGCAGATTAATAAACTCAATAGATTATTTACGGAACTTTTAAAAAAAATAAGTGAGGCGACATTTGATGGAAGTGACGTATCGGTGCTACTGCAAACAAAAGACACGGGGTTGCCGGATGATATAACGATTACCATTACCAATGAAGATCAGGCAGAGTTAGGGATCTACGCGAATCAAATACTGGCAAATTTCCGTTATCAAGTTGTAGATGAATTACGAAGGGCTTTTGCGAATAATGAACTTAATGAACTGAAAAGCACGGTAGATCAATTAGGGAAACTCAAAGAGCTTTTGTGTAGCATAATTGCTACCGTTGACTTGGAGTCAGAATCATCGTCCATATATCTTTTTGGAAATAACGATGGCGATAATGATAAAAATACCACCAACTCCTACGTGTTTTATGATGAAAATGAAACCGAAGAAACTGATCCTGGAATGACAGATTTATTAATACAGCATTTGACCGAAGAAATTGATTCGTTGCAAACGCAGAATGCTGATATGGCCACTCATCCGGCGAGCACTTATTTCCTTCAAAAAGCCGAATTTGATTATGACACGTGGGTTGCGATTGGTGATGATACTGATATTATTGGTGCAGTAAATCTGTTTGTAGAAAAATTTGCAAGTGTTACCTATGGTGCGAATGGAATCATTACTTCCTTTGGAGCAGATATAATCGATTGGGACGGATTTTGGGCGCAGAATGCGGATGGGAACGATTTAAAAACAGTGATATCCTCAGCATATTCGGGATTTGATGATAATGGCCAAAAGGCATTTCAATATTCATTTTTAAAAGCACTTGATGGAATTACTAATAAAGATCATTTCTCTAGCAATAATAAGAATCAATTGAAATACATACTCGCTAACTTTGATCTGTATTGTTTAGAGATTGAGGACAACACAATTGAAGAGAAATTTGGCTTTTTAAAACAAATAGATAATTCAGAGAGCAGAAGTGATACACCTTTTGGCACGGCATTAGACAGTGAATCGGGAGAGTTTCATCCGGAAGAGGCACATTATGTTTGGAATAATGATGCAATAAATGAAATAAGAAATGAAATTGTAAAATATCCTGGGAGTGGAACGGTTAATCCGCCCGTTTACGTCAGTACTACCGAAAATCTCATGGATAGCTATGATGAGCGATATGCCAATGCTTATTGGAAATACGTCGTAAATACCTATGCGTATAACCTTTTTATTGATAATAATAGTACCATGGAAGCTATGAGAGAAACATTGGAAAGTTTGACCCAATCGCTCAAAACAAACGGATACTCGACAGAAGATATGACACAAAAAGGACTTTTTCAAGATTTGAAAACACAATATGATGCTTTTTTGATGACTTTTTCATGGAATGGGAATTCCAGTTTATCCGCAGACGATTTACGAGTATTGGGAGTCAGCGATGATTGGATTGGAATTTTACAAAATAGGTCAGTGTCCGATGAAGAAAAAAATGCAAGTGTAGACTATGTAAACAATCTAATATTGCCGAACATACGAGAGCAATTGCGCTACATTATCGTAAGCGCTTTAGCTACTCCAGATGATGACGAAAAACTGGCGTTTGAAACGATTAGGAATGCATTGAATGATGGAAATATAAAGGATGGTATTTTCCCAGAGTATCACGAAATTTTTACATTATTAGGCATATTTGATGGTACCATTGAAATTGCCACATCCCAATCATTGCCGACGATATTATCGTCTGTTGCCACGACCATTGATGGATATCAATTAGATTTGAGAGATGTTTTTAATGCAACGACACAGAGCGCTTTGACGGCGGCTTTGAATAGTTTTACAAATTATAACTTGGCAGAAACAAAAACAACCGTGGATAATGCACTGACAAGCAATGAGCCCGCTGACGGTACACCGCGAACATTGCAGCAAAGAATTGTTGGAGATCGCTTGGAAAACATTCAGGCCATTCTGAGTAATTTTGAATCATTGAAAAACCATGTCAAATTATGCACGGATGAATCTTACCTTGATTATCAAGATCGAGTAGCTGACAACAATGAGATCGGAGAAAGCGAATGGAATCAAACGATTGCTGGTATCTTAGCTGAGATTCGTAAAGAATCTTCACCGAGTTTAGAGACATTAAAAACATTTTCTACGCGATTAAATAATGCTTTGGGACGAAACGTAACGACTGACGATAATCCCACCGATCCGGAAGTCATAGCAGCAATGGAAGATATTCTAAATTGTAGTGCGGAAATTGAAAAATTACTGCTATTGAGTGTCTTACTATCGGAATCGAAAGAAATCGTCCAAAAATTTTTATGCGGAGAGGAAGCGTCTTCGGAATCGGAAGAAGCGCCCTATTCCGGAATTTCGGCGTTTGATGATAAAACTTCAGCACTCACATTTAATGAAGTCCTAACGCTGGCCCAAAATGCAGATAGTACCGGTATTTCAAGTACCGCATTATTGGGCAATCGTATCCAAAAGGTTGCTGATTTAATTGATTCAACCCATGTCGGAACATCCCTTAAGGGAATTTTTACTGAAGCATCCCAAGAAATTCAGTATGTTTATAATTTGAGTGAAATATCAAAAGCTCTATTAGGCTCAGGATCACAACAAAATGAATTCCTCAATGCTTTAAATGATTTTTCGAATGAAATATTTTCAAATCCATCATCTTGGGACGATATTACTACCCAGACTATCGAAAATCTCGCGCTCACCGATATTAATAAAAATAATGAAAACCATAGTCTGAGTATTTTGGTCGAAGCTTACAATGAAGCGGTAAGTTTTTTTCAGAGTGATGCGTTGATCAAAGCCGATGTATTAACCGCGATTCAACCGAAGATCACTGATTTTATTACTGCCTATGATGCTACGAATCCAAGTGCATATGCCACTCAAAAAGAAGCGTTGCAGACAAGTCTCGCCTCCGCTGAAGGGCTTTTAACGATTTTTAAAACGGTTTTCAATAGTTCCGGACTTGATCAAGCTCCAGCCTATCGGGAAGTGCTGTCCATAATTCATTGCCAATTGCGTTTAAAAATCGATGAAGAAATTCAAAAATTAAAAAACAGCTATTCTTGCGTAGAAAAATCAGACCCCAGTGACCCATTGAATACGTCCTATTACGTCGATGTGACCCCTATTACGTGGGACGAGAGTCAAATTACGGCACATAACGCCTACATAAACCACTTAATTGAGCACTTGTATCGCTTTGAAGCCATGACTTATCTCGGGATTTTTTCAAAATTTAATCAAAATGCCGTAACACGGGAAGAAATGGCAATGTTCCGATTCGTTTTTGGCCATTGGGAAGAGCTCGAAACGGCGGACGAAGAGCTCTGTGAAAAGTACTTGTCCACAGCAGAAGTCAATGCTTTGAAAATTTTGCTCCACAAAGCCTATATTGCACAGAATACCGCTTCAGAGGCAACGTTAGGTGACATTTTCCAGTCTATTTACCCAAAAAATACAATCAATGATATCGATTTGAGTAACATTAAGGGAAGTATTAATACGAATTTGAAGAATGAAAAATTCGAGGTATTTTCGGGAATATTTAATAATTATAGGCAAAAAGTCGAACAATGTATATATTCTTTATACACCGAATTTCAGAAATACATACGAAATGGTGCGACTCCACAAATAACAACTATTTCCAAAATTTCTTTGGATAAATTATTACACGATTTACAGGATTCCGCTGAACTGTGTGTGCTCATCAAAGGAATGGAAAGCTTTGTAGAAGCAATAAATGGAAAAATAAGTGCCCTTAATACTTATTTAACGTTATTTGTAGCGGAACCAACACAGGAGAAATTAGATGACATCAATACTGCATTTGGGGAAATTATTAATGCGATAAATGGCAAAATTTCCAGTGCAAGTTATGGCTGCTTTCAAAATTGTTTAAATGAGATTAAGGTGGCCTTTGAGCAAGCACAGCCCCAATATTATCTCCTCCTATTGGAAAAATTATATCCCAATCTCGCCACCAATGAAACCCAACGGTTAAATTTAAAAGAGGCTTTTTCAGGTGCTTTCCCAAATGATTCTTACGACACTGCAGATCAAACCGTTAAAGATGTTATCAATAATATAAAAGGACAAATTGCGGTTTTATTTTCAAATTTCGGTCAGGATGAATCCTTGCAAAAATATTACGAAGCCCATAGAGGTTCAACCTTCGGTCAAGCTTTGACCCCTAATGTCAATAAATTAAACAGTAACGTAGTCCAAAATGCCAATGCCAATTTTCAGCAATTAACCTATATTAAGTCAAAATTTAAAGAATTGCATCGATTGCTGTGGTACGTCTTGAAACCGCCTACTAATACGACGGCGGAGCAGGCAATCAAGGCTTTGCAAGAATTGGCAGGAACTACCCCAATCGATTCAACGGCCACAGGAAGTGATGCCGAGGATGCCAAAACTAAATATGACCAATTAACCGGCATTTACAATGCGATTCGAGAAAAATTAGGAACAGCGGGATCGGATTCTTTTGCCCAGGCATTAAACGCACTCATCGCGGGTGACTATGTAAGCATTGCGGACTATAAAGATACAAATATTTGTGAAAAAATTAAAGCAATCATCGATGCGATTAAACAGTTTCAGAACGATACCATTACCGATATGTTTAAGGCATTCAATGCGGCCTGTTTTATGGTATTTTTGCAAAAAAAATATCCCTATTGGAATAGTGATGAGACACAATTAACTGAAGCTAAAGAGGCATATAGTGATATATGTGAAGATATTTTGGGCAATGGAGAAACATCATACTATACCTGCGGAGACACTGCCAATGTCCAAACACTTTTAGAAAAAATAAAACCTTATCAGGGAGATTTAAAAATTGTAGACTCTCGACCGCACTATTTCACAAGTGACAGCAGTAGTAATTGCATGCAGGCACATAGAGTCGATGGCGTAGGATGGCTTTATCGAGAACCGGCCGAGAAAGAAGGCTATATTCAGTATGACGTGCAACAAAATAAGCAATATATCCTCAGTAATGGCCAATATTTTGAATTAGTTGAGCAAGAAGTAGCTTTCGTACAACTTTCACCGGAACAACATGTCCGTATTCTAACGCCCCATATATTGTATGAACAGAGTGGAGGGGGCTACCGATTGACCGCTGATAAGGTGACGCAACCCGTTTCTGAAAATGCTGTAAATTACTATGTTTTGGGAGAAGATGGAACGTATTACAATATCAAACGCTATCATTTAAAATACAAGGTGTACGATGGAGATAATATCAAATATATCGATTTACACAGCAATGATACATTTTGCTACAGGGCAACCCTGAGAGGATACGCCGAAGTCGCTTCCAAGGATTTTCCCGATCTTAAGGGGCCTCTCGCAAACGATCGGGACTATTTCATCATCGGTGATGAAGGGCAATATTACAAAGTGGACGATGTTTACACAAAATACTACTACAAAGAAGCGGAATTGTCAGATAGTGAATCGGATAATACGTCGAACACAAAGGAACCCATTGCCAATGGAACATATTATAAAATTGTAGGAGAAACAACCGATGGATGTGTCCTGGAAAATGGAGAAACGGTCAGTATATATAGTGAAACCTTAGAGCGGAATAATACGGGTGTCCTATTTACTCAAGATAATAATGGAAATTATTATTTGGATAATGGTTTTTATTACAAGATTCAAACAATTGGTGGTGAACTATATATCAAACGAGCGGATGGTACTAATAAGAAAATCACAGCTTCGAACGGAGAACGGTATAAAATTTCAGGATACGACTCGACAAAATTTGATGGTTCCGGTACGAATGAAAATGAAGCGGTTAAAGTTGGAACCCAATATTACAGTCTGAAAAAATATAAAATTGTTTACAATAATGGGAGCTCAATTTTACCATTAGAGGGTAATCTGTCGAGTTTGTCGGGGAAAACCCTTTATGTCCTTCCCGGAGACATTAGTTTGAGCAGACTGGAAGCTAGCAATATTGTATCCAAAGGTGGAGTATCAATGGGGACATCACTCGACATCTATCGATCTTCATTGACGCCTTTTTATCGTTCAACGCAGAATGAGAAAAAGTTTTTTGGTATGAAATTATACCAATGGGGGGTTGGCGAAAAGTATATTGCGCGCGATGATCCCTATTTAGTGATACCGGTTACCTATGAGCGATACGTTAGAAACAGCGAAAATCCGGAAGGTTTTACGGCAGAAAGTAAGGATGTATATATCTTTTCAGAGGTGTTGAATCAATACGTCCTCGTAGGAAACACGGATGCATATTACTTTACTCAGGGTGAGAAAGAATACCGCGTGGAGTTTCCCGATCGCCGCTATGTGAGGCAAGCGGTTGAAAATAGCGATCAATATCTTTATGTTCCTCATCCGGAGAGTAAGTACACAGAACAAAGCGGATCTACTGCAATAGATGGCGATTGTATCTATGCCAATGGGAAATTTTTGCCCATAAAACAAGACGATCCCGGTAACGGAGAGCCGAAAATTAACAGAACACAAAAATTTCAAGTTAAAGTGAATCCGGACATAGACACTAACAATGACTATGTGCAGGCGAGTGATGGCGGATATTATCCATTGAAAGATGTAAAAATTAAGACAATTAATGGAAGGGAATTTACATATAGTACTGCTATTTTTTATAAGGCAGCAGAGACACCATCTCCGCTTTCCATCGCGAGTTGGCAACCCTATGCTTTGGAAGAGGAAACATATAATAATCTTTTTACTAAAAATACGAATCAAGGGGAATTGATACGTGCCAGTGAAGAAGGAAGCACCGAGACATGTTTCGTAATTCCAGTCAAAAGTGTAGCCGGTTCGTATGTGCATGGCGAAAATGGGCGTTATTACGATGTGAATAACGGTAGTTCTAGAGAACTCTATGTGGATTACGACTTGGTATCAGACGAAGGAAATTGGTTTGTTTTGCAAGAGGATACCCTAGTCCAAGTGGATAGGAAATTTTATGCAAAATATTCGGAAACAGATTACAAAGAAATTAAAACCGTTGGCGCTAATGAAACTATTAAGGCGGGTACGAAGTCATTATTGCCAGGGAATCGTTATATAGAAGTTTCCGGCAATATTATACAAATAAAAGACGGAGAGAGAGAATATGTGAAAAAATCAGATAACACATATGTGCCCCTTAAGGATAATACCGGTAAGGTAATGGTTAAAAAAAAGGTAAACGTATCCGGTGGAATGGAAGGATTAAACGGCATACTTGTAGCCAATGCTAGCGACAAAAAAGTTGTAACGGAAGTAAAGGATAAAGATTTATACATTGCAAAAGACATGCAAGTGGAAGGCGCAAATGGCCAGTTGTATAATCTCAATGGTATGACCGTAAATGGTAGTGAAAGTGGATCGGGACCAGCGCTCGATACTCATGGATTGAGCAATATTTTCGTAAAAAAATCAGGGACGAAATTTGTGCGCGTTTCCCAGCCAACGGAACAATATACAGTAAATGAAAACGCCAGCGGAAATTTTGTAAAAATAGGATCTAAGTACTACGATCGGAGACGTGATGATATCACCCTGAAAGTAAAATACGAAAATGAAGAGGGACAGATGTCTTACAGAACGTTAAATGGTAATGATACGAATATTCCAATTTATCTTAGCATCGGTGATAGCAAGGTACAAGTCAAACCTACTGAAGGAAGCAACGTTTCGGGCTCAGGATTATTTGAGCAATATAACGTTCAAGCAAACGGCTCTCCCACCTATACGGCACTTTCAAGACAACAATCTAAAGCCGTCAGATTTGGAACTCAATATTATAACCTGAAAGATTTTCAATTAGTTGTCAAGCGAAATGGAAAATTGTCGAAATTTATAGGCAATCTAGACGAGTTAAAAAGTAGCAATGGCGTTTATATGGTGCCCTATCTTGTTCCCGAAAAGGCCGATTTGGAAACATATGATGCGGCAAAAGCTATTAAAGTTGATCGATATTATGTACCCACCAAAGATGAATTTTCGCTGAATATGGATCAATATTTACCAAAAATGAGGGAATATGCAGATAGGAAAAATGAAAATTTAGAAGAAAAAGATAAAATAAATGTAGATAATTTAGTGGGAAATTTTAGACAAAATGGAGACTACACAGAGTGTAGCAAACTATTAGATGATACATTGAAAGATATATATAATTCAGGAAATGGAAAATTTGAAATTTATACTATCACAAAAACTGCAAACACAGGATATGCAAACTCACAAACTGTAAACTGTTATCTAAAAGGTACCGATAATGCCTTCTATGGTGCTAAAAATTTGAAAGTTGCCATCGACGGCGCTTATAACGATTTTCTGGGCTTTGTTTACTCAGAAAAAGCAAGCACGGCCATAACCTCATTAAGCGAAGATATTTTCAAAAACTATGAATTTATTTATAGCCAGGATACGACGGCTACGGATGTTGTACTCTTCATCAAAGGTGATGATGGCCAATATTATGCTATGAAGATAGGATCCGATCCACAACTATATATTGGTCAAGGGACAACTGCAATTAGGGGTAATTATTTGTTTAAAGTTGATGACGTTAGCATACCTCATCCCACTCAGTTCATTTATGTTACGGAAAACAATCTTGGGGATCGCATTAAAATCGTAAACGAGTATGTCAAAAAAAGTGAAATCTCTGTCAATGACCCCAATGCTGGCATTCATTCCTTTTTTGTCAATGCCTACGGCAAGGATGTCGCTGTGAATGATCTCGTCACTTTGTATAAAGAAGCAAATACGGGTGATACGGGTACCTTGTGTTATCAAATCGATACGGATCCTGGCAGCGCAAGCCCCGTCGTCTATTTTGGCCAGGAAAAAAAGGTGACAATTGACGGTACTTCCGGGAGTTATGCTCCCGATCCGGAAGGAGGAGTTGTCCGCGCTGAAACAACCGGATATTATGAATGGAATGCCGTAAAAAATGATCCCAATTTTATTCGATTGCGCGATGTTTACTACGTAAAACGCGATCCAAATGAGGAGGTTTATTTTGTCAGCAGTCTAGCCATGGATACGCTCTATATTTACGGTACAAAATATGACTTTTGTACACTAGATAACGTAGGTGATGGACTTTATTATAAATATGAAGGCGATTTTTCGACGGCGCGCGATGATCAATACTGTAATTCGGCGGCAATTCAACTTCGTGGTACCGATGGAAAGTTATACAAGAAAGATGATTTATTTCAAAAGGGAACCCAATTGGAATATGTTCCGGTGAAAGACTTGGCGATGATCGTGGATGGCAGTGATGAGGCGATCATTACGGATGTTTATGTCAAATCATTTGCACAGACTCTGGAACGCGTAGAAACGCTAATCAATAATATTGATAGCGATAACAGTCGAGCATTATACGGCGAATTGGGGGGTAAAATAAGGGAACATTTGGATGCCATTAATGGAAATCTCGATACCTATAGTAAGGCGATTGCCGTCTATGATCAAAAGGGTGAGTTAGGCGCGGTGGCTTTACAGAATCATCCGGAATATCGGTCCGATGGTAGCGGTGCCTTGGTAGATGTATTTGATGAATATACGAAGCGTGTGATTATCAGTACCGATGAAAAATGGTTGAATTATTACCGCGGCATACGCGATGAGGTGGAGGCTTACAAAGTTTCATCGGAGGAGCAAAATATTTTTGTCCAGCGTCTTACGTCGATTAACAATGTTCTTTTCAATCACTTTGGCAACATTGTCTCCCATGAGGAATTTTGGGGGGGAGATTTATCGCTGGCCGTTGGAAAACTGGTACGACAGATAGAGCCGACAATTACTCCCAAACTGGGAACTAATCCATCGGCTACGGATAGAGAAAACTTTAATACGAAACTTTACGAGACTTGCTATACGCGGTTTGAGGAAATGGTAACGAATCTAGAGACCTTGCGTTTAAGTTGGGATTTGGAGGATAAAGCCAAGGAAGCGGAAGCGCAGGGAGTAGAGAGTGTAATTTCGCCGGAAATGAATACACTAAAGGAGCGGCTAGGGGAGACGATCAAGAAGTTGAAGGAATTTACGGCGGATAAGATTAAGGTGATTGAGGCGCAGGTTGAGCTTTACGGCAAGATTATGCTTTTGGAATACGTCTACAATAATTACGGAAAAATCGGCAATGAAATTGTATTTTTAAACGATACGGTACAATTTCAGCGCACACCGGGGAAAATCGCGGTACAATTTGTCAAGTTATCGACGGGGGAGCATGCGTTGCGCCTCTGCGACTACGTGCGATCAAACGGGGCCGATCCGTTGCTTGGGCATGAATTTTTATTCCGCTACAACAATACGAAAGGGGAGATTGAGAAATGCGTATTGGATTTGGCCAGTGCCTATGGTTCCTATACTAATAATAAATGGACAACAAAGGATAATTCAGTGATTAAGGCGTATTCGGCGTCGAGTCCCTATCTATTTACGGTTGGTTCCGGAGAAGGAGGTACGAGTATTGAGTGTAAATGGGGAAAGGCGAGGAGTACGGTTGATGCGTCGGAGTGGGGAGTGGACGGCATTCTTTTTAAAGATGTGATTCGCCATAATGCGTTGCAGACGTTATTTCGGTACAAAGAGGATGGGGCGACAACTTCGACGGAGGGGTATATTTACACATTGGCGAAGGCGAAGTTACCGAAGAATGATTTGATGATGGATTACGTGGAGCAGGTGACGAAGAACATGGAAGTGCCGATTTACATGGCACGGGATCGCCTATGTTTCTTTGAGATGGCGAATTACAAGACGCCGGCGATGATTGGGATGATCCAGGAGAAGACGCAGAAGCTTGCGGACGAGCCCGCTTCTCCGTTTGATCCGCTCAATTCCATGCAGGTAGAATTTTTGAATACGACGGGGCTGAATGAAATGGATTTACATGCGGCGACAGCGATAACCAATGTTCCGGAATCGGTAATATTAAAATTAGCTCCAGCTTCGACAGACGATCCCAATGGTTGGCCGCAGGTGAATGGTAGTGATTCGAATCAGGTTCAGGCGGGAAGTTTGGTTTCCTTCCTCCGCGATAT
>JAITAG010000067.1 GCA_031284265.1 Puniceicoccales bacterium | reverse complement strand
AACACCCTCAAATTATCTCGAGTTTATAAATCATGTCAAGAGAAAAACGCAAATTATTTTCATTTTTTCCAGAAAAATATTTTCGGGAAAAATTTGACAACGCTCCGTTTTCTTCCAAGGCTGAAGGATAGAGGGTGAGAGCAAGCGGCATGTTAAAAAATTTCACTCGCCGCCGGTGCCGGCGTGATAAAGTATAACGAGTTTTCCATCACTTTTGTAATCCGTCTTTGTTCCATCATTACCGCATGCGATCCAGGAGGAATTGGGTACTGCTCCACGAATATCGTTCGTGTAGTCCGATTGATCCCACTTCAAAAATTTCGCCGGTTTACTGCCATCAAACCAAGTGACATGCCCATCGCAATAGACCACATAGCCGCCCTTACTGCCATAGAGTCCCGCTTTTTCGTCCCACTTTCCATCTTCTCGAAGACCGCGGGTAAAGGCAAATGGCGTGGTACCGAGCGGAGCATTTGCAGGTAAATTGCACACAATGCAATAGCTAATTCGTTGCGCATTGTATGAAAGGGAATTCATAAAACTGGAAGTATTGTCAAGCACATCCATATAATTAACCCCCCAGTAACTATCAAGATAAGTAAGGGTTTCGATTCCTCGCTTTAGTTTTGAAGCGTACTTATCTCCTGGAGAAATATAAACGTTAGCGTCATTTAAGACCATATCTGAAGCACTGGGTTTGCCTCGGCCTGCTAGCTGTTCCATGAAAATAGTTACACCGATTTCTCCTTCACCGAACGTCCAGCCACGATTGATGGCACATTCACGCCAGGCTTCGGCGATTTTTTTAAGATTGGAGACGTCTTTTACCTTCTGCGCGCTCAACTTTATGGCGCTCATCGCCGGCAACAGTATAGCCAGTAAAATACCAATAATAGAAATGGTGAAAACAATCTCCACTAAAGTGAAAGATTTGCTTTTACTTTTCCTGTATTCTTGTATACCATCTTTTATGGAAGTCCTGTCCATGTCTCTGCAATGAAGGTTACCATCGTGCTTTGGCTGTCCAGAGGGCTCAACCTCATGACCCAACAAGGAACATGGTTCCTTGACCTTTTTAACGGCCAAACCATGCGAAACTTTCGCATGGTTTGGCCGCAGGGGTAAAATTTTACTTGGCCGAAAAGTCAGGCCCTGCCCGCGGCGAAGCCGCGGGCAGGGCCTTGGCCCATTCGGGCTTATCCACCAGGCGTTGCCCGGTGGATGGCCCGGAATTCAGGTCCAGGGGATGGATCCCCTGGCAGGGATCCAAGGGCGAGCAGTCCTTAGGGATAAGCTCAACGTTGTCTTTTTTCCCGTGGAGCAAATTCGAAACCGATTTTCCCTTCCGCATTGAGCGTTAAAAAGGCGGCAAAGATCCTACCCGTACGTTTAGAGCAAAAATTTTCTAGCAGGTCACTTTTTCCTTCCTCGAGCAATTTTTTTGCCTGGGTTTCGTCGATACGCTGTTCCAAAATACGTCGGCCCAGGCGCAGGGGGCATTTTTTTTTGTCGATGAAATTTTCACAAATATAGGCGTTTTCCGTCCCGTAAACATTGCCGCCGCAGCAACAACATTTACCAAGGAATGGATAGGTTTTCAACTTTTCCAGAGTTAGTTCTTCATCGGACTCGGATTCACGGCTATTTGGAAAAGAAAATTTTATTTCGTTATTTTCATCCAAAATTAGCTTTGCCGTGTACGTTTTTCCAATCTTTGAACGAAATCCTTCAATTGGGCCTACACAACGATTTTTAAGTAAAGTCTCCAATTCTTCTTCAAGCATACGCCGTCCGGAAACCACTTTATTGAGTGTAATTTTTCCATCCTGAGATTTATAACTTTTCAAATATTCCCACATGGGCAATCCATCCGTTGGCGAGATCAAACTTGAAGGCTTTCCGCGCTGTTCGGCTTCGTTAAAATTTTTAATCTTGTTCACAATTTCACAGGTTAATTCTCGAATACCTTCCATAAACGTAGGGCGATCTAGCTGTCCTTGTTCCATTTGGCGCAATTTATATTCCCATTCACCGGTCATAGTTGGACTTGATAGTGTCTGAACATTGACAATATCCAAGTATTCAAATAGTCCTTCTGCCTTTGACGTTGGGATTAGTTCTCGCTTATTACGTTCCATATAATTGAGATCGATGAGATGTTCGATAATTTGCGCTCGTGTCGCCGGTGTTCCCAGGCCACGTTCTTTCATCGCCAGTGCTAATTCTTCATCTTCGAGCATTTTCCCTGCGGTTTCCATCATAGATAGGAGTGTTGCTTCAGTATATCTCGGCGCAGGTTTAGTTAATTCTTCAAATTTTTTCACGTGAATAACAGTAGCCTTTGCGGGATCGCCATCTTTTTCCTTATCAAGTGCAGGAAGGGTTGCATTTTCGTCCGTTTCTAAAGATTTTCCATAAACGGCGAGCCATCCCGGTTTGGTTAAAACCTTACCTTCTGTTAAAAATTCATATTCGCCAATTTTAGAAACACGCGTGGTTACGTCGAATTCAGCAGTGGGATAAAAAACAGCCAAAAAACGACGGACAACCATCGTATAAATCTTATTTTCTTCGTCGCTTAATTTATTCATAAATTTTGTCGTCGGGATAATAGCAAAATGGTCACTGACTTGTTTATTATCAAAAATCTTTTTATTGGTTCCATCAATCCAATTTTGACTTAAAATTTCCTGGGCAAATTCCGTAAATTCTCCACCCAAAGCGCCCATTATATTTTTACAAACATCAGGATAATCCTCGGGCAAGGTATTGGAATCTGTACGCGGATACGTAACACATTTGTGTTTTTCGTATAGTGATTGAGCAATTTTAAGTGTCATACCGGCGGGCATCCCATGTTTCGTATTCGCTTCCCGTTGGAGTGTCGTCAGATCGTAAAGTTTAGGTGCATTTTGCTTACTCTTTTTCTTTTTTTCGGTAACCGTTGCAATATCCATGTTGCGAATGGCGTTGATAATTTGATCCGCTAAATCTAGATCGAAAATACGGTCGGCACGATCCGTATCATCCATTTTTTTGAAATTGGCGCGTTGGTAAATTCCATTGTAATGGCCGTTAATTACAGAAAATTCAGCGACAATACGGGCATAGGGCATGGGTGTAAAGTGACGAATCTCATATTCCCGTTTGAGCAACATCGACAATGTTGGCGTCTGAACGCGGCCAATCGTCGCTACTCCAGCATTACGAGACATCTTGGCAGTTACCGCACGCGTTCCATTAATACCGATTAACCAATCCGCTTCGGAACGGCAACGGGCAGCGGATTGTAAATTTTGCATCTCGTTACTGGAACGTAAATTGTGAAAGCCTTCGCGAATCGCCTCCTGGGTCATGGATGATAACCATAGGCGTTGAACCGTTTTTTTACACCCGGCCAACTCGTAAATGTAAGTAAAAATTAATTCCCCTTCCCGACCCGCATCACAGGCATTAATAATGATATCGATGTCCTTGCGCCCCATCAGTTTTTTCAATTCTTGAAATTTTGACTTATTTCTAGTAGTAGGTTTCGTGCGAAATTCTTCAGGAATAATAGGTAGTGTATCGAGGGTCCAGCGTTTCAATTTTTCATCGAAATCTTCGGGCATAAACAATTCGACGATGTGACCAACCGTAAAACTAATCACGAATTCGTCATTTTCGAAAACATTTTCCGTCTTCTTAAAATGGCCAATAACGTCTGCAATATCCTGTGCGACACTGGGTTTTTCCGCGATAACTAACTTTTTCATCGTCCCTGCACATAATAACCGAATCTATGCTTTGCAATCCATAAATTATGAGATATCAAACTTTAAGGGCTGCTCGCCCTTAGAATCCCCGCCAGGGGATACCATCCCCTGGACCGGGATTGCGGGCATCCCATCTGGCAATGCCAGATGGAATGCCCGAAGGGGGCCCTTAAAGGCCCAGCCCGCGGCTTCGCCGCGGGCTGGGCCAACTTTTTTAACTAGGACTAATTTCCGGCCGATCCGCGGGCGATGCCCGCGGATCGGCCGGAGAAAGCCCAAAGGAAATAAGAAATAAACTTTTCACCCCGCCCGGCGCGAAGCGCCGGGCGGGGGTTCGACCACTGCGGCCAAACCATGCGAGATCTTCGCATGGTTTGGCCGTTAAAGAAGGTCAAGGAGTCCGTGACTCCTTGCGAGGTCATGGGGCGGAGCCCCATGGCAACCTGTCTTAAGGGGGCAAGAAAAAGATAATTTTATTATCTTGACAAGCGAATGGATTACTGCGATTGTGTGAACACCATGAGAGAATGTTCATATGTTGTCGCGCTTCTTTCGAGCGCGTTGTTCATAAACTTTTCGTTCGCTTCTGACGACATAGCGGATGTTCGGCCACAGATCCGGCGAATGCAGCAACAGTGGCTGCAGCTAACACCAGAAGAGCAAGCTGAACTGTTTCCAACTCTCCCCCGAAGACTGCAAATTCGACTGTTTAGGCATTTAACACCAGAAGAGCAAGCTGAACTGTTGTCGTGCCAGTCAAAAGGCCTGCAAGCTTGGCTGCTTTCGCGGATAACATTAGGACAGAAACTTCAACTGTGGTCGTATCTGCCAGAACATTTGAAACGTATAGTGTGGCCGTTCCTGCCAAAAGGCAAAAAAATTCAATTGATAAGTAGTATGAATTTTATGGAAATATGTCGTATTATCGATTTTTGTAACTCTCAAGAATTGGAAGAATGTCTAAGCATAAAAGAAGCGTTGAAGGATCAAGAACTTCAAGAATGGAGAAAGGAACATCCGTATCGTTACATTTTTAATAATATATTAGTGGGCGGAATATTCGCCGCAGCTGCATGTGTGTTTTTACATCCTCTGTTTATGAGATAGCTACCCTAAAGGCTCCTCGCCCTTGGATCCCCGCCAGGGGATACCATCCCCTGGACCGGGGTTGCGGGCTTCCCATCTGGCGGTGCCAGAAAATGATAATTTTTGGCCATTAAAGAGGTCAAGGAACAATGTTCCTTGCGGGGTCACGGGGCGGAGCCCCGTGGGAACCTGCCCAGAGGGCTCCGCCCTCTGGGCGAAGAAAAAAAATTAATTCTTCTTATTGACACTGTTAATAAAAATTTAAAGCTGCCCGCAGTTTTTAGAAGAAGATTCTGTGGGGCGTTGAGAATAGTTATGGAGTTAAAAGATACGTTAAACTTACCGGTGACGAACTTTCCGATGCGTGCGAATTTAGTGGAGCGCGAGCCCGCGAGGGTAATGCATTGGGAGAAAATCGATTTATACGGAGAAATTCAGAAAAAGAACGCGCATGGTCCTTCATTTATTTTGCACGATGGCCCTCCGTTTACCAATGGCGATGTGCACATCGGGACGGCACTTAACAAGATTTTAAAGGATATTATTTTGCGCTACAAGTCGATGCGCGGCTATCGGACGCCCTACGTTCCCGGTTGGGATTGCCACGGATTACCCATCGAGCACAAGGTTTCCAAGACACTAAAGGAAGAAAAAAGGGAGCTATCGGCCAGTGCACTGCGGGAGGAATGTGCCCATTTTTCGCGCAGTTTTATGGGGAAGCAGCGCAGGCAGTTCCAGCGCCTGGGTGTTCTAGCGGATTGGGGGCAGGAATATAGGACTCTGGATCCCACCTACGAGGCATCAATTTTAGAAGTTCTGGCAAAATTTGTGGAACAGGGCCAGGTTTACCGCGGGAAAAAACCGGTCTACTGGTCCATTCCCTGTAAGACGGCACTTGCGGAAGCGGAAATAGAGTACAGGGAACATACCAGTCCATCGATTTACGTAAAATTTCCCCTTAGAGAGGAAAGTTTAGCTTTTTTCGAGCCACCGGAAAATCCAGTTCCGGAGCCCGGAGATACGTCCCAGGATGGGGAAGTATTCCATGGGGAATTGTTTTCAGCGGTCGGGGTTTCCGAGGAAGGTTTAGGAGGCGGACGGCAGTTCGGAGAATTTTTAGGGCAGGCGATTCCCCCGGGATCGGAGATTTCATTTGTAATTTGGACGACGACGCCCTGGACATTGCCGGCCAATTTGGCGATTGCGGTTCATCCGAAGGTGGACTACGTTTTACTAAAAATCGGTGGAGAATATTTCATCGTTGCGGCGGCACTCGTTCAGGATTTTGTACACAAGTGTGGGTTTGAACATTTTGAAATGGTAAGGCGTTTTATTGGGGCCGATTTTGAGCATTTGATCGCGAAACATCCATTTATCGACCGCGATAGTCCCATTGTTTTTGCGGATTACGTGACAACGGATGCGGGTACGGGTTGCGTACACACGGCACCGGGTCACGGTTTGGAGGACTATATTACGGGTTTAAAATACAAGTTGCCGACCTACTGTCCCATCGACGATGGGGGCTGCTACGTGGACGATGGCCAGATACCGGCGGAATGGGTCGGCGTGAGTGTACTCGACGCGAATGGGCACTGTGCGGCCAACGATGTGGTCATTGAACGCCTGAAAAGGAAAAGTGCGTTGCTCGGCATGCGGCCGTGCGTCCACCAGTATCCACACTGTTGGCGGTCGAAAACACCGGTTATTTTCCGCGCCATGGACCAGTGGTTCATCGCCTTGGACGAACATGGCATGCGGGAAAATGCGCAGCAAGCCATTGCACGGGTGAAGTGGATTCCGGAGTACGGAGAAAATCGCATTCGCGGTTCCCTGTCGACGCGTCCGGATTGGTGCATCAGCCGCCAGCGCGCCTGGGGTGTGCCATTACCGGTATTTTTCGATGAAGACGGAGAGGCACTGCTGGATGCGCAGGTGATTCGTTCCGTTGCCAAAAAAATTGGGCAATTTGGCTCCAATTTCTGGTTTGATTGCAGCGCCGAAGAAATTTTAGAGGGCATCGATTTACCGGAAAATTTTAGGAAAAAGCAACTGAAAAAGGGTACCGATACGCTCGACGTTTGGATCGATTCCGGTGTGAGCCACTACGCCGTTTTAAAGAAATGGGAAAATTTATCCTTTCCGGCGGATTTGTATTTGGAAGGTAGCGATCAGCACCGCGGTTGGTTTCAGTCATCGCTGTTGACGAGTGTGGTGATCAACGGCGGGGCGGCGCCCTACGGGACGGTTTTAACCCACGGATTCGTCGTGGGTGAGGATGGAAAAAAAATTTCCAAGAGCGATGGAAAACCGCAAACGGCGGATGACTATGTTAATCGATTTGGTGCGGATGTGATTCGCCTATGGATTGCGTCGGAGGATTTTAAAGCGGACATACCCATTTCGGACGATATTTTGAACCATGTGGCGGGGACGTACCGGACCATTCGCAATGCGCTGCGCTTCCAACTCGGCAATTTGTACGACTTCGATGAGTCGAAGCATGGGGTGAAGCAAAGTGAAATGACAGCCATTGACCGCTGGATCTTACAAAAATTAAAACGGCTTATTTTACAATGTACGGATGCCTATGAGATCTACGACTTTCATCGGGTATACCAATTGCTGAATCGCTTTTGTTCCGTGGAACTTTCGGCAACCTACCACGATATTCTAAAGGATCGCCTCTACACCTATGCGCCCCATTGGAAGGAGCGCCGCTCTTCGCAG
>JAITAG010000061.1 GCA_031284265.1 Puniceicoccales bacterium | reverse complement strand
TCAAAGTAAAGTATTTACGAAAATTAGTCTTCCGAAACTCAATGTTTTCCATGAGGGCAATACAATTCCTTTAAAAGAAGCCATTGGAGGAACGTCGGCGAAGCCAACTGCCGCAGCAGCGACACCATCAGCGCTAGAGCCAACAACACAACCAAAGCCAGCGCCAGGAAATTCAGAACCAGGAACAGTGCCAGGGGCGCCAGCAACGCCAGCACCAGCAGGCGCTGACGCATCACCACCGCCGCCGCCGCCGCCTCCTCCTCCTCCGCCGCCACCGCCAGGCGCAGCAGGGCCAGGCACAGCAGTGCCAGTAGGAGTACAACCGCCGCCGCCAACAACAAGGTCGCCAGCAGAGCTTATTAAGTCTCTTTCTGGAGATTTAGCGACGAAAGATACGGATAAACTGCTAGAGGAAACTTTGGAAGCGTTGGATCTGGCTCAAAAAGCAACTAAATCACCAAAGGCCGCTGGGAGTGATGTGAATGTTGTTGATGCACCTAACATAAAAATTCTATATGCCCGTGCAAAAGCAGCAATAAAAGTACTCGGAGAAAAAAAGGATCTAAGTCCTGAGCAACAAAGTCAGCTAGGCAAAATCAATGAAATTATCACCGACATTGGAACCAAAATCGCCGCCCCGCCAGAAGCGGCAAAGCCGCCACAGCCGCCTCCGCCGCCACCACCAAGGATAGCAGAGCTTGCTAGGTCTCTTTATGGAGATTTAGCGACGAAAGATACGGATAAACTGCTAGAGGAAACTTTGGAAGCGTTGGATCTGGCTCAAAAAGCAACTAAGTTACCAAACCCGATCGATGGCAGTACGCCTGCTAAAAAGAAACCTAACATAAAATTTCTATATGCCGGCGCAAAAGAAGCAATAAAAGTACTCGGAGAAAAAAAGGATCTAAGTGCTAACCAACAAGCTCAGCTAAAAAAAGCCGAAAAAATTGTCGCTGACATTGGAGGGGAAATCGAAGCTCCGCCAGAAGGGGCAAAGCCGCTAGCGAAGACGGCTCCACCGATAGGCGCAGGGTCAAAGCCACCGCCAGGGAAAACTCATCTTGAGTTATTTAAAGAAGGAGCTTACAAGCTGAATGTTATAAATCCGGCAACTCTTAATCAGACGGATGATGTAAAAGGTGCCATCAACACAGCATTAACCAGAATCAATGACCTTTTAAAGCAGGCAACTTTGTCTGCAGAAGATGAAGCAAAGTTGGCAGCGGAATATGCAAAGGCCAAAATTTATTTAGAAAATCTTGAATCTAGGACACTAAATCCGAACGAACAAAAAGAGTTAGATGTATTAAAACTTCGGTTTCAGGAAATTGAAAACAATGCCATAATTCAGGGCAAAAAAACGGCATTGGATGCAAAGGTGAATGAGGTTAACACCGGGTTCAAACCCGCAGTAGCCGGACCCGCAGCAGCAACTGGACCTGCAGCAACATTCACCCCAACGACCGCAAGAGGAGGAAAAATGAAAGAGAGGTTAATCGGCGGAAAGGGTTTGGCAGGGGAAATAAAAAAAGCAGAAGATCTATTATTACAGATCGAAAAAAATCCAACATGGAAAGACGATCCGATGACCGCAGTATTGAGAGAACAAATAGAAAAGAGTAGACAAAGGTTAATTGATCTTGGGGGACAATTACAGGATCAAGAAAATGTATTGACTACGAGCGGATTCGAAAAGCTATCTCGAGATATTGCGCAAGAAATGCATGAATTAGAAAAAACAATCTTAGGAGCTTCAGCAGAAAATCCCAATATTTCCCCCTTAGGAAAGAACTCGATCCAGCGGAATCGCAATGAGCTAAAGGTAGAAAAATTTTATGAAAATGAGTTTTATTACAACGAGAATCCAGTAGTGGCGACGAAGGAACAATTCCAACCCAATGAAGGACTATTTAAGAATGTACAAGATGCTCCAGAAAATTCCAATGCAAGAAGTGAAGCAATTAAGAGGCTCGGCGAAGCTATGCAACAAACTTGCGGAACCGTAGGTGACGAAACAGAGAGTAAAGATGAGTATAACGAAGCACTTGAAGCAACGAAAGCAAACTTGAAAGCATATTGTGCTGACAATGGGATCGATTTAAAAGATAATGAAATTGACACCATAGCAAAGCAATGTTTACCAGAATTTCAAGAATCAGAAAGTGCTGACGAAGGCGACACTTTTTAATAAAAATTAGCAATATATCCACGAAAAAGAAGATTTATTTCAGACATGGGCAATGGGGATTGCAAACATGCAACCCCCATTTTTGCACATGAAATGGATTTTAAGGCGAAAATTTTCCATTTTAAATGGAAAATTTTCATTTAATCGAAAAAAGTTCACCGAAAGTGGAGAAATTCTACCGAAAATGGAATAATTCCACTCAGCCGAAATAATTCTACTAAAAATGGAAAAATTTCATTCCGTCGAAAAAAGTTTACTGAAAATAGAAAAATTCT
The DNA here is from genome assembly GCA_031284265.1 of Puniceicoccales bacterium. Taxonomy (GTDB): domain Bacteria; phylum Verrucomicrobiota; class Verrucomicrobiia; order Opitutales; family LL51; genus LL51. Next base: position 13,895 of record JAITAG010000061.1, on the reverse strand, counting down.
ATCAAAAGTGGAAATTTTCTACTTTCCTGTTAGTTTTCGAAATTTTTCTACTACAAGTGAAATTTGTTCGCAATTTTCTACTTCTAGTAGAAAATTGATTCCAAAATGGAAATTTTCCATTTTAAAACGAAAAAAATTTCATTTAATCGAAATAATTTCATTTGAAATGGAATTTTTCCATATCCATGAAAAATTCCTCACATAATAAAAAATAGCTAACCCTTTGACTAAAAATGACGTTGACAAAAATTCTAATAATGCATGAACTAAATCATCAATGATAGATGACGATTGCGACATTTTAGCAAGACTGATCGAGGCCATTCACGATGAAAGTCCAACATTCTTAAAAATAGTCCTCTCCCAGGTCGTAGCTCAGGCCATACAAGAAAAGGATGCCGATATGCTTATCGCCTTATCCAATGCACTCAAAGTTAACGAAATATATCAGCCATTGGATAATGAATCGTCACTGTTGCCCCTGGCTAAACGAGACGGAAAAACTATCGTCTTTATCACCCTGGACGAAGCACTCAAAGGTCAATTGGAAACCTCAGAAGACATTCTAACTCTGCCCCATGATAATAATTGTATACCATTCCCCCAAGCAACCCATGAAGAGGAAGAAATAGATGTTCTCGAAGTTCTAATCAAAACCCTTTTCACCAACAAAACCGCTTCGTAACCGGAGGGGCTCCGCCCCGTATCCCGCAATGAGTCGTGGACTCCTTGACATCTTTTTGCAGCCCAGCCAGGCGAAAATTTCCACTGGCTTGGCCGTAGAGGTGAAATTTTCATTGGCCGAGACACTGCGCAGCGCCTCGGCCAAAAAATCGACTCGCCCGAGACTTCGCCGCGGGCTAACCTTCGGCCATCCGGGCCGTAGTCCCGGCTAATATCAGGAACTACGACCCGAAATCCCCGCTAGGCAATGATATCCCCTAGCGGGGATTCTAATGGCGCGCAACCCTTGGACAGCTTAAAATCTATTTGCTTTTCTTTTTCTTTTTATTATATCTCATAAAATCTATGGATGGTGTGAATCTAGTCAATTTCAATCGTCAAGTCAATGATATTTTAAACAAAATACAGGGAAATTCTAGAATACCATCGGGTACTCTGTTGGAACGCATAACCCAAGCCGATCCTCGGGCTGTTAATGGAAAAATTCAAGGGAAAAAATTCAACTCCCCTATCGATATGGGCGAAATCAATGCCAGAAACTGTAACACGCTTCTCAGCTGTATGGTCCAAATGTGCGCCGGAAATCCCCCCAAATTCCTAAAATCCGATGGCGATGAATCCCAACAAGCTCGCGCCTTGATCGCTTTCCTAAAATGTCCCCAGGATTTACGTGATAACATTATCAAAAATGGCAAATTGGGCGAATTTTTACAAAAAGCAGCCGATGCAACCGATGAAGAAATTAATAATCCTGGTTACTTTCAACAGCTTCTCCAAAACTATACTCCCCATGCTACCCCTGTAAAAACGGATATCTCTGTAAAAACGGCTCCACCTGTAAAAACGGATATCACCGTAAAAACAGATACCCCTGCAAAAACAGATACCACCGTAAAAACAGATACAACCGGTACGACAAACGCTCTAGGAGCCATAACGAATACTACGGACAATAAACCCACTGTTGAACCATGGGAGGGAATATGGTGCGATATCACTACCCTACGGGATGAAGATGTTAATCAAGCGCTCACACACATACGAAAGGTATGTAACCTTGATCGAAAAGCGATAGAAAAATTAATCAATGACCTAATCTCCGATTGCTCTCCAGAAACCGGAGAACGTGCCATAAAATTCATCGCCGGTATGGTGAAATCTATGCAAAATACCACACCTCCCGGAAAAGCACAAAATATTTTAAATAATTTTAATGGATTAAAACAAGTCATTAATATCGCCATTATCACTTCTACTATCAGTAATGGCAATACCGTTCAAGCTCATTGTAAGCCTCCTGAAAAAGATAATATACTGAAAAATTATACCGAACAATTGTCAAACACTCCATTTAAAGAAAATCGTACGGCATTACAGGGCCTAAGCTATGCGCATATGATCTTTCATCATGCCAATGGCCTGAATGAAAATGAAAAACAACAAATGATCGGTACGATAAATGAAGTACTTGCCGTATACGGTCAAAATAAAACATTCCAAGTTCCCAATAATCCATTGGCATTTACGGCAGAGCTTTTAGCCAACATACGGGCAAAGCAAAAGGAATTATTTGCAAAAATTGATCTGCCTAATCTCAATATTCTTCAGGAGGAAACTTCAATTCCCTTTAAAAAAGCCGTTGAAGAAAAAACAACGCAGCCTCCTAAAAAAACACTAGAAGAATCTATAAAACCAGAAACACCGCCGCCGCCACTTCCTCCCTCAGAAACTCCACCGAAATCAAAACCGGCTAGTATTGAAGATTTCTTTCAACGAGGCGACTTTAAAGGTATCAAAGATATTAATACACCCTAGATGATTAGTTTTTCTTGATTATTTTATAATATATTGTGTTTTAGATTTAATTTAAAGAAAAGGATTCGTTATGGGAGATATGACAATAAAAAGCAACAACGCCTTCAAGGCCATCGAAGATCTTGCCGTTAATTTAGGCGTCATCGAAAAGAATGGGAATGCAATATCCATTGAAAAATTGATGCGAAGCATTAAAAATGCTAATCCAGAAGCCGTCAATGATGGCATCAAGATTAGTATGGAAAATGGACCCGTTACCAGGCAAGTATCACTTGGAACAATGTCCAATGCGCGACTGGATATCACAATACAAAAAGCATGTGGCAATAATAAACAGATTCAATGCCTTCTTAAAGAAGAAAATCCGGTGATACGGAATCGCGTTTACGTTGCTTTTATGAAATGTGATCCCGAATTACTCAAAGCGGCTTTGGGGAATGATCAAAATAAACAAAAAGAACTTGCCCAATATTTACAAAATGCAGCGGCAGGAACTACGCCAACGCCCACTCCCCAATTACCAGCATCAACTCCAAGAGTTCCGGTTGCAAATGCTGTGCCACCGTCATCGGCGCCCGTTCCTGATCCTACAGATTCTGTATCTGCGCCACCGCCATCGGTGCCTGCTTTTGTACCCGCTCCTGTTTCAGGTACAGCTTATAAACCAGCGCCTGATTATTTGCTTAGAATTTTTAATCCGGAAGATTTCAAGCAAAATTGGGCAACATATGAAATGTCCGGTTTGCGAAAATGTGCCATGGAAGCGTTGAAATATGTATATGAAGTATCCCAATTGCCCGGCGGAGCTAACGATCCTAATGTACAAATACTTTACGCTGGAGCAAGGAAAGTCATAGAAGATCATGAAATAATGTTTCAATATTCCCAAAAACGCGCCCATGAAAAAGGAAAATCATTGGAGATGTCACATTATCCTCATCTACAGGAAGCAAGGAAGATACTTGATGAGATTGAAACCAATAACACGATTCCTGATCCATGGCCACCACTATCATTAACTAACTCAAAGTGGACTGAAGGAGGTGAAATAAATGAAAAATTCAATGAAGAATTCATGGACAATCTTCAACCCTTACAGAAACAATTTGCAGAAATATTGTTCGCTTCACAAGATGAAAAAGAAATATTAGTAGCAAATTTTGCGGAATTATTGCACAAACGGTATAATCCAGACAGTTCAATGAACTTGAGTAAAAACATGTTGGATGCAATCAGAAAAACGTTAAAGGAATGTAGTAATGACAACCTTAACGACCAGGAACTTACAACCCTAATGAAGGCCTTCAATCCTGTATTGGAATAGATCTAAACCTGTTTTTTATTTTATACTTAAGATTCTAAGCATTCTGAAAGGTCGAGTGGCTGATCGCTGAATACGTGCGTTCGAGAATGTTTTTTAAAAATTCTTGAATATTTCCCCCTTCCCCATCGGCGGTAACCTCATTCAAAAGTTGCTCGTAAATTGCCGCCGCTTTCCGAAAATTCCCAAGATAAGCCTCCACTTTCCCTTCCCAATACCGCGCCGCATAACGTATCCCTCCTCCTAAATTACTCGCTAAACGAAAACATTCCAAACCCTTCGAAAAATTTCCCTCATCAATGTAAATCTCGCCGCGTAAAAATTCCGCTACCCCTTTCTCCAATACCGTTAGTTCCTCCAATACCGCCCATGCCATCGCCCGATCCCCTAACTTTCGCAATCCACAAACCTTTGCCAGTAAAATTTTTACTAACTCACCCCGTTCCCGTAACGCCTCTTCTACCTTCCGTGCGCTCTCGAAATATCTTTGTTCCCAGTCCAACCGCATCTGCAATATCCATAGTGGTGTCGTTTCCGCCGTTATACCGTGATAGCCCATCACTTTTCCCAGGGCAATGGTCCGCAAAGCTTCATTGATCCGCCCCAGGCGATATTGCATCTGGGCGTAAAAATAATAGTACTTTATTTCGCGGATACCCCGCTGAATCCACGGTTCCAAATAGTGTAAAGAATGCTCAAAGTCTCCCCTACGATTCCAGTATGCCGCACGATTCCAATCGAAACGTGCCCGTAGACGCTCGTCCTTAAAGGTTACCTGTTCCAGTTTTTCGAAGTTTTCACTATGCAACAGTGCACACCCATAGCGAAATAAAACTTCCTCATCCCCATCTCGGCGATACCGCTCATCGTAGATCGCTGCCGCTAAATCGTAATCCCCATTTTGATAGTACGCATCGGCTGCCCTAATTAAATGGCGTAAAGTTTCCTTTTCATCGCCAGTCGATTTACTCGCCCGCAAATAATAATCTGCCGTCTGGCGATAGCGCTTATTTCGGAGACAAATTTCACCCAAAAGCTCCAATAAGAAAACGACCTGCCCTTCTTCGAGCCCACTTAGTAAAACTTTTCCGGCCTCTTCCGCTTCGTATGAATTCCCGGAGGATGCCAATACCTGAATTGCTTCGATCTGACTATCCCAGCTAAAAGCATATTCTCCGTAAAGAGAATGACAAATGGAAAATATAAAAATACTTACCCTAGGCCTTTGCCAGTGATTTCCTAATTTTCTGCACAGCATGTTCGTCAATCACTATATGCTCCTTATCTTTTTGGTCCGGGAGCGCATACATCGTGTCGATCATCAGATCTTCCATAATCGAACGCAGTGCCCGTGCTCCGGTCTTTCTTTCCAATGCAATTTTCGCAATCTCGCGAACCGCCTCCGATGTGACTTCTAGCTCAGCTCCATCCCAGGATAGTAGCTTTTGATACTGCTTGACCAGCGCGTTGCGTGTACATGTTAGAACGTGAATCAAATCCTCTTCACGAAGTTCGTCGAGAACCGAAATTACTGGCAATCGGCCGATAAACTCAGGGATTAAACCGAAATGGACCAAATCTTCCGGTTGCACCTGACGGAGAATGTTTTCCTCCCCATGGTCCGTATTGCGCAACTCGGCATTAAAACCCAAAATCTTTTTTCCCACGCGATCCTTCACAATCTTATCTAAATCCGCAAAGGCTCCCCCGCAAATGAACAGGATATTTTCCGTATTAATTTTGATGTAGTCCTCCTCGGGATGTTTACGACCTCCTTTTGGGGGAACGTTACAAATTGTTCCCTCTAAAATTTTGAGAAGCGCCTGCTGTACTCCTTCGCCGGATACATCTCGCGAAATGGAAACATTTTCCGTTTTGCGCGCGATTTTATCGATTTCATCGATGTAAACCATGCCGCATTCGGCCTTTTTAATGTCGTAATCAGCATTTTGTAGCAGGCGGAGAATAATATTTTCCACGTCTTCGCCCACGTACCCTGCTTCGGTTAGCGTCGTCGCATCGGCAATCGCAAAGGGAACGTCCAATGCCCGCGCTAGCGTTTTCGCTAAAAGTGTTTTACCGCTACCCGTAGGTCCAATGAGAAGGATATTACTTTTTTCAATTTCGACATCATCGTTGACCGCTTGTGTTTGTAGAAGGTCCTGTCCGGCAATAATGCCCGCCGAAACGAGCCGCTTATAGTGGTTGTAAACCGCTACGGAAAGTACCTTTTTAGCGTACTCCTGACCGATAACATATTCATCTAAAAATTTTTTCATCGCCGATGGTATCGTACACCTAAAAGAAAAGGATGCTTCTTTCCCCTGCCCTCCTTCGGATATGTTTTCCGGGAAAGACCGCTTTTCGCCGTAAAATTTCTTTGGGCCAACCGTCTCGCGGGATAGAGCAGCGGAACAGATTTCAACGCAGCGATCACAGATAAATATACCATTAGGCCCCGCAATTAGCTTTCGCACGAGTCCCTGATATTTTCCACAAAATGAACAACAGTCACTGAAATTATTCATCGCTGTGATCAAATGATAAATTCATGATATTGTCACCATCTTTTTTATTTTTTCTAAGTTTACCTCCCAATAAATTTTCGTCTTCCATGAGATGTTCGACCATCAGGCCCAGCGAATGGTTACTCGAAGCCATGCGGAATATCTTGGAACAGATGCTCCGGCGAATCTGCGAAAGTAATATTTCAAAGAAACTGAAGGCTTCATGTTTGTACTCGTCGAGAGGATCCTTTTGGCCGTAGCCGCGCAAACCTACACTGCGGCGCAACTCTTCCATTTCGGTGAGATGGTCTTGCCAATTGTGATCGATGGAACTCAACATAACGTACTGCTCCATCTCGCTCAGAAAATCCGATTCTTCCACATTAATTTTCACGGCGTAGGCCGATCTAATCTTTTCCATGACAAAATTAACTGCGGCTTTAACATCGTCGAAAGGCTCCAAATCCTCTCGCTTCAGCGCAATCGGAAAATAAATGTTGAAAGAACTGATCACCAAATCGAATCCCGGATTATCGCCAAAATGATCTTTTTTAGTCAGTAGGCAAGCGGAAAACTGAGCCGTAATTTCGTCCTCGATCATAGCAAAGAGTAAAGCCCTAATATCTTCCGCAGCCAAAACCTGATTGCGCATGTTATAAATAATTTCGCGCTGTTTGTTCAAAACATCGTCATATTGCAAAAGTCGACGGCGTACGGAATAATTATATGCTTCGACTTTTTTCTGCGCCGATTCGATGGAGCGGTTAAGTAAGGGATGTTCCAACACATCACCTTCTTGGAAATTGCGGTCTAAAATTGCCGCCATCGGTCCCGAACCCGCAAATAAACGCATCAAATTATCTTCCAGCGAAATGAAAAAACGGGAAACACCCGGATCACCTTGGCGCGCACAACGTCCACGCAGCTGTCGGTCGACACGTCGCGACTCGTGGCGTTCCGTCCCAATGACGAATAGGCCGCCGAGTTCCGCAACCCCTTTGCCGAGACGAATATCCGTACCGCGACCTGCCATATTGGTCGAAATGGTTACTGCGCCCAATTGTCCCGCATTGGCAACGATTTCCGCCTCTTTTTCATGGAATTTTGCATTTAAAACGGTGTGCTTAATTTTTTCCAACCTCAGCATGCGACTGAGGAGTTCCGACGCTTCTACGGAAGCCGTTCCCACGAGTACGGGTTGTTGCTTTTGATGGGCCTCCTTAATCGTTTCCAGAACCGCTGCATACTTTTCCCGCCGCGTCTTATAGATGACATCATTGTGGTCGATGCGGCGGCAGGGACAATTAGTTGGAATGGCCATTACGTTTAGTTTGTATATGTCGTAAAACTCTTGAGCCTCCGTTTCGGCAGTTCCCGTCATACCAGCTAGTTTTTCATACATGCGGAAATAATTTTGGATCGTAATGGTCGCATAAGTTTTCGATTCCTTCTCCACCTTTACGCCTTCCTTCGCTTCTACCGCCTGATGTAGTCCCTCGCTCCAACGGCGTCCCGGCATAGCCCGCCCCGTATTTTCATCGACGATGATCACCTTTCCGTCCTGAATGACGTATTCCTCATCGCGGTTGTATAAGCTATAGGCGCGCAACAACTGATGTAGGCAGTGAATTTTTTCACTTTTTTCAATAAATACGGCTTCGGCGGCCTGTTTTTTGAACAATTTTTCTTCCGGATTGATTTCATAATTGCCATCGATTTCGGAATAAATTGCCGGTAAATCGGGTAAAACGAATGCATCGGGATCTTCGGGATAAAGTGCTGTGCGGCCAATTTCGGATAGGTCGACCTGATGGCCTTTTTCATCGATGGTAAAATAAACTTCTTCCTTGAGTTCCGTACGCATTTCGCGGTTGATATCGGCACCAATTTCCAGGTCAAACTTATCGAGTTTTTTCGCATAGGTACCATTTTCCAGAAGGCGCATGAATTGGCGATTTTTGGGCATCCCCTGTTTGACTTTCCATAATTTTTTGTAGGCATTTTCGCTCTGCGGATCCGTATCGAGTAGATCTCTTGCCTCGTCGATCAATTTATTGCACATCGCTTGCTGAAGGGTGATGACTTTTCCCACAAGGGGTTTAATTTCGAGATAAGGTGCTTCGGATTCTTCGAAGCTGGGTCCGGAGATAATGAGTGGGGTTCGCGCCTCATCAATTAGGATCGAATCGATCTCGTCGACGATGCAAAAGTAGTGATCTTTTTGTACTTGTTCTTCCACTGAGGATGCTAAACCATTATCGCGCAAATAATCAAAACCAAATTCGGAAGATGTACCATAGGTAATATTGCAAGTGTACTGTTCATGACGCTCGTCGGAATCCATACCGCTCTGAATACAACCCACGGAGAGACCCAGTAAATTATACAAGTAGCCCATCCATTCGGAATCGCGGCGAGCGAGGTAATCGTTGACCGTAGCCAATTGGCAATTACGTCCGGTCAGGGCATTGAGGTAGAGCGGCAGGGTCGCGACAAGGGTTTTACCTTCACCGGTGGCCATTTCCGCGATACGATTTTCGTGGAGTGCAATACCGCCGATGAGTTGGACGTCGTAATGGATCATATTCCACTCAATTTCGTGGCCACAGACCTCGATGGTACGCCCAAATAAGCGCCGTGCACCTTCTTTAACGAGGGCGAAAGCTTCCGGAAGCAGGCTATCCAAAGACTCTCCCCGTTGATAGCGCCCCATAAACTCCATTGTTTTGTCGTACAACTGTGACTCTTCAAGCCCCTTATATTCCGTTTCGTAACTATAGATGGCTTTAATTTTAGGCTGACATTTTTTTAGAAATTTTTTATAATGACGCCCTGAAAATAATTTCAAAATTTTTCCAATCATGCTTTACCTCGATTCTTTTACCTTCTGAAGAAAGAGATTAAACAATTTATCACCCTTTGCCAATGAAATAATTACAGCCCTATAAATAAATCCTAAATATGACCTACTCAAAGGCTACTCGCCCTTGGACTCCAACCAAGGGATCCATCTCCTGGACCTGGAGATCGAGCCTGTGCCCCGGACAACTCCCGGGGCACAGGCCCGAAGGGCCGAAGGCCACACCCACGGCTTCGCCGCGGGTGTGACAACTTTTTGGCCGAGCTGATGCGCGTTGCGCATCAGCTCGGCCAAAGAAAATAAAAGTTTAAATTAGCCCGGCGCTTCGCGCCGGGCTAATTTTTGACAGCGGTCCAGCCAGGCGAAATTTTCGCCTGACTGGGCCGCAAGACGAGGTCAAGGAATCTGCGACTCCTTGCGGAGTTATCTAGGTTGCTTTGTTTTTACTAAAAATAAATTTGAATAGGCGAAAAAACTTCCTAGGAGACTATCCATGATTATAAGGCCAAAGGTCCGCGGTTTTATTTGTGTTACTGCGCATCCGGAGGGATGTAAACAAAATGTCCTGGAGCAGATTAATTACGTAAAGGCCCGCGGTGAAATTGCCAATTCCCCGAAAAAAGTACTCATCATTGGGTCTTCGACGGGCTATGGTTTGGCGAGTCGCATCGTGGCATCGTTTGGGTGTAAGGCGGCTACGATTGGAATTTACTTCGAACGTCCGGAAATGGACGGAAAACTGGCCACGGCTGGATTTTACAATGGCCGTGCTTTGGATGAATATTCCAGGGCGGAGGGACGAATTTCGGAAAGTATCAATGGCGATGCATTTTCCGATGAAATCAAGCGGGAAGCAATTGCCCTAGTCCGTCAAAAATTGGGCAAAGTGGATTGTATCATATACAGTTTGGCGTCGCCGCGGCGGACAGATCCCGTTTCGGGCGAAGTTTACAAGTCTGTGTTGAAGCCGATTGGTTCTACTTTTTTAGGAAAAACGGTCAACACGGATACGGAACAGGTTTTAGAAATTTCCATTGATCCGGCGACGGAGGAGGAAATCGAAGCGACCCGTAGGGTTATGGGAGGCGAGGATTGGGAGCGCTGGATGGATCAATTATTGGCGGCGGATGTTTTGGCGGAAAATGTAAAAACTTGCGCCTATTCCTACATCGGTCCTGAGGTGACGTGGCCGATTTACGCCCATGGAACGATCGGTAGGGCCAAGGATCATCTGGAGCAATCTGCGAAAAATATTCAAAATAAGTTAAAAAGCTTACAAGGCCAGGCAACAATTTCAGTGAATAAGGCAGTCGTTACCCAGGCGAGTTCGGCCATACCGGTGGTGCCACTTTACAATTCAATACTGTTTAAAATTATGGAGGAGAAGGGGATTCACGAGGGTTGTATCGAGCAAATGCATCGCCTATTTTCCTCATATTTTGATGCTAACCGCGACGAATTGGGTCGGATTCGCCTCGATAATTTGGAAATGCGGGACGATGTGCAGCGGGAAGTAATGGCCATTTGGCCTAGAATTTCGACGGAAAATCTACGGGAGCTATCGGATTTTGGGGGCTATTACCAGGATTTTTTACGATTATTTGGTTTTGGCATTGGGGGAGTGGATTACGGCAGGGACGTGGAAATTGCATGAATGCGATGGAACTGAGTTTTATGAAAAAAAATATGGAGCCAAAGTATGCGGTGGGGAGAGAAAATGGAGTGTGAAAATAACATGAATTCAACGGAGTTAAGACAGAGTTTTTTAGATTTTTTCAGGGAAAAGGGACACAAAATTGTTCCATCGGCATCGCTACTGCCGGAGTCTCCCAATTTGCTATTTACCAATGCGGGCATGAATCAATTCGTTCCGATCCTACTGGGGGAGCGGGCGATTCAATTTTCCCGTGCCGCGGATACGCAAAAGTGCATCCGTGCGGGCGGCAAACACAACGATTTGGAGGACGTTGGCTTCGACACGTACCACCATACGTTTTTTGAAATGCTGGGTAACTGGTCCTTTGGCGACTATTTCAAGGGCGAGGCGATCGCATTTGCCTGGGAACTTCTAGCGAAAGTTTGGCATTTTCCCAAGGAGCGCCTGTATGTTACCGTCTATTCACCGAATGGGGGCGATCCCGCGGAATTTGATCGGGAAGCCTACGATTACTGGGAGCGTATTTTTAAAGAAGAAGGATTGGATGCGGCGGAACATATTTTAAAATTTGGTAAAAAGGAAAATTTTTGGATGATGGGCGATACGGGTCCCTGCGGTCCATGTTCGGAAATTCACATCGATTTAACGGAAAAGGGCGATAGCCGGGGGCGACTGGTCAACCGCGATTCGCCCCTTTGCATGGAAATTTGGAACCTCGTTTTCATGCAGTTCAATGCCCAGGCGGACGGTACTTTTGCCCCGCTTAGGAACAAGCACGTCGATACGGGAATGGGCCTGGAGCGCGTGGCCGGAATTATAGAGACAACGGACAATTTTTCCAATTTTTCCCAATTGCCCTCCAACTATGAAAGCGATTTATTTACCCATATTTTTAACAAAATTACTGCCCTATGCGGAAAAATTTACCGCGGAACCGTTGCGGCAACCCGCGAATCCATGTCCGATCAGGAGAAGATCGACTTTGCATTTCGGGTTATCGCGGATCACATTCGGGCTCTAACCTTTGCGATTGGGGACGGAATTTTGCCGGGAAATGAAGGGCGCCACTATGTTTTGCGGCGAATTTTGCGGCGCGCGATTATTTTTGCAAAACGTTTACAGTTTCCCGCCGGACACTTTGCAACTCTGGCGGAGACGATCATGGGGCAAATGGCTGCAACTTTTCCTGAATTGCAACTCAATGCTAGGATCGTTCTCGAGACCATCGCCGCCGAGGAAGCCATGTTTGAAAAAACGCTCGAGCGGGGGATTTTACTGCTGGAGGACATTTTTTTCCAGGCCCAAAATGGTGAAGTCAGCGGCCGCGATGCCTTTACGCTCTACGATACCTACGGCTTTCCCTTTGACCTGACGCAGCTGATGGCGAAGGAACGAAAGTTAAAAATTGATGAAAAAGCTTTCCAGGATGAATTGGAAATGCAGCGGGAGCGGGCGCGCAATGCCCAGAAAAAATCACGGATTACCGTTGCCGATGAAATATTAGATGGGGCGACGCAGTTCGTTGGCTACGAACAGCTTGGGGGCATTGAGGCGAAAGTTTTACAAATTATTCCGAGGGAAGATGCGACTTTTATCGCCTTCGATCGGACACCATTCTACGGCGAAATGGGCGGTGAAGTCGGGGATTCGGGAACGCTATTTCACCGGGGACAGGTGATTCCCATCGGCGATACGCTGCGCAGCGCACAGGGAATATTTTTGCATAAAATTCCGCCCAATGTCGAGCTAATTCCCGGTGAAAAAGTTGTTTTGACTGTGGATATTTTGCGGAGAAAGGAAATTCAGCGCCACCATACGGCGACCCACCTCATGCATGGGGCGTTGCGAAAAATCCTAGGCGATCGCGTTAGGCAATGCGGTTCCTACGTGGGCGATCGCGGATTACGCTTCGATTTTAATCACTTTGCGCCGCTGGCGGCGGATGAATTGTTCGCCGTGGAAGATTTTGTCAACGCTGCAATTATGGAAAATTTACCCGTTAGGGCTCAGGAAATGCCCTTCAAAGCGATTCCAACGGCGTGCATCGCACATTTTAATGAGAAATATGGCGAAGTGGTACGCGTTTTATCCATTGGTGAGATTTCCATGGAGCTTTGTGGCGGCTGCCATGCTTCCTCTACGGGCGAATTGGGAATTTTTAAAATTGTAAAGGAAAGTGCCATTGCCGCCGGTGTGCGCCGCATGGAAGCCGTCGTTGGCCATGGGGCAAGGGATTATGTGGACCGCCATGTCACAATTGTAAACGAATTGGCCCAGCAATTTTCCGCAAAAAATGACGAAATTTTGATAAAAGTCCAACGGTTACAGCGGGCAAAAAATATGACGGAGCGCCGTCTGCGCGCGATTTTAGAAAAAAATAATCGGAAAACTTTCGATGAAGTTTGCCGCCGGGCAACCCATGAAAATGGGTTAAAGAAAGTACGGGGAATTTTTGAAATTGAGAATCCCAATGATTTGCGGTCGCTGGGGACGCTCGCCCTACAAAAAGAGTCCTGTGACGCCGTGATTTTTGCAGGAAATTTAATGGAAGGGGCGGTGATTGTGGTGAGTTGTTCGCCCAGGGGAATGGAAAAAAATTGCGATGCGGCGCACATGGCACAGCAAATTGCAGAAAAATTTTCGGGTAAAGGTGGCGGCAGTTCCGCGTTTGGAATGGTCAATGTGGCGAAAAAATTGGAAGAAAAAGATTTGGAAAATTTGAAATTTTGAAAATAATTTTCAAAATCGTCCGCCTTTTTCGGATATGAAATGCGGAAATTTTTTGATATTTACTTTCGGTTTTTGGGGCAAAAGCTAAGGAGTCTCCGACTCCTTTGGCCCTAGGACTTTGTCCCAGGGCCGCACGCCTTGCGTGCAGCTTTTGCCCCAAGGCATGCAACGGTATTTGACGGCAGTAAATTTTCAGTTTAAATACGGTTTCATCATACTCCAATGGTGGATCAATCTTTCGAAGCTGCAGGTTGCATTTGCGGGACTGGTCGATGGGAGTTTGCTTACGGGAAGGGAAACATTTTTGGAAAAATATTGATT